>NZ_NTRO01000072.1:0-70990 GCF_002560575.1 Bacillus sp. AFS023182 | reverse complement strand
GAAGAAGCTAGAAAGCAAGAAGAGGCTAGAAAGCAGGAAGAAGCTAGAAAGCAAGAAGAGGCTAGAAAGCAGGAAGAAGCTAAAAAACAAGAGAATAAAGGTCATGTACTAAATGCGTTTGAAAAACGTGTTGTGGAGCTAGTTAATGTAGAACGAGCGAAAGTTGGCTTATCTCCATTGCAGATAGATACAGAGCTTAGTAAAGTAGCACGTTTAAAATCAGAGGATATGTTGACAAATAATTATTTTGATCATAATAGTCCAGTTTATAATTCGCCATTTGACATGATGAAACGTTTTGGTATTTCTTATTCAGCAGCAGGTGAAAATATCGCTAAAGGGCAACAAACACCAGAAGGAGTTATGGATGCTTGGATGCACAGTCCAGGGCACCGTGCGAATATTCTAAATAGGAATTTTACTTATATAGGTGTTGGTTACGTGAAACAAGGAAATATTTGGACGCAACAATTTATTAAAAAATAAATAAAAATTGTTGATAAACTCGAGTTTTTAGCAAAAAAAACTTTTTTGAATTTGCAAATGATGGAATTTAAATTATGAAACGAATTCAGCCGTTTAGTAAAGGTATTCCATGAAGAGTTCAATAAAAAGTTTTGAACGACAGAAGTCATTTTTACGAATGACTTCTGTTTTTTATTATAAGCGTCACCTGTCCCCCACCTATCTTCCTTATCAAGTTGTCTAAAGCTTTTTCACATATTGGTGGGTAATGAAATAGTAAAGCAAGAACCTTGATTTACTTCACTTGTGACAGTAATTTCTCCATCATGTAGTTCAACTATCTCTTTAACAATAGCAAGCCCTAATCCAGTTCCACCAGTTGAACGAGATCTTGCTTTATCAACGCGATAAAATCGTTCGAAAATGTGTGGAATATTTTCTTTTGGAATTCCTTCTCCAGTATCTTGTATGGCAATTTCAATTTGTGTTTTATGCTCTGTAACGGAAATTATAATTCGAGAATGTTCAGCTGAATGTGCATAAGCATTATTTAAAATATTAACAATAACTTGTTCAAATCTTTGTTCATCAAGAACTATGGAAAGTGAAGAAGAACATGTTGAAGAAACGTGGATATGTTTCGCTTCATACATCATATTCACTTTTGTAACAATGCGAGAAAGGAAGGTTTGCAAGTGTACTTCCCTTGCCTGAATAGAAAAATTATGATTTTCCATTTGAGCAAGTAAAAACAAGTCCTGTACTAAATTTGTAATAGAATCAGCTTCGTCTCTTATAATCGATAAATACCTTTGACGCTGCTCAGGAGATGTACCGTTTTTCATGGCGATGTCTGCATATCCTCTTACATAAGTTAGCGGTGTTCTTAGTTCATGAGCGACACTTGCCAAAAATTCACTGCGTTCTTTTTTCATGTAATGTAAATCATTTGCGAGCGTTTGGATAGACACGGCAAGTTCGCCGATTTCATCATTTCGAGTACTAGTTAAAGAGACGGATAAATCACCATGACTCATTTTTTCAGTAGCATGCTTCATACGGAGGAGCGGCTTCGTTAACAGACGTGATAGAAGAAATATCGTAATGAATGTTAAAATGAATGTAACAGCACCAGCAACAAGAAATTGTTTTGTAAGACCTGCAATCATTTGTTTAATGGAACTTGTGCCAAGAAACATATAAACATAACCTTGCATTTTTCCTTCTATTATTATTGGACTAACTGTGCATATATAGTTAGAAGTTTTCCAGTGATTCTCCACGATAGTTCCGTTGTGGTTCGTATCTGCTATCATTCCAATAATGTGCCTCTTTATAGTGGAATCTATATCATTAGAATTTGCTAATATTTCTTTATTGGTATTTGTTATGACAACCTTTGTTTCAGCTTCTGACTCCATTAAGGCGACATGAGAAATAGTTTGCGAATCAAAATGTTTTTCGAGTACATCTCGGTGGCTATTTCCGCGTTTTAATAATGCTGTCATCTCTTCGTTTACCCTATTATTTACAAGACTATAATAGAGTAATATAAATAAAACGCTCTCAATTAGAAGTGTAACAATTAAAAAATAAAATCCAAGTTGAACAGAAATCCGTTTCATCGCGTTACTCCTTAATTTTCAATATCAATCCATCGATAGCCAATTCCATACACGGTTTTTAAATGTTTATCAATTGGGAATTTGGCCTTTCGTAATTTATCACGCAAATTACGAATATGAGAATCTACTGTACGATCCTCTGTATTTGTATCTAGCCCCCAAATCCGCTCAATAAGCTGATCGCGACTTAATACATAGTTCACATGATGTAAAAATAACCCAAGTAAAGAAAATTCGATTGGTGTAAGGAGGAGTTCTTGATCATAAACGGAGATAAAGTGTCTCGCTTCATCCCACAAAATTCCTTTATAGCGTAGTTGCTCATGTTGATTACTACGCCGTAATACAGCTTCAATACGTGCTAATAATTCTTCTTCTTGAAAAGGTTTCGTTATATAATCATCAGCCCCAATTTTTAATCCTTGAACAACATCAATCGTTTGATCGCGTGCGGTTACCATAATAATAGGAACGTTACTAAATGAACGGATCCTTTTGCATGTTTCCCATCCATCCATTTTCGGCATCATAATATCGAGAAGAATGAACTTGAAATTTTGTTTTTCTATATAGGAAAGGGCTTCTTGTCCAGAAGTGACACAAATGCAGTTATATCCTCTAGGAGTAAGATAAAGTGCTACTAATTCCAGCATACGCGTTTCATCATCTACAAGTAGTATATCCATCATATAATATCCTCCGTATTTGTATTCACTACTAAAAGTGTAAAGCAAAATCATGAAGAAATGGTGCAGATTATGATGCATCTGCATAATTTCTTCAGAATTGCTTGCTATCGTATAGTTGAAATTTCCATTTTCGGTAAAGGATATAGGCTTGAAAAATGATGGATATGGAGGCGATTTAGTGAAAAAGGTAACTCAAGTTTTGAGTATGACAATAGTTGCTGCATTTGGACTTGTAGCGTGTGGGCAAGCAAATACAGAGCATAAAAATCACGAATCTGCAAACGAGAAGAAAAATAATCAGCAAAAGGAAATGAATCGTGAAGCGATGCCACCGAAAGAAATGAATGCCGATGCATCTCGTGATTTATTAACAACAAGCTTAAAAAATATCACACGATTAAACACAAATGACTCTGTTCACATGGCAGTCTTAACATCACAAACAATTTGGCCAGCGACTCATAAGGAGAATCAACCGGGAGCGGTAATTTTAGTACCAGTTAATCATTGGCAACTTGGAATTGCTAGTGCGGATCTCATTCATCATCCAAACAATGGACCTATTTTATTTATGAATAAGGAAAGTATTCCGGAAGCGACATTAAAGGAAATAAAACGGTTAAAACCACTTGGAACAAAAGATGGAACGCAAATTATGGTGATGGGAGATGTAGAATCTCCCGTATTAGATCAACTGAAAGAATACAAAGTAAAACAGATAAAAGAGACTGATCCAGCGAAGTTTGCGAAAGATGTTGATAAAGAATATGCAGACATAACAGGGAAGTATCCGGAAAGTGTTATTGTCGGTTCGTCTGAAGAAGAAGGGCGTTTGTATACAACTCCAGCCGTGAACTGGATTTCTCATATGCCTGAACCTCTTTTATATGTAGGTAAAGATAAAGTACCCGAAGCTACAATTGAGGCGTTAAAAGCAAGAAAAGGAAAAGTAAATATATATGTGTTAGGCCCAGAAAAAATTGTTTCAAAAGAGGTAGAAAAACAATTGAGTAAGCATGGCAAAGTAACCCGTATTAGTGGAGAAACTCCGACAGAGAATTCAATTGCCTTCGCAAAGTTCAAAGATGAAAAAACGAAATTTGGTTGGGGATTTAAAAAGCCGGGACATGGCGTATCATTTACTTCAACAGAAACACCTGATTTAGCAATTGCTGGTGCGCCGTTTTCACATATGGGGAAACATGCACCGGTCCTTCTATTAGAGAATGGTAAAGTAACGCAGTCAGTATATGATTTACTAGCGATGATAAAACCGAAGTTTAAAGATGATCCAACGCTTGGGCCATATAACCATGGTTTTTTATTAGGGAATATAGAGAATATTTCATTTGATACACAAGGGATATTAGATGAAAGATTAGAGATTGTTCAAGAAAATGGCGAGGGGCATAGTGGGCATTAAAAGAAAAAGCATTGCGTCAGGCAATGCTTTTTTATTTGGGAAACTTTTTCATAGCAGAAAATCTGACGTTCGTTATATAATAGCCTTCGTGCAGTCGGATCGATTTTCTTATGAAGAAAATCAAAAATAAAAAATTAGAGGAGTGTTCTTTTGTTTCAAACTATAAAAAATGAATGGTTTTCTAATGTGAAAGGTGATGTGTTATCAGGGATTGTTGTTGCATTAGCTTTAATTCCTGAAGCAATTGCCTTTTCTGTTATTGCAGGGGTAGATCCAATGGTTGGATTATACGCTGCTTTTTGTATCGCAGTGACAATTTCATTTGTGGGCGGAAGACCAGGAATGATTTCTGCTGCAACAGGTGCGATGGCACTGTTGATGATAACGATTGTAAAAGATTATGGATTACAGTATTTGTTTGCTACAACAATTTTAACCGGTGTTGTACAAATTATCTTTGGCGTGTTAAAACTAAGTTCATTTATGAAATTTGTTCCGCGTTCTGTCATGAGCGGATTTGTGAATTCGTTAGGGATTTTAGTTTTTACAGCACAATTGCCTCATTTTCAAGGCGCGAATTGGCAAATGTATGCGTTAGTAGCTTTAGGGCTCGCAATTATTTATCTATTTCCACGTATTACAACAGCAGTGCCTTCTACACTTATTGCTATTATTGTCGTGACAAGTATTGCAATATTGGGCGGTTTACAATTACGTACAGTTGGTGATATGGGAAGTTTACCAACTGAATTACCGTTTTTTAGTATTCCGAATGTGCCATTTACGTTAGAAACATTAGCTATTATTTTACCGTATTCTATTATGTTAGCTGTTATTGGTTTATTAGAGTCACTATTAACGGCATCTCTTTTAGATGATATGACAGATACAACAAGTAATAAGCATAAAGAGGCACGTGGACAAGGAATTTCTAATATTGTTGCTGGTTTCTTTGGTGGAATGGCAGGGTGTGCTATGATTGGACAATCTGTTATTAATATTAAATCCGGTGGTCGTGGTCGCTTATCCACATTCGTAGCAGGTGGATTTTTAATTGTATTGCTGTTTGTTCTTGGTGACTATGTTGTCCATATCCCGATGGCAGCATTAGTTGCAGTTATGATTATGGTTTCTATCGGGACATTTGATTGGAACTCTGTATTTACTCTTCATAAAGTTCCCAAAGGTGATGCCTTTGTTATGATTGTAACAGTTACAATTGTTCTCGTTACACATAATCTAGCTCTTGGTGTTATGATTGGTACAGTTATAAGTGCAGTTTTATTCGCATTTAATATGGCAAAAAAGATTCACGTGAAACATTTTTATGTTGGTGAGAAAAAAATATATGCCATTTATGGCCAACTCTTTTTTGCATCTACTACAGAATTCATAAATGCATTTCAATTTAAAGGAGATGTAAAGGAAGTAGAAATTGATTTTACACAGGCTCATGTATGGGATGGTTCAGCAGTAGCAGCAGTTGATAAAGTTGTAATGAAGTATGAGCAAAATGGTGTAAAAGTAAAGATAACGGGATTAAATGAGCGCAGTTCAGAACTTGTTATAAAATTGGCGAAACAAGCTGTTTGTTAAATAGGAAGAACTTTTTCGGAGAACCGAAAGAGTTCTTTTTATATTATAATACGAGTATGATGATGAAAGGGGCTCCAGCATATGTACAAGCAAATTATACTAGCATGTGATGGTTCAGAACATGCGCTTCGTGCAGCAAAACATACCGCACATATTGCTAAATTTAGTAAAGAAGTAAATGTTGAAGTTGTATATGTTGTAGACAATAAAACAGCAAAATCAGATATTATACAGGGGCAAACAGATATAGAGACAATCTCAGCTAGTAGAAAAGATAGATTAAAGGAAATTGAGTCTTTATTACAGCAAGAAGAGATCTCCTATAATATTACGATTTTACATGGTGATCCAGGAAATACACTTGTGCAATATGTAAATACAGGAGATATTGATCTTGTTATAGTAGGGAGCAGAGGATTAAATACATTGCAAGAAATGGTGCTTGGTAGTGTCAGTCATAAAGTGGCTAAACGAGTGAGATGTCCAGTGATGATTGTGAAGTAACAGACGGCAGAAATGTTGTCTGTTTTTCTTTTTGTTTTCACTTGGCATGGAGCAGGAAGAGGGCCAATCGCTTCTAGGCAGGCTGGATGATCTCTACATCCTAAAAAAGATTTATGTTTTTTATTTGTATTTATATTAGGTAGAAATCTTACAATATTGTAAGACAGTTGTTAGTGAAATCGATGTTATAAAATTTCTTACATGGGTAAAATAAAGATATCAAATAAACGAACGAAAGGATGAAAGAAATGAAAGCATTTCAAGGTTTAACATATAGTCAAGGAGTGAGTCTTATTTGTTTAGGGGGATTTACTACTTCGGTAATATTGGCTATTGCTATGAAAATGTTTCAGCAGATGTTTTAATAAAAGTAATATATGTAAATAGAAGGGAAATGATTGTTATAGGCTGCAAGAAAATATCACTAGGCATAAATAAAAAATAGCTCTTAGCATATATCTGAATGCTAAGAGCTATTTTATTTCAGCTGTTGTTTCCACTGATTAAAGTTTCACTTTATGCTTGCTGAGATTTTGACGATCCTGTATTTAAAGTAAGTGCAAGGAATACAATCGCAAGCACACAAGATGCAAGTAATAGAATGAAACCGCCGTCCCATCCGAAAGCATCTACGATAAAGCCCATCGCAGCACTAGCGAATGATGCTCCGCCAAGATAGCCGAAGAATCCTGTTAAACCAGCTGCTGTTCCAGCTGCTTTTTTCGGAGCTAAGTCAAGTGCATGTAGTCCAATTAACATAACTGGTCCATAGATTAAGAAGCCAATTGCAACAAGTGCGATACTATCGATGATTGGGTGGCCAGCTGGGTTTAACCAATAAACAAGAACAGCAATGAATACACCAACCATGAATAAAATACCAGCAGGGGCACGGCGTCCTTTAAAGAGTTTATCACTCATCCATCCACAAAGAAGTGTCCCCGGAATCCCAGCCCATTCATATAGAGCGTAAGCTGTACGAGAGCTACTATGAGTAAAGCTTTTTTCCTCTACTAAATAAGTAGGTGCCCAGTCTACAACACCATAGCGTACAAAATATACGAATACGTTAGCAATAGCAATGTACCATAAAAACTTATTGTTCAGTACATATTTGAATAAAATTTCCTTTACCGAAAGCTCACGCTCACGATCTTTTACCTTTTCATCTGCTGGATATTCTCCTGTATGTTCCTCAATTGATGGTAATCCGCAAGATTGAGGTGTATCACGCATTGTAATTAGTACATAAATCCCAACTAAAATTGAAAGAATACCTGGGAAGTAAAATACACTTTTCCAATCATTAGCGAATAAATATAGCCCTAATGTAACAAGGGACGGCATAAGTGCTCCACCGACGTTATGAGCAACATTCCAAATAGACATTTTTGTACCACGTTCACTAATAGAGAACCAATGAACCATCGTACGACCACATGGAGGCCACCCCATACCTTGTACCCATCCGTTTAAGAATTGCAGAACAAACATGAGTAAAATGCTTGTTGTAATAAAAGAAAACGAACCGAAAATAATATTAATGATACCGGATAAAAATAGTCCTGCTGCTAAGAAGTAGCGGGGGTTACAACGGTCGGAGACAATTCCCATAATGAACTTGCTTAAGCCATATGCAATGGATACGGCAGAAAGGATAATACCAAGTTCACCTTTACTGAATCCTTGTTCAACAAGATAAGGCATTGCCAGTGAAAAGTTTTTGCGAACAAGATAGTAACCTGCATAACCAATAAAAATGCCTAAAAACACTTGCAAGCGCAGTTTACGGTATTCGCTATCGACGCGATCAGCAGGCAATCGTTCTGTATGCGGCGCAGGTTTAAATAAATTAGTCAGAAACATTGCTTAAAATCCTCCTCTATTATTGTAAGCGTTTAATACCATGGCAAACAAAAAAGACCATGAAACATAGAAAGGTGCTCTTTCTATGTTTCATAGTCGTATACTCTAATTCTCCATGACCTTCGCTATTAACTTCGTCACAAATTATACAACTTTGTGACAAAAATGTAAACGTTTTTACAAAATAAAAATATTGACGAAATTAATTATAAGGTTTAATATTTAAAAACGTTAAATATTTTATTGCTTAAATAAGAGGTGGATAACATGCCAAATGATATGACTCATATTGATAGAATCCAAGCTTTAGCATTTTCTATAGGAAAGAAAATGCAAACGGAGTTACTAGAACAAATGCAAGCATCAGGACTTACACCACCGCAGTTTTATATTTTAAAAATTTTAGACCATTATGGTGCATCAAGAGCAACAAAATTGGCGAAGAAAATGTATGTGAAACCAAGTGCAATTACAGTAATGATTGATCGGTTAATCGAGCAAGAGTTGGTACTGCGCTACCATGATAAAGATGATCGCCGTGTTGTTGTAATTGAGCTGACGAAGAAGGGGAAAGATGTATTAGAAGAGGCAATGATCGCTCGAAATCAGCATATTGCGAAATACTTCTCACAATTAGATTTACAAGAAAGAGAAGATTTATTACGCTTATTTGAAAAAATAGAGACAATTATTTGCGGGGCATCTGAGGAAATAGAGACAAACTAAAAAGAATTGAGGAGATTACATGGAGCAACAAGCAAATCAAAATAGAAAGCTGTTGTTAATTGGTTTAGTTATTGCAATGTTATTCGCTGCATTAGATGGAACAATTGTCGGCACAGCGATGCCGCGTATTGTTGGAGAATTAGGCGGATTAAGCTTAATGACATGGTTAACAACAGCATATATGCTAACATCAACAACAGTTGTACCAATTGCAGGTAAGTTAGCTGACTTATTAGGACGTCGTAACGTATATATAACAGGGCTTATCATCTTTATGGTTGGTTCAGCACTTTGTGGTATGGCAAATGGTATGACAGAATTAATTATCTTCCGCGGTATTCAAGGTCTTGGTGGCGGTATTATGATGCCAATGGCAATGATTATTATCGGGGATATGTTTACAGGAAAAGAACGTGCGAAATGGCAAGGGATTTTTGGAGCATTATATGGCCTTGCTTCTGTAATCGGACCGCAAGTTGGTGGCTGGATTGTTGATGCTGTTAACTGGAGATGGGTATTCTATATTAACTTACCAGTTGGTATTTTAGCGACAATCTTTATCGCAATGGGATTAAAATCACATAAACAAACGGGACCAATTAAAATCGATATTGCTGGTATTTTCACAATGATTCTTGGTGTTGTAAGTTTATTACTTGCATTAACATTCGGTGGGAAAGACTATGCATGGGGTTCTTGGCAAATCATTGGATTATTTACACTGGCTGTCATTGGTATTGTAAGTTTCATTATTGTGGAAACAAAGGCAGAAGAGCCAATTTTGCCAATCCATTTCTTTAAGAACCGTACATTTACACTATTAAATGCAATTGGTTTCTTTATGAGTATTGGAATGTTTGGTGCAATTATGTTCGTTCCATTCTTTATGCAAGGAATTGTTGGCGTAAGTGCTGCTGAATCTGGAACGATAATGACACCAATGATGGTTACGATGATTGTGATGAGTATTATTGGTGGTCAGCTTGTATTAAAGGTAGGCGTAAAACCACAAATTATTACAGGTATGCTCATTATGGCTGGCGGTTTTTGGTTATTAACAACAATGGATATGCATACAACTAAACTTATTGCAACATCATATATGATGATTATTGGTTTAGGAATGGGGCTTGTAATGCCGACATTAACATTAGCATTACAAGAAAGTTTCCCGAAAAAGGATCTTGGAGTTGTAACATCTTCAAGTCAGTTCTTCCGTCAAATCGGTGGGACGTTCGGGATTACGATTTTAGGCTCCATCATGAATAATACGTCAGGTACAACATTGACAAATAAATTAGTTCCTGTACTAGATACATTCCCAGCAGAAGCGGGACAAATGGTGACAAAGTTTAAAGATATGATTCATACAGATCCACAAGGTTTATATTCTATGCTATTTAGCCCAGAAGCATTAAAACAAATGCCAGAAGCATTCTCAAATAGCATTGTACCAATTTTGAAAACATCTTTAGTGGATTCACTTCATAGTGTATTCCTAACAGGATTAGTATTTATTATAGTTGGTGCTGTATTTACAATCTTCTTACAAAAAATTAAGCTTTCTGATCGTAAAAAAGGTGCAGAAGAACCTGCTACTGAAGTAGAAGAAAAAGATACAAAAGTATCTTACTCATAATAAGAAAAAAGCATCGCCTTATGGTGATGCTTTTTTTAGTGTATAACATATAATCTTTTTTAGTTATAAATGATTGACGTATTTTTATAAATGAGTTATATTATTTCCTGTAAACGGTTACATGAAATGGAGAGGGAAGAAAATGAGTACAATTAAAGACGTTGCAAAATTAGCGGGAGTATCTGTTGCGACTGTTTCCAGAGTGTTAAATAAAAATGGATATGTTCATGAAGATACATTAAAAAAGGTAGAGCGAGCAATTGAAATGCTGGATTATAAACCGAGCACAGTAGCACGTTCTCTATATAATAAAAAGTCTCGTTTAATTGGTTTAGTCGTTCCGAACATTGTGAATCCATTTTTTCCAGAAGTTGCACGTGCCGTAGAGGATGTAGCGCATAAACAAGGATACACAGTTGTACTTTGTAACTCTGACGAAAGTTTAGAAAAAGAGAAACAATATATTGATGTGCTTAGACAAAATAATGTAGATGGATTTATTGTAGCTACGAATCCACAAAATAGTGTGAATTACATGAACCTTTCCGTGCCAGTTGTTGCAATTGATCGCATGTTTAATGAGAGAATACCTACAGTGTATGCTGATAACTATGCGGGAAGTCAGGCGGCAACAAAGTTATTGTTAGAAAAAGGCTGTAAACATATTGCTCATATTCGTGGTCCGCGTGATGTGAGTACGGCAAATGAGCGTTTTGAGGGTTTTGTAGATGTTATTACACAACATGGACTTTCTTATATGATTACAGAGAGTACGTTTGATCCAGCAGATAGCGAACGCGTGACAATGGAATTGTTAGAAGTGCATCCGCACATTGATGGTATTGTAGCTGGAAATGATTTGATTGCAATTGGTGCAGTAAAAGCGGCGTTACAACAGGGGATTTCTATTCCAAATGATTTACAAATCATTGGATTTGATGGTATTTCATTTACAGAAATGATGTATCCATCTATTACGACAGTTGCGCAACCTACTTATGAAATGGGACGAATTGCAACGGAATTATTGCTAGAACAGATGGAAGGAAATAAATTAGAAACAGGACATTATCGTTTACCGATTGAAATTATAGAACGAAATACAACGAAGTAAGGAGATGAGATATATGCCAAACATTGCAGTAGTCGGCAGTATTTCAATGGATTTAGTCGCTGTTTCGAAAAAGCGACCAAAAGCAGGAGAAACAGTAATTGGCGAAGCATTTCATACAGTGCCAGGAGGAAAAGGAGCTAACCAAGCTGTTGCCGCAGCTAGACTAGGTGCGAATGTGGCGATGGTTGGAGCTGTAGGAGAAGATGATTACGGTAAAGTAGTTAGAAAAAACTTAGAAAATGAACGTGTTTTTATCGACTATGTGGTACCGGTTACAGATGAAACGACAGGAATTGCGCATATTGTGTTAGCAGAGGAAGATAACAGTATTGTCGTTGTGCAAGGAGCGAATCGTCTTGTAAATCAACAAATTGTAGACCGAGCAAAAGATCTTCTTGTAAAAGCTGATATGGTTGTCCTTCAGCTGGAGATTCCGTTAGAAACAGTGGAATATGTTCTTGATATTTGCACAGAACATAAAGTTCCAGTTATGTTAAATCCGGCTCCAGCACAAGTATTACCAGCAAATATTTTGGAGAAGGCAACGTACATTACACCGAATGAGCATGAGTGCCGCATTGTATTAGATGATTTTACGTCACCAGTTGAAGAATTACTTGCGAAATACCCAAATAAGTTACTGATGACAGAAGGTGGAAAAGGAGTTCGCTTCCATAATGGTACAGAAATTGTTCATGTTCCAAGTATTTCTGTAGAAGTAGTGGATACAACAGGAGCGGGTGACACATTTAATGGTGCGTTAGCGGTCGCGCTTTCTGAAGGAGAAACACTTGAAAAAGCAATTCGCTTTGCAAATATTGCGGGCGGTCTTTCTGTAACAAAGCTTGGTGCACAAGGTGGTATGCCAACAAGGGAGAGACTTAGAGAAGTGCAGGTGATTGTTAGATGAAGAAGCATGGTG
This sequence comes from Bacillus sp. AFS023182, assembly GCF_002560575.1. NCBI lineage: Bacteria > Bacillati > Bacillota > Bacilli > Caryophanales > Bacillaceae > Bacillus > Bacillus sp. AFS023182. The sequence continues at coordinate 58,421 of NZ_NTRO01000072.1, read as the reverse complement.
TATTAAATAGTGAAATTGCCGCGGTACTAGCATCACTTGGGCACACGGATACAGTTGTGATTGCGGATTGTGGCTTACCGATTCCTGATGGTGTGAAACGAATTGATTTAGCAGTAGAGCTTGGAAAACCATCTTTTCTAGATGTGTTACAAGTTTTGATAGATGATATGGCAATCGAAAAAGTAACATTAGCAGAAGAAATCACCATGAATAACGCAGAAATAAATAAAGAAGTTGAGGCGCGCTTAAAAGAAGCCGCTTTTGAATATGTATCGCATGAACAGTTTAAAGAACGTACAAAACGGGCAAAGGCCATTATTCGTACCGGAGAAGCAACGCCATATGCGAACATTATTTTACACGCAGGCGTGATTTTTTAATAAAGGGATGTGATGAGAATGCGTATTGGAATGACAAATATTTCAAAAGCGTTCAATGGTAATCCTGTTTTGAAAAATGCACAGTTTAGCATTGAAACAGGAGAAGTCCATGCACTGATGGGGGAAAATGGAGCGGGTAAATCAACGCTTATGAAGATTTTAACAGGTGTGTACACGAAAGATACTGGCCAAGTCATAATTGATGGAAAAGAACGCATATTTAAAAATGCAAAAGAAGCTGAAGAATATGGGATTGCTTTTATTCATCAAGAACTGAATATATTACCGAATTTAACAGTTGCTGAAAATATGTTTCTTGGAAAAGAGCTTATGTATGGGAAAACAGGCATACTGCGTACACGTCAAATGAATGACATCGCAGAGAGCCAATTAGCAAGTTTAGGACTTCACGTAAAAGGGGCTATGCTTGCCGGGGAATTATCAGTTGGGCAACAGCAAATTATTGAAATTGGTAAGGCTTTAATGACAAATGCGAGCGTTATTATTATGGACGAGCCGACAGCGGCATTAACGGACCGCGAAATTGAAACGCTCTTTACGGTTATAAATAAATTACGTAAAGAAGGTGTATCGTTCGTTTATATTTCGCATCGCATGGAAGAAATTTTTTCAATCTGTGACGCCATTACAATTTTACGTGATGGAGAATATGTTGGAACACGGTTAATTCCTGAAACATCATTTGATGAAGTAGTAAGTATGATGGTTGGCCGTAGCATTGGAGAACGTTATCCAGAGCGCGATGCTAAGATTGGCGAAGTCATCTTTGAAATGCGCAACGGAACGAAAGAAGGAAAGTTCGAAAATATTTCGTTTCAAGTGAGAAGAGGGGAAATTCTCGGTGTTGCTGGATTAATGGGGGCAGGGCGTACAGATATTATGAAAGCAATATTTGGACATGAACCGTTAGACTCAGGCCAAATATTTATGAACGGTCGAGAGGTAAAAATTGATAGCCCAATTGATGCAATACGGCAGCGAATTGCCTTTATTACAGAGGATAGAAAATCAGAAGGACTTGTATTAGATTTTTCAATTCGTGAAAATTTAGCATTGCCAAATTTAGAGAGCCTTTCAAAAGGTAGTGTGATGGATAATGGGGCAGAAGCACAGTTTACAGAGGACATGATGAAGCTCCTTAATGTAAAAGCGGCAAATGGAGAACAAGCTGTCAAATCGCTTTCTGGTGGGAATCAACAAAAAGTTGTGATTGCAAAATGGCTAGGAATCCATCCACAGCTGTTAATTTTAGATGAACCAACTCGAGGGGTTGATGTTGGAGCAAAAAAAGAAATTTATTCTATTATGAACAAGCTTACAAATCAAGGAGATGCCGTTATTATGGTTTCATCTGAACTTCCAGAAGTATTAGGGATGAGCGATCGAGTCCTTGTTATTCATGAAGGAAAAGTAGGCGGTATTTTAGAGAAAGATAAAGCAACACAAGAGTCCATTATGGCATTAGCTACAGGGGGAGAGTAAGGTATGGCTAAAAAGGGAAATATATTGCAGCAGCTAGGTTCTTTAATTGGATTGGTACTGATTATTGTAGTTATTACAGCATTAAATCCAGCTTTTATTGAGATTCCAAATTTATTTAATATTTTGCGACAAGTGTCGATTAATGCACTCATTGCATTTGGAATGACCTTCGTTATTTTAACTGGGGGTATTGACTTATCGGTAGGTTCTATTTTAGCATTATCAAGTGCACTTGTTGCTGGAATGATGGCAAGTGGCATGGATCCGTTCCTTGCAATGGCAATTGGATTGTTAGCAGGTCTTGTAATGGGGATTGTAAACGGTATCATTATTACAAAAGGAAAAGTGGCACCATTTATTGCGACATTAGCAACAATGACCATTTTCCGAGGGCTCACGCTTGTTTACATGGACGGACGTCCGATCACTGGCCTTGGTGATCACTTAATGTTTCAAATGTTTGGTCGTGGTTATTTCCTTGGTATTCCTGTACCAGCTGTAACGATGATGATTGCTTTCGCAGTTCTGTACTTTATTTTAAAGAAAACAACATTTGGTCGCCGTACTTTTGCAATTGGTGGGAATGAAGAAGCAGCGGCACTATCAGGTATTAATGTAACGAGAATAAAAATAATGATTTACGGTCTTTCTGGTATTTTGGCAGCGCTTGCAGGTATTGTGTTAACATCGCGCTTAGATTCTGCACAGCCAACTGCTGGTTCTTCTTACGAATTAGATGCAATTGCTGCAGTTGTTTTAGGAGGAACAAGTCTTTCGGGCGGAAGAGGATGGATTGTTGGTACATTCATCGGTGTACTTATTATCGGTGTATTAAACAACGGCTTAAATTTATTAGGGGTATCTTCTTTCTTCCAACAAGTTGTCAAAGGGCTTGTTATCTTACTTGCTGTATTAATTGATCGTCGAAAAGAAGCGTAATGGAGGGACAATTCATGAAAAAATGGTTGCTTATGCTCGTTGCATTTATCATGGTAATTACTGCCGGATGTTCAATGGAACCACCGGAATGGGCAAAGGATTCTGGCGAAAAAGGGAGAAATAAAACTATTAAAGTTGGATTTTCTGTTTCCACTTTAAATAATCCATTTTTCGTCACATTGAAAAAAGGTGCAGAAAAGAAAGCGAAAGAAAGTGATATCGAATTGATTGCTGTTGATGCACAAAATGATGCAGCTAAGCAAACAAATGATGTCGAAGATTTAATTCAAAAAGGCGTTGATGTAGTTGTTATTAACCCAACAGATTCAGATGCGGTTGCTTCAGCAGTGAGTGCAGCAAATGCGGCGAATATTCCTGTTATTACAGTAGACCGTGTTGCAAACTCAGGGAAAGTTGTTTCTCATATTGCTTCAGATAATATCGAAGGTGGCAAAATGGCAGGCGAATACATTCATGAACTTATTGGTGAAGGGGCAAGCGTTGCTGAGCTAGAAGGAATTCCTGGATCATCTGCTGCACGTGAGCGTGGGAAAGGATTCCATAAAGTAGCTGATAAGGGGTTAAAAGTTACTGCTAAGCAAGCTGCTGATTTTGACCGTGCCAAAGGATTGTCCGTTATGGAGAATATTTTACAAGCTAATAGCGATATTAAAGCAGTATTTGCTCATAATGATGAAATGGCATTAGGCGCACTTGAAGCATTAAAATCTGCTGGAAAAACAGATGTGGCTGTTGTTGGTTTTGATGCAACGGACGATGCTGTAAAAGCGGTTAATGAGGGACGTATGGCAGCAACTGTTGCACAAAAACCAGAATTAATCGGAGAGAAAGCGATGGAAACAGCAAAACAAGTGACCCAAGGTAAAAAAGTGGAAAAATTCATTCCGATTGAATTAGAGCTTATTAAGAAAAAATAAAATATAAACTTACATTTAGGAAGGAAGAATAACAAATGAAATTTTTTATTGATACAGCAAATATTAACGAGATCAAAGAAGCAAATGAACTAGGTGTATTAGCAGGCGTAACAACAAATCCATCACTTGTAGCAAAAGAAGGCGTGGATTTCCATGAACGCATTCGTGAAATTTGCAATGTTGTAGAAGGACCCGTAAGTGCAGAGGTTATTAGCCTAGAAGCAGATAAAATGATTGAAGAAGGAAAAGAATTAGCAAAAATCGCTCCAAACGTTGTTGTAAAAGTTCCAATGACAAAAGAAGGATTAAAAGCAGTAAAAGCATTCTCAGATTTAGGAATTCGTACAAACGTTACATTAGTGTTCTCTGCAGTACAAGCATTACTTGCAGCACGTGCTGGTGCAACATATGTATCTCCATTCTTAGGTCGCTTAGATGATATTGGTCATAATGGTATGGACTTAATTCGCCAAATTGCTGAGATTTTTGCAATTCACGGTATTGAAACAGAAATTATTGCAGCATCTGTACGTCATAGTGTTCACGTAACTGACGCAGCATTAAATGGCGCACACATCGCAACAATTCCAGCGAATGTAATCGGAGCATTAGTGAAACATCCGTTAACAGATCAAGGAATTGAGAAATTCTTAGCTGATTGGGAAAAAACACAAGAGAAATAAACATATAATAAAAAATCACAGCTCATTTGTTTGAGTTGTGATTTTTTTGTTATTTAGATGGTTAAAAATTCCTATAAATATGTTGCAACGATACTGAAAATAACAACAGATACCTGTAATAACATTTCTTTTTAAGTCATGAAGTGTCTATCAAATGTTGTAGGGAATAGGAATATTTCCGAGGAAATTGTCGAGATATAGTTGGTGTTTATGCATTTTAAAAAATGAGTGAAGAGTTATAGCTTTTACACAAGATTATTGGCATTTCTAATTATAAGATAGGGTTTCTTTTATTAAAAAGAAAGAAACAAAAGTAACGCCATTTTTAATTGCGATAGATATTTTTATTATTCCATTCTTTACCTTTATCTGGGCACGAATAAAAGAGTTAGTAGTCGATTATTTTTCTATTATAGGGCATGTACTCACTGCGCTTATATTTTTTCCTGTTTTGTTAAAAAGTACAATGCATTATGGATTATTAGGAGAGGGAAATTGACGGTGAAATCTTGAGATGTATGTTGAAATAAGGTGCTAAATAAAAATATCCATGTTCATGGGGGAAGATTGTATCAAGATGATTGGTATAGAAGAAAGAGGAGTTTCAACAAATTACAATGCGTAGTATTCGAATACGCTTATTACTGAAAAGTAAAAAAGAACAATAGGAATTTTTAAATATAGTAAATAAAAATCGGAAGTAATAAACTTATGAAACATGATAAAAATATATTTTTAAAATATAGAGACAAATAGAGTTTACCCCTTTTTTTAACGAGAATAAATACATATATTTCAAGATTTTACTAATTTTGAATCTAAAATAATAATTATTTATAAAAAACAAAATTATATATTGATTTTGTCTTTTATTTTGAGTAAAATTCAAAAGGATTAATAAGATAGTGATAGTTTAATAGTTTAATAGAAATCCTTTTTTAGGAAGAGGATGTAGAGTCTAGCAGACTTAGAATGTAGGGAATATTTGTAAATCCATACACAAAGGGAGAGTAAAGTAAGTGACAGCATTGAAAAAATTATCAGCTTTTGTGAAAGGTAGTATTGTTTTATTATGTGTAGCATGTATGTATTTTGCTATACCAACTACACATGCAAGTGCGGAGACAGTTAAGATTTATCTTGATCCAGGTCATGGCGGAACGGATACAGGAGCGATTGGAAATGGTTTAAGAGAAAAAGACTTAACATTAGATATTGCAACACGTATTCGTAACATTTTAAATGCAGAGTATACAGGTTATGAACTTAAAATGAGTCGTACGAGTGATGTATACCCTACGTTAACGCAGCGAACAACTGATGCAAATAATTGGGGAGCAGACTTTTTCTTATCTGTACATATTAATAGTGGTGGTGGCACTGGCTATGAAGATTATAGTTATCCAAATGCAGGAGCACCAACTACGACTTACCAAAATGTAATTCATCAAGAAATTATGAAAACAACTGACCTTTATGATAGAGGAGTTAAAACGAGTAATTTCCATGTGTTAAGAGAAACGAATATGCCAGCAGTATTAACTGAAAATGGATTTATTGATCGAGCAGAAGATGCACGAAAATTAGGTAATGCAACATTTAGAGAACAACTTGCAAGAGGGCATGTAAATGGCTTAGTAAAGGCATTTGGATTACAGAAGAAAACATTTTTAGTTCGTGTGAAAGCAGAAGAATTATATTATTATAATCAACCTGATTGGAATGCAAAGGCTGGTACTGTGAAAAAAGGTGATGTGTTCACTGTTGTGGAAACGTTAACTGTAAATGGTTCAAAAATGTATAAGCTAAAATCAGGAAACTATATAACTGCTAATCCTTCATATGTTGAGGTTTTATAATAAAGATTTAATTAAAAAAAGACAATGATGAGTTAATTCATCATTGTCTTTTTTATTTTTCCTCTGACATAAATCATTCCAGCAAATGTGAGTAAGAATGCTGTTCCAATTACAAAGCTTACACTTGGTGATGCACCGATTGCTCCAACTGTAAAGGATCCAGCGACAACGCCTAATGAGAAGAAAGCATAAAATAATCCGAATGCCTTCCCGCGTTTATCTTCAGTTGTATTTTCAACAAGTAAAGCATTAATAGATGGGAAGAGGATGGCGAATCCAATTCCGTAAATCATCATAACAACAAAGAGCATGCCTTTTGTTGTAAATATACCAAGTAATGATAAGGCAAGTGCCATGACTGCAATACCGATTAGCATCATCTTTGAACGGTCAAATCGATCATAAATACGATTTGTTGGTAGCAAGAAGAAGAGGATGGCAGTAATCCCAAAGACACTTAACATCATACCTGTTGTAGACGCTTTGAGTGCTAATGCCTCTACTTTTACAGGTAACATATATGTGACGATACCTTGTGAGAACATTAATGTAAAAGCGCCAATATAGGCTTGTAATAATGGTTCGGATCTTAGTAATCCTATCATATCTTCTTTGTTCATCATTTGCGTTCGTGATGTATCTTTTCTAGTCACATTGTTTGGTAATAAGAAAAGGGCCACGATTGTACCGAGTACCATTAAGAGCGAAATCGTAATAAAGACCCATTCAACGCCTACTTTTGCTTTCATAATTCCACTGAAGGCTGGACCAACGATAGCTGCTGTTCCGACAGCGGCACCAGATAGTGCCATTGCTTTTCCTTGTTTTGTTGATTTTGTTTGTTTAGATAAGAAAGTAAAGGCTGCAGGAATTAAGAAGCCGTCACTAAATCCATGTAAAAAGCGAACGATGAGTAATTGCTCGCCGCTCTGAACAACGGTATACAATAGTACTATGAAACTTGTAATTCCCATACTCATATAGAGAACTTTCTTTGCACCAAATTTATCAACAGATGCACCTGCGATAATATTTCCAATCATATTGGCAAACGAGTACATACCTACAACAAGGCCGATAATAAGAGGGGTTCCCCCGAGGCTTTGCGCGTAAGTACTCATAATTGGTAATTGTGAAAATGTATCTAAAAACGCTACGATAACAATAAAATAAATGAAATATTTCAAGTGATGTTCACCTCTCCTCTGCTATTATGGCATAATGCGAATTTCACCTGCAATGAAATTGAATTAACAGATGTGGAAAAAAGTACAAAGTGACAAAAAAGTGAACTTTTTTCGTTAAAATTTGGTGAATTTCAGTTTGGCTTTTTGAAATATATGGATAAAAGTACTATAATAGATTAGTAAACTTCACTAGGTTAAGTATATGTACATAGAGAGGGATGCATAAAATGAAAGCATTACTTTGGTATGATCAACGTGATGTAAGAGTAGAAGAAGTTCCAGAACCAGCTGTTCGGCCAGGAGCAGTAAAAATCAAAATTAAATGGTGTGGTATTTGTGGAACAGATTTACACGAATATTTAGCGGGACCTATTTTTATTCCAACAGAAGAACATCCATTAACACATGTGAAAGCACCTGTTATTTTAGGTCATGAATTTAGTGGGGAAGTAGTTGAAATTGGTGAAGGCGTTACAACTCATAAAGTTGGGGACCGCGTTGTTGTAGAACCTATTTATTCTTGTGGCAAATGTGAAGCTTGTAAACATGGTCATTACAACGTTTGTGAACAACTTGTTTTCCATGGTCTTGGTGGAGATGGCGGTGGCTTCTCTGAATATACTGTAGTTCCAGCAGATATGGTTCACCATATCCCGGATGAAATGACTTATGAACAAGGTGCACTTGTAGAACCAGCAGCAGTTGCAGTTCATGCAGTACGTCAAAGTAAATTAAAAGAAGGTGAAGCTGTAGCTGTATTTGGCTGTGGACCGATTGGACTTCTTGTTATCCAAGCTGTTAAAGCGGCAGGTGCAACGCCTGTTATCGCAGTTGAACTTTCTAAAGAACGTCAAGAGTTAGCAAAAATAGCGGGTGCTGATTATGTATTAAATCCAGCAGAACAAGAGGTACTAGCAGAAATCCGTAACTTAACAAACGGTTTAGGTGTAAATGTTAGCTTCGAAGTAACAGGTGTTGAAGTTGTACTTCGTCAAGCGATTGAAAGTACAAGCTTTGAAGGACAAACTGTAATTGTCAGTGTATGGGAAAAAGATGCGACAATTACCCCAAACAACTTAGTATTAAAAGAAAAAGAAATTGTAGGTATTCTTGGATACCGTCATATCTTCCCATCTGCTATTAAATTAATTAGCTCTGGACAAATTCAAGCAGAGAAATTAATTACGAAAAAAATTACTGTGGATCAAGTTGTAGAAGAAGGATTTGAAGCGCTCGTAAAAGATAAAAATCAAGTGAAAATTCTTGTTTCGCCTAAATAATGTATAATATAGAAGAAAGTAGCCTTTTTCTAGAAATAGAAGAGGGCTACTTTTTTTATGTATAGAAAGGTGATGGTTATGGTGCAAGAACTTCAAAACACTTGCAATGAATCTGTAAATCTTGAACGTACTGATACTATTACTTTAAAAAAGAGGCAGGATCGGTATGGAAACCAAAATTTGTTCAAAAGGAAGAAATTTCATATCTGTAGACCAGTATTACAAACAACAATCAGCAAGGTACTGGTGTATTGATGGTGAGGTAATGCCTTTGGGGATGGAGTGGAACATTAACGACAGTTGGCTATGGGGGGAACTCCGCAAATAGACTTTGGGAAAATCTTTACGATATTCTATATTTTCATTGGAATTGGTATAGTATTTGGGCTTGTTCACAAGCTCGCAGTAAATGTTCAATTGCCAAGTATATTAGCAGGGAGAAAGAAGGAGTAAAAGCAATCAGGATATGCACCTGGTTGCTTTATTTTTTTACAATATTTTAGCTGTTTCTTTGCAGAAAATTAATATTCGTTTACTAAAATATGAATGAGTCATGATGTGAACATTTGCATAATTTATTTTTCAATAGAAATGAATAGAAAGGCGGGATATTCTAATCTTAGATCAGTCATATGACCTACATATTTAAAGTAAAATAAATATAAGCGGAGGTTTTCATATGAAAAAGAAAGTATTGGCCCTAGCAGCAGCTATTACATTAGCAGCACCATTGCAAAGTGTAGCATTTGCCCATGAAAATGAGAGCGGAAATAAGGTAAGAGTAATTCAATATTGGTCTGCGGAAGATAAACATGCAGAAGGGACAAACTCCCATTTGTGGATTGTCAATCGTGCAATTGATATTATGTCCCGTAATACAGCAATTGTAAAACAAGATCAAGTCACCTTATTAAATGAATGGCGTACAGAGCTAGAGAATGGTATTTATGCTGCTGATTATGAAAACCCTTACTATGATAATAGTACATTTGCTTCTCATTTCTATGATCCTGATACAGGGAAGACGTATATTCCTTTCGCTAAGCAGGCAAAAGAAACGGGGGCTAAATACTTTAAACTTGCTGGTGAATCTTATCAAAAGCGAGATATGAAACAAGCATTCTTCTATTTAGGATTATCGCTGCATTACTTAGGAGATGTAAATCAACCAATGCATGCAGCAAACTTTACTAATCTTTCTTATCCACAAGGTTTCCATTCTAAATTTGAAAACTTTGTTGATACAGTAAAGGATAATTATAAAGTGACTGATGGAAATGGCTATTGGAATTGGAAAGGACTAAACCCTGAAGACTGGATTCATGGAGCTGCTGTAGCTGCTAAGCAAGATTATGCCGGTATTGTAAATGGCACTACAAAAGATTGGTTCGTAAGAGCGGCAGTTTCACAAGAATATGCAGATAAATGGCGTGCAGAAGTTACACCAACAGCAGGAAAACGTTTAGTAGAGGCGCAGCGTGTCACAGCGGGATATATTCAGCTTTGGTTTGATACATATGTAAATCGATAGAATGCTTGGTTACTTCTTAGTAATAAACATATACATATCATGACTCATGATCCAGTACAGGCAATCACTTCTATTGAAATAGTTAAAAAGTTTCTTCGTCAAGAAGAAACTTTTTTTGTTTAGACACAGGAGAATGATAGTTTCTTTCCAATATGTATAAGACATATATATAAGGGGAGAGAACGATGTGGAGCGTAACATATTTCAAAAGGTCCCATTACCATGTGCATTTCTTGATGAAGAAGCGTTAGAAAGAAATATTGAGTCCATTGTTCAATTGTGCCAAGGAAAGAAAGTTCGTATTGCTAGTAAATCATTACGATCTGTTCCAGTGATGAAGAAAATTTTAGCCTCTAATCGTTGTTTTCAAGGCATTATGTGTTTTTCACCACGAGAAGTAATATTTTTAATAAAACAAGGATTTAACGATTTGTTGCTTGGGTACCCTATACATGATGAACAAGCACTTCAAGAAATTAGTTTGCTTACAAAACAAGGATTGATAATCACTTGTATGGTAGATTGCGTAGAACATATTGCTTATTTAGAGACAATTGCAGAGGAAACAGGTGGGCGTTTTCGAATCTGTATTGATATCGATATGAGTAGTCATTTTTTTCAGCTTCATTTTGGTGTTAGACGTTCTCCTATACGTACTGCCGCTGAGGCTTTGGACGTTATTGAAAAAGCAATTCAATCTCCTGTTTTACAAATAGACGGTGTAATGGGCTATGAAGCACAGATTGCAGGAGTTGGAGACGATGTACCAAAGCAAGGTTTTAAAAATAAAATAGTTTCTTATTTAAAGAAAAAATCTGTATTTGAAGTGATGGAACGCAGACAGAGCATTGTACGAACAGTGCAAGAACAAGGGATTGCACTTCGTTTTGTAAATGGAGGTGGTACAGGAAGTATACAAACGACAATGCAAGATGAATCTGTTACAGAGATTACAATAGGTTCGGCTTTTTACTCTCCTAAACTCTTTGATTACTATAAAGATATTAAATTTGAACCAGCTGCTGGATTTGCATTGCCAATTGTTAGACAACCAGCCCCTCATATATATACTTGCCTAGGTGGTGGATATATTGCTTCAGGATCAGTTGGGAAAGACAAACAGCCGGAGATTTTGGAGCCAAGTGGAGCGAAGTTGTTAGCTTTAGAAGGAGCTGGAGAAGTACAAACGCCTGTTTATTATGATGGTTCAGAATACCTAACGGTTGGGGATGTCGTGTTATTTAGGCATAGTAAAGCCGGAGAACTATGTGAGCGTTTCTCATCGTTACATCGTATTGCAGGTAACAAAGTGATAGGGAAATATTCAACATACCGGGGGGATGGTCAATGCTTTCTGTAAAAGGGCAAAAATGGAGAAATTGGACAGGGAATGTAGAAGGAAATCCACAATATACGATGTACCCAAAAAGCATACAAGATGTAATAGAAGTAGTAAAGTTTGCAAAAGAACAGGGAAAGAGAATTCGTGTTGTTGGATCAGGTCATTCTTTTACACCTCTTGTTCAAACAGAAGAAATTTTAATTTCTTTAGATGAGCTACAAGGGATTTTGGATGTGGATTCACAATCATTCATAGTAGAAGTATGGGCCGGAACAAAGTTGTATAACTTAGGAAAACTGTTGGAAGAAAAGGGATATGCGCAGGAGAATTTAGGAGATATTGATTCACAATCTATTGCTGGAGCATTTAGTACAGGAACGCATGGAACAGGTATTCAATTTGGTAGTTTGGCAACACAAGTAGTAGAAATTACAGCTGTGCTGGCATCTGGAGAAATTATTGTTTGTTCTGAGAAAGAAAACCCTGAATTTTGGAAGGCATTTCAGTTATCTCTTGGTATGCTTGGAATTATTGTAAAAGTTAAATTAAAAGTCATTCCAGCTTATTCACTTATCTATGAAAGCAAAAAGGAATCGTTATCTACTGTAATAAGCAAATTAGAGGAATATAAGCAGCATCGTCATTTTGAATTTTTTGTGTTTCCGTATTCAGATGATGTTCAAGTGAAAATTACAAATGAAACGACAGTTAAAGGGATAGATTTAAAGTGGCATAAGTTCAAGACGGCACTACTTGAAAATATAATTTTTTCATTATTGTCTAAAGGATGCAAGTTACTTCCTTCTATAAGTAAGGGAGTTAGTAGGCTATCAGCAAAGGCAGTGCCGAATGCAAAAACAATTGGTTCAAGTTATCAAATATTTGCTACATCTCGTAATGTTCGTTTTTATGAAATGGAGTATAGTGTCCCAGCGCAGTATATGAAAGATGTAGTAGGGGAAATTTACAGTCTTATTGAAAAGAAGAAATTCCAAGTTCATTTTCCAATTGAATGTCGCTATGTAAGGGGAGATGATATATGGATAAGTACTGCCTATGGAAGAGATTCAGCGTATATCGCTGTGCATATGTATAAAGGAATGAAGTATGCTGCGTACTTCACAGCGATAGAACGTATTTTTCAAAAGTATGAAGGACGTCCACATTGGGGGAAAATGCATACAATGCGATATGAACAGTTGCAATGTGTTTATCCAAAGTTAAACTCTTTCTTGGAAGCTAGAGAAAAGGTAGATCCAATGGGAGTGTTTTTAAATCCATATGTAGCAAAAATGTTTTCTATTTATGAAAAAAGCTGACAAATTATTTGTCAGCTTTTTTGAGTGTAATTACATTTCGTGTATGACTCATTCGTTCGTAAAATAGTAATTTATCACGACTAAATACGTGCAGTAGAAAATGAATAACAAAGATACCGTTAATTGCAAACATGAATAATAATATAACAAGTAGAATTAAAGGATTCGTATGATTTAAAATAGAACTGCTAGAGAGAATATAGTTAATTCCTCCGAGAACAAAGTAAAACAGTCCATACCGAATGAATAATTCTTTTAATGTAATTCGTTCATTTCTTCCTTTTATATGAATACGAAGTAACGCCTTACCAATTGTTTTTCCGTTCATAAAATACGGAATGATGATGAAGTAGACGAGGACTGCACACGTAATAAAAATAAGATCATATAGATTGGTATAAGATTGCATTTTAGAAATGAAAATAGAATTCCCCTTATTTTTTATACCTGGCACAACAAGGGATAAGAAAATCCAATCAATTTGGAGTGCGATTAGGCGGCGGATAAATCCAACTGGTTTCGTAGCTAAATCGACATGTGCATCTAATTCATTTGATTTAGGAAGGAAGTACGTGAATATTGGCGCGATGAAATAACCAATTGCTCCCCCAAGTGTATTTAAAAATAAATCATCGATATCAAATAAACGATATGCACAATTGTATATACCGTATAACCCAGTCACTTGTGTCACTTCAAAAAATAGTGAGAGACAAAGTGAAAAGAAGATTGTTTGTAAAAAACTACGGCGGAAATAGTAACGTAAATATATGCCGAATGGAATCGTTAACACGGCATTAAATGCGACTTGTAAAAAGGCAGATTCTTTTAATAAGTAAAAATAGGTAGCAGGTTTTGCTAATATCGCTGCTGTATGATTGCTAATTTCTTGAATGAAATAAAACGGTACAAGCTGAACGTGCTGTGTGTTAGCTGGCTGAAGGCTACATGTATCATATGTTTGCGGTAGAGGTAAGACAACAAGAAAATAGGCGTTTAACAAATAAAGAAGCAAAGAGTATAAAATAAAAGAACGCCATTTATTTAGATAGCCATATTTTCTGTAATTAAATATTAGAAATGGAATCAATAGAACCATTGCTAAAAAAGGAAATAGAATAAATGCTGTTTTAATTGGAAATAAATAAGCTGTCAAAATGTGGCTCCTTTCGAAAAAATTAAGATTTTATTATAGCTTCAATAAAATGTAAAAGCAAACTTTATTTTTAGAGGCGGAAAGGGAATCTGAATTAAAAAGCAACATACCCCTTATTTTTTAGGGATGAGAGAGCATCCGTCCATGCATAGAAACGGTCAGGACATTTTTCAGCCCCATATTAAGCTTAAAACTAAAACAAAAATAGAAAATGAGTACGGGTCACTTTGGTTTAGACGTAGCCATGACTTATAGGTTGAAAATTTAAACTGGATGTATATAGATGAAAGAAGAGCCTTACTGCAAATTTGCAGAAGGCTCTTCTTAGTGGGGATATTTAATATGCGTAGCGTTGGATTTTGCCGAAAGGATACAGCTTTGGAATTGTTGTTTCCATGTTAAAGTGGTGGTTTCCTTTCTTTGAGAAATCCACTCGTGATAATCTTGTTGCGTTTTCCATAATATACGAACTATATACTCATTTCCATGTTCAGTATGCTTCGTACGAGAAAATTCTAGATTAATAAACCCGTATGTACCAGGGTTTGGATAGTATTGTTGTAGAGAACGAATCATTTTTTCTTCATAGCCAAATTTAATATGAATAAGTTTTGTAACAATAAACATGATTGCACCCCTTTTGTATTAGTAATAAGAAATTAGAGTGAGTATCCTGTTTCAGTCATAACATGTGCAATCCCTCCTGTTATTCTTACGAGGTTAGGGTGTGTTTGTAATATCGATTCATCCCGTTCGTAATTCATTTTTAAAGCATGATATATATTTAATATTATACTATTCTGAAAATTTAAAGTAAATAAAAGGAAGACGACAAATTTTTTATAGGAAAATAATCGTGAGTGTACCCGCGATGACACAATAGAAAGAGAAGGATTTTTAAGCTGAATCTTCTATAATGCCCATAATACTTAGTGATAAATCATCTAAGCTAACAGGAATATTTTTAAATTGATGAGGAATCGAAATAAACAAAAATTCACTCTAAAATATAAGAAAAGATAAGCGTGAAGCGAATTTGTAGCAGATTGTCATATGTTGCCAGAAGACTCATTTATGTATCGCTGCAATTTATGCAAGATTTGACAATGTTTTCAATGTCATGTAATCTGTTGTTTCTAATATACGAATCTAGGCCTTTGTAAGATTTGTATGAAAATAAGTTGTTAAAAGTTAAGAGTTTATTACATGTTACAGTTTGTTTTTATTATTTGTCATGAAAAATAAAGTGTATTTAATGAGTTTGTAAAGAAACTGTAAAATAAATCATGTATAACTGTATGAGAAGGGAGTCGGATTATGAACTATTTTAAGCGAATCAGTAGTCTAGTATTAGCAGGAATTATTGGTCTTTCTAGTACAGTTGCTGTCAAAGCTGAGTCAAACGACGAGAAACTAAACAACATGCAGCAGCAATTGCAGCAGAATAACAATGATATTCAGCAAAAAGAACAAGAGAAGCAAGCTGTTAATAAAGAAATACAAGGTATCGAAAGTGAACTACATAATTTAAATAAAACAATTACAAAAAACAAAGAGGAACAGGCTGCTATTCAACTCAAAATTGATGAAACACATAAGCAAATTGAACAGAAAAAGCAAGAAATTATCGTTTTAGAAGATAAGGTACTTGCTCGTAAAGATATTATGAAAAAACGTATGGTTTCTGTTCAAAATAGCTCAAATACAAGTTTAGTAGT
The DNA here is from genome assembly GCF_002560575.1 of Bacillus sp. AFS023182. NCBI lineage: Bacteria > Bacillati > Bacillota > Bacilli > Caryophanales > Bacillaceae > Bacillus > Bacillus sp. AFS023182. The sequence continues at coordinate 42,586 of NZ_NTRO01000072.1, read as the reverse complement.
AGAAGTTGTAGTAGAATCAAAGAATTTTGCTGATTTCTTACAACGTGTGACGGCAGTATCTACAATCCTAGAGGCAGATAAAGAGATTTTACGTCTTCAAGAACAAGATCTTCGTCAAATTGAAGAAGATAAAAAAGCAATTGACGAAAAAGAAGCATCTTTAGAAGTAGATAAACAAAAATTAGCAAAAGCACAAGCAACTTTACAAGAAAACTTGAAAAAACGTCAAGAAAACTTACAAGCTGTACAGACAAAATATAATCAACTTGCAGGACAAATTAATTTAGCTGAACAAGAAAAAGCGAAAATTGAAGCAAATATGAAAGAAGTCCAAGAAACGATTGCTCGTGAGCAAGAAGCAGCAAGATTAGCAGAAGAAGCTCGTGCAAAAGCAGAAGCGGATGCAAAAGCTGCAAGGGAAGAAGAGGAAAGAGCAAGAGCGGAAGTAGAAAAAGAGGCTGTTTCAAAGCCAGAATCAAAGCCAGAATCAAACCCAACTGAACCTGCCGTGAATAAATCACAGCCGGCACCAGCTCCAAAACCAGAGACAAAACCTGATCAGAAGCCAGGACAAGGCGGGCGTGAAATTTATGTAGAAGCGACTGCTTATACAGCGGATCCATCGGAAAATGGTTACAAATCAGGTGAACATGTGCATTCAGCAATGGGACATGATTTAACTGCAAACCCAGGAATGAAGTTAATTGCTGTAGATCCAAGAGTTATCCCGCTAGGTTCTCGTGTATATGTTGAAGGGTATGGAACCGCAATTGCAGGCGATACTGGTGGTGCAATTAAAGGTCATAGAATAGATGTATTAATGCCAGATAAAGGTTCATCTAGTGCTTGGGGTAGAAGAACAGTTCGTGTTGTAATTTTATAATTGAAAATCAAATCCAACTTTACAATATGTGAAGTTGGATTTTTTTGTAAATTTTAATGTTAAGTCGAGTTTACATTTTGTAAAGTTTAGCATACAATGATGGTGAGAGGTGGTAAAATTGACCATTTGTAATAGAGTAAAGGAGCTAAGAGCCCGTTTTAACTTCACGCAAAGCGTACTAGCTGAAAAGGTTGGTGTAACAAGGCAAACGATTGCTGCAATTGAAAAGGGGGATTACGTTCCATCGTTGTTATTAGCGCTAACGATTTGTGATGTATTTGATTTAAAGATGGAGGATGTGTTTGTTTTAAATAAGGAGGGAGAAAAAGATGAATAGAATCATGTTGTCGTATGTGGTGAATGTGTTATTTATTGGATTGGCTAGTTGGGCATTTATTGAACTCTATTATTTTGAGGTGGAATTTGCAAATATTATTCAAACAGAGAAAGTACCATTTGAAATATCAATGAGTCTTACACCGTTTTTATTGTTATTGATTGTAGCGATTGTATCAACTATTTTTTATAAAGTTCAAAAAAAGAAATATAAGAAATTATCTTTTTGGATGTTTCCTCTTTTATTTCCACAAGATGATGAGCGCGAAGAAGTCATTACAGCAAAAGCATGTCGTACGACTTTTATAGCGCTTTGGTTTGTTATACCGATTGGAGCTGCATTGCTTGTTATATATCCGATTGTAACCCCGTATATTCCTGCATACCCATTATATGTTGTATTTTTCATCTTCTTTATACAAATGACCGTATTCCATATATCACTTTATCGAAATAAAATTGCTTAAAGACGTGCCACGTGCACGTCTTTTTTTAGTAATAAAGCATCCTATTTTTTACAAAAAATTAACGCATGTCGAAGTGAAGATTTACAAATGCTTTTTATGATAGGAATTAGATTTATTGAATAAAGGGAGTGGGAAAATGAAAAAGAAGGTATTGGTATATGGCGTAATAATTGCAAGTGTATTATGGACAGGAAGTAATGTACATGCAGAAACATTAGAAAAGGATACAGAGCGGATTGTGAATACAATAGAGACGTTACCAAAGGGGAGTATATCTAACCCTGCATACCGCGGGAAAGTGGAACAGATGGTGACGGACTTTATTGGTAAAAAACATAAGGATACAAAGATTAATCGGATTGCCTCGTTTCAAATGCCTAGTAAGAAGGCTGAAATTACAGCATCAACGCCTGATGGGAATACACTAGTTGTTACAGAAGCTGATTTAGGTCAAATTCAAATACTATCAATTGCAGATTTAGAAAATATAAAAGTATTAGGAAATGTGAGTTTTAAAGACATTCATTCAGAAGCGGAAGTAACGAGTGTAACTGTGACACCAGACGGAAAGCACGCATTGGCCGCTTTTCGAACTGGAGATAACTTATATGATGCAAATAAAGGACAAGTGGCGGTAGTGGATTTAGCAGCGCAGAGAGTGGTAAAAACGTATGAAGTAGGTGTAGGACCAGATTCAGTAGCGTTAGCAGCAGATGGAAGAACACTTATTATTTGTAATGAAGATGAAGAAAACGATCCAAATGATGATAATGAAGTAAATATGAAAAAAACGAAACGACCAGGAAGTATTTCTATGATTACATTCCCTGATGGTGATGTTATGCGCGGGGAACATGTCGAGCTGCCAATCCATATGAGTAACATTGGTAATGGAGCGATCTATAAGCATGATCCACAGCCAGAGTATGTTGCGATTAATCCAAAAGGAGATAAAGCAGCTGTCACATTACAAGAAAATAATGCGGTGGCAATTGTCAATATTGCAGAAAAACGAATTGAAAATATATTTGGCCTTGGCACGACAACACATAAAACAGATTTAAAAAAGGATGGCACCATATCTTTTCAAGATGAGATAACTGCACGCCTAGAACCAGATGGTGTGACATGGGATCCATCAGGAGAATTTCTTATTACTGCTAATGAAGGGGACCTTGGTAAAAATGAATTTAAGGATGGTGTGAAATCAGGAGGAAGAAATATTTCTGTATGGAGTCAGACTGGATATCTTGTATACGATAGTATGAATCTTATTGATGAAAAAGTAGCGGCTGCTGGCCTATATCTTGATAATAGAAGTGAAAATCGGGGAAGTGAAGTCGAAAATGTGACAATTGGTAAGATAAAAGGAAATCCGATTTTAGCAGTGGCGGCTGAAAGAGCGAATGCTGTATTGTTCTTCGATATGACAATTCCAATGTTCCCGGTATACATTGGAATTGCGCCATCAGCAGGAGCGGCACCAGAAGGAATTCATAAAATAAATGGTCGAGATTTATTTGTGAGTGCAGATGAAGTAGATGGAGTGTTAAGTTTTTATCATATAAAGTGATGCGGGAAGACTGACTTATCGCGACCAAATAACGGGATAAGTTAATAAAGTGGCTTCTTCTTTTCGTCTTAGACTTGTACATATAGTCATCTTACTTTATCATCTTATATAGAAGTAAGATTCTGTAAAGGAAAGGGATTATGTATGAATAAACGAAGAATATATAGTATACTAGCAATTCTTTTATTTGTTGTAGGTGGTATCTTAATCGGTAAGCCATTTTATGACGGATATAAGGCAGAGAAGAAGCAAACAGAAAATGTACAAGCTGTTCAGAAAATGGAATACGAAAAGCATGAAACAAAATTTGTAGATGCATCTAAAATTGAACAACCAAATTTAGCGGAAGTTGCGAATGCATCGTTAGATAAAAAACAAGTAATTGGTCGTATTGAAATTCCGAGTATTTCATTAAGTTTACCTATTTTAAATGCTTCTACTGAGAAAAACTTATTATCAGGAGCAGCAACTGTTAAAGAGAAGCAAGAGATGGGAAAAGAAAATTATGCATTAGCAGGGCATAATATGTCTAAAAAAGGCGTCCTATTCAGTGATTTATCAACATTAAAAAAGAACGATAAAATCTATTTATATGATAATGAAAATGAATATGAGTACACTGTGACGAATGTATCAGAAGTAACGCCTGATAAATGGGAAGTCGTTGAAAACCATGGGAAAACGGAAGTAACGCTTATTACATGTGTATCTGTATCGGATAACTCAAAGCGTTTTGTTGTTACAGGAGAGTTTGTAAAAGCGAAAAAAATAAAGTGAAACTTTAATCAGTGAAGGGGGCTTCATTCCCCGCTGATTATTAGCTCTCATTAATTGGGCCTTAACGGGTAGTTGATGGGAGTCTTACTGCCCGTTAAGGCGGGATAAAAGGTTAAACAAAAAAGCTGAGGGGCAATCCCTCAGCTTTTTTAGTCCATCCATTTTACTAATTTTTTTGAAAGTAATAGTAATATACAACCTAAGAAAATAGCTACAACGCCAATGACTGTAAATACTTCTGAATAGCCAAGTGAAGTTGTAAAACTAGCGAGTTGACCACCTAAAATATTGGCAATTCCTGAACCAGCCAACCAAACGCCCATTAGTAATGAAGCGAGTTTTACTGGTGCAAGGGCACTGACCATTGATAATCCAACAGGTGATAAAAACAATTCACCTAATGTATGGAAAAGGTAAGTAAAGACAATGAATAATAGGTTTGCTTTCTCTGTAATATTATGTTCGTCACTACCTGTTTTTAATGTGGCAACCACTAGAACCATATAACCAATTCCAAGTAAAATCATACCGAGTCCCATTTTTGTTGGGATTTTTAAATCTCCACGTTTTGTTGTAGCAAGCTTAGCCCATAGTGCTGAAATAGCAGGAGCAAGCAAAATGATAAACAGTGGATTGACCGATTGGAACCAAGATGTTGGGATCTCCCACCCGAATACAGAACGATCAACAAACTTGTTTGTATATAGCGTTAGTGAACTACCAGCTTGTTCAAAACCAGCCCAAAAGAAGACAACGAAGCAAGTTAGAATAATGATAACCGCTGTATGCTGTTTTTCTTTTTTTGTAAGTGGTGTATTACCAGCTGTTTGTTCGCCGGATGGTGCTTGTAAATCTCTTGTTGGTTTTTTTCCGATATCGCCAAGGAAGCGATTAGATAGTGTTGTGAATAAAACTTGTCCAATAATCATACCGATTGAAGCGGCTAAGAATCCGTAACGAAAACCATAATGAACAACGCCATCTACTGTTGTTTTGAATAAATTTTCTGATAAAAATCCACAAACGAGTGGAGCTAAAAATGAACCGACGTTAATACCCATGTAGAAAATCGTAAATGCACTATCGCGTTTTGGATCATGTTCCTCATACAATTCTCCAACAAGCGTAGAAATATTTGGTTTAAAGAAACCATTACCAATAATAATAAGCGCCAGTCCAAGGTATAGGCCAACCTGGTTTTGTAGGGCAAATAGTGTAAGGTTACCGATTGCCATTGTTACGCCGCCTATTGTTATAGCTAAGCGTCTTCCTAGAAAACGGTCAGTTAAGTATCCGCCAATCATTGGAGTAAAATAACATGCTCCAGTATAAAATCCATAGATGGAAAGTGCCCACCCTGGACTAAACCCAAGACCGCCGCTTACTAAAGCTGTGGTTAAATATAATGTTAGTAATCCTCGTAATCCATAGTAACTAAATCGTTCCCACATTTCTGTGAAGAAGAGTAAGTATAAACCTGGAGGATGTTTTTTGTTTCGTTGTTGTTTCCTTTCAAGTTGTATCGCTGATTCCATTTAAGTTTCCTCCTGACACAAACAAAAACAAAGTGAATAGTTTTGTTTGTTTAATATTTTACTTTATTAACTATTGGATGTCAATAAAGGTCGATTTTTCAGAAGAAATTGGAAAACAGAGCAGATATAGAATGAGGATTTCTTTTGTGATAGACTATGGACTATGTTTGTTCTAGCATATAAGTGCAAGAAATTGAAAAACCATATAAAACCTTTCTTTTTTAGGCGGGAAGAGAGCATCCGTCTATGCATAGAAGCGGTCAGGATTCTTTTTAGCCCCATGCCGAGTAAAACAAAAGGAGAAAATGAGTGAAGGTCTGCTTTTGTTTACATAGCCGCAACTAATATGTTGGAAAATCAAAATCGAGTTATATACTTCCCTTTTTAGAGGGGAGAAGAGGAGTGCGAATCATCTTTTATTAGGCGTAGCGGCTATATGTTGAAAAATTAAAATGGGATTTATATAGGCTGAAAAGGATTCTACTTTATATGAAAGTAAAGAAGGAGAAAGAAATGAAATCACTACAGAAAAAAGAAATTTTGCTTATGAGCCTGATGTTATTTTCCATGTTTTTCGGAGCTGGAAATCTAATTTTTCCACCTTTCCTTGGATATGAAGCGGGGGAACATGTGTGGATTGCATTGTTCGGCTTTATTATATCAGCAACTGGACTTCCGATATTAGGTGTAATGGCAATTGCTAAAGCCGGAAGTTTTCAAGGATTGGCCAATCGTGTACATTCTTCTTTTGCAATTATTTTTCCATGTTTAATTTATTTGTTTATCGGTCCTGGACTTGGTATACCACGTGCCGGGAGTTTAGCTTTTGAAATGGGGCCAGGTCAGTTCTTCCCAGAGACTAGTAGTGTATTACTACTCATTTACACGGTCATCTTTTTTAGTATTGTATATTGGCTAAGTTTATCACCATCAAAATTGATGGGGCTGTTTGGAAAGATATTAACACCCTTATTATTGTGTATGATTGCTCTTATCTTTATAAAGAGTATGATTACACCAGCAGGAGATGTTCAAGCACCAGTAGGGAACTACGGACACGCTCCAGTATTTCAAGGTTTTTTAGATGGATATTTAACAATGGATGCTTTAGCGGCATTAATCTTTGGAATTGTTATGGCAAATACTTTGCGTGCTAAAGGAGTACAAGATGAAAAAGGACTAGCAAAGTATATGAGCATGGCAGGTATCGGTGCTGGTCTTTTATTATCTCTTATTTATGTCATTTTGGGATATGTTGGATCAATAAGTGGTTCGCTTGGAAAGTTCGATAATGGAGCACAAGTATTAGCTCATATTATGACTACATTATTTGGACAGGGCGGCATGGTATTATTAGGAATTATTTTTACTGTTGCTTGTTTATGTGTATCGATTGGACTTGTTACATCTTGTAGTCAGTTTTTTGCAGAAGTATTTCCGAAAGTATCTTATAAAGTGTGGGCTTTTGTCTTGAGTGTAGTTAGTATGATTCTTGCTAACCTAGGATTAACACAAATTTTAAAAGTATCAGTTCCTATTCTTGGGTTTATTTATCCGATTGCTTTAACACTTATTATTTTAGGACTATTTCATAAGTATATTAATAAGTATACGTATATATATCCAATGACAATTGGATTTGTAGCAGTGTTTAGCGGGATAGATATTTTAAATCGAAACGTGTTACTTTCAAAATGGACGCCTATATTAGAAAACATTCCTTTGTATACAGAAGGAGTAGGATGGATTATTCCAGCGATTGTAGGTGGCTGTTTAGGAATGATTGCCAGTATTTGTATCAATAAAAAAAATTAAAAGAAAAAGGTGTTTTCTATATTGGAAAACGCCTTTTTTTGTTTAATTTAATTCGCCTATAAACCATATTTCTTTGTCATTGTAATTATCGTCAGTAAAAATTTCTCTGTAGCCTTTTACCTGTAATTCTTTAGGTATATGTAAGCCAAATTCTTTTTCAATATCGCGTTCTTGTAGTAATGGAATCCACTGTGGTCCGTCCATGTATCCACTTAGAAAGCCTTCAAAAAATCGTTCGATCCCTTGCTTACTAAATACAATGAAGATATTAGAAGTGTGTAAGTTCGGAAAAGAGACACCCAAATAAATACGATACTCCTTTTCAACTTTAGTTTTCATATGAATGAAATGCTCTACTTGATTGATTGCGGTCTGTAAATAAAATCGTTTCATCGAGTTTGATTTACGTTTTGAATTCATATAAGAAGGATTGATGGGAAGATGGATAGACCAGCAACCTAAAGAAGATGTTTCAGTCGCATTTGGTAAAGAACTTGTATGTGCGATGGTAGATTTTAAAAAATTGCGGCATACTCTCCTTAAACCACGAATTTTCTTTTTTGAACGATGATTCCAAATTGGCGGTTTCAAACAAACACCTCATAAACATTATGTTTTAATTTTCATGAAAATAGAATAGGGATTGCCATTTGCTACTATAATAGCAGAAACTGGAGATTATTAGGGGAATTTTATTAAAAAATGAATAGATTAGGAGTATTATATAAATAACTGGTAATTTATCCAATTGTTATAATGCATTCTACTATTTTAACAGCATGATCAGAGGGGGGAGAAAATGAAACAAGATTTGGGTAAAAAAATAGAAGCCCTAGAAACAGCAATTGATACATTGCAGGAGACGCTCTATGAGTTAAAAGCACAGCAAAGAGAAATGGAAGAAGAAAGAGTTCAACAAGTAAAGGAACCTATTGAGAAGAAACAAGATGTTAGTATCCCTGTGCAAAATGTACGACAAGAAGAAAGAGTCATTAGCCAAGAAAGTGTGACGGAGCCGGAGATAAAGCAGGTGGATATATCTGCGTTTAAGCCTGAACCATTTGACATTATAAAATTTTGTCAAACATGGCTACCACGAATTTTCGTTGCAATTATGCTACTTGGGGTAATTTGGCTATTTAAAGCGGGGGTAGATGCAGGATTACTTACTCCAGCAATTCGTATTGTATTTGGCGTAGCATTATCAGTTGCTTTGTATTATGTAGGTGATATACAAATAAAAAAAGAACGTCAAGCGTTAGGTTTGGTATTAGCTGGAGGAAGTATTACAGGCATTGTTTTAACGACATTCGCTGCACATTATTTGTATCATTTCTTTCCGGCAATGATGGCATTTATATTCAACATTATTTGGATTATACTCGGTATCTATTTAGCTAAGCGATATCAATCAGAGTATCTCGCTATATTTGTATCTGTAGGCGCCTTTTTTGTACCGTTTTTATTAAATAGTACAACACCTAATTCTTACATTTTCTTTGGATATGAAACGGTGTTAACGATTAGTTTATTATGGTATGCGTATAAAAATCGCTATCAATATTTATATATGGTGTCTTACAGTGTTGCTGTGCTTGTAACGTTTTTCTTTTTTGTGATTATGACAGTATTATTAGGTCATTTACAAGTGCAATTAACGATTGTTTATGGATTGATTCATATTATGTTGTTTTGGCATATGTTTATTGATAAAAACTTTATTTACGAGCCCCGGATGGCGATATTTGGTGCTAATGCTATCTTTTTCGTTATGGCAATTGTGAAAATTCCAGACTTTACAACATGGGGATTGTTAATTTGTACAATTGTACACACTGTAATGTTTGTGGCTGACTATATGAAAAATAAAAAATCGCCATTTACAGATCTTTTATTTGGTTTTGCGATGGGGTCGTTTAGTTTAGCGATTTTATATGAATTTAGTTTAGTGAATGGAGCAATTGTATTGATGTTACAAGGTTTTTTAGGTATCGTTGCTTCTGCGAAATTAAAACAAGAAATCAAGTTTTATATTAGTGGAGTTATTTATGTAATCGGTATGTTGCAAACCCTTGTTAGCCCATTTGAGACATTCATGTCAGCGGCTTTTGTAGCCCACCTCATTTTAGTTGGAACATTTTATTATGGAATGATGAAAGTGAAACCAATGTTGAAACGCTTTGGGAAATATGTGTATTCGATGACGTTATATAGTTTTATGGTACTTGTATTTATTACGATTACTAGAATAGGAGAGGTTCTTTCAACAGACGGAAGTATTATCAGTGTACCTGTCTCTCTTGCATGGATGATATATGCTTTAGTTTCAGTTTGGTTTGGGCGTAATAGAGGAATGAATGAAATATTATACGCCGGATTAGTTGTGTTAGTTGTGACAGTGAGTAAGTTATTCTTCTTGGATTTACCAGAAGTATCAATGATGATTCGTGCAGTATTATTCTTACTTATTGGTGGACTAGGAATTGTTATTTCTAGAATGTTTTTCTCGAAAGAAAAAGGTGATTAGTAAAAAAAGCAATCCATTTAGGATTGCTTTTTTACTATTTATTATTAATAGTGACAGCTTCATTATATTTTGTCGTTGTATTTTGACGAAGACGTAAAGTGGCTTGTCCAGTTGTATTCGGTGCGAGTTGTACATTTACTACTTTTTCAGCAAAACCTAGGCTATTTGTTGTGAAAGAGAATACACTACTATATCCAAAAGTAGAAGGCCAAGTACCATTTTCATTTTGTACTTTCGCAATTTGTGTTCCTCCAGTTGTAAAAATCCCTAGAGAATAATTATTGTATGTCGCATTAGGTAATAAATTGTTTGCTTGAAGTCTTATTTGAAATACTTCGTTGCTTGGTAGAATACTAGGGCGAATGACTGTATAATCGCTAGTTGTTACAGTTCCCTTATATCCATAAGAACCAGGCTTAAATGTATTTGTATTGAACCATTGATATCCTTGATTTGGAGCGCTCCAAGGTTCTGGTTGTGGCTCAGTTGATAAATTAGGTTGCTCAAATGTTTGTAAAGGTGTTGGATTATCAAGTTGTAGGCCATTTACTTGATCTAAACTTGTATAAGTTTCTGGTTTAGATAACCAATTAACAATGTTTTCCAATAGAATAGCGTCATTTTCTTCTTTATATCCATCATATGTTTTTTTTGCTTGTCCTGTATCTTCACGAACATATTTTGGTGAGGCATCCTCAACAGGAGAAGAATCACCAATAAAGGCTGCTTTTCCAAGGCCAACTTTAGCAATTGCAGCATAAGGACCTTCTGCAATACCGCCACCATTATAAACACCGCTATCAACAGCGCTATTCCATTTTGATGGGTTTTCTGGAAGATATACGATTCCTTTCGCTAATTTAGGGTTTGTAATGGCAAGTGTAGAACCAGCATGCATAGCTACTGATGAAATCCCTTTTGTAATACCAAAGGATTGTTCAGGTGATACAATATTTTTGGCAGAAACATCTCCAAGCGCATTATAGCGAAAGCGAATACCAAAGTTTTGGGATAACCAATCGGAGCTTTCTACTCCTTGCATTGCTGGTGAGTTTGCTTCTTCATTAGACATCCCTTTTGCCGGGTTGTCCCATGCACCACGTCTGTATCCATTAAATACCTCTGAAGAATCCCAGCGATTCTTATTTCGGTCTGCATTATAATGATCTGCGATAAAGAAAATACTACCACCATTTTTAACATACTGTAACATGGCATCTTGTTCAGATTTTTTATAAGGAATATTTGCTTCAGGAACGATAAATACATGATAATCTTTTAAATTTTCATATGTAATAGGTGTAGATTGGCGAAGCTCTTTTACAAAATATCCGTTTTTAGCAATACCATTTCCAAAATCAGAAAAACCACCATCAATGACCCAATCGGCTGTACCGGCTGTTTGCCCGTGTGTATTATCAAATAATACTTTCTTCCCATTGTTTTGATTTACAACTTTTGCAGCAATCTCTGGTGCTGGATCTGTAGAACTTTCAGCGAAAGCTAGTGGAATAGAAGTGCTTCCGATACTGAATGTAATTGCTGTTGCTAAAGAAAGTTTAAGCCATTTTTTGTTCTTCATAGAAGAATCCCCCTAATAATAAATATATGTGCCTTAATAATGTAATGGATTTTTTTATGAAAATAAAGATGGAAAATGTAAAATATACAAAAGATTTGTAAAAATAACATGGATTTTGTTGATAAATATTTGTGTGAAAAATAAGAAAACCCCTTCCTCGCTATAAGGAAGGGGCAACATATTTAACTAATTTTTGAAGTTTGTGCAGCATCTATCTTATGAAATCCTTTTAAGTAATATACAACTACTAATGAAATCAACCAAATCGGACCAACAATTAATGCGATTCGTGTATCTTCTGAATAAGCCATAATTCCTAATACTAATGCAAGGAAAGCAAGTGAAAAATAAGAACTTAATGGATATAAAGGCATTTTGTACGTTAAATTTTGCTTAGTTTGTGCTGGTAATCCTTTTCTGAATCGGATTTGAGTAACTAATATGATCCCCCATGTCCAAATTGCACCGAACGTTGAAATACTAGTAAGCCATGTAAATACTTTTGCAGGAACAAGATAGTTTAAAATAACACCAACCAGTAAGACTAAGGAAGTTGCTATAATTCCACTACTTGGAATGCCATTTTTATTTAAACGGCCGAATTTTTCAGGCGCCTTTTTTTGCTCTGCCAATGTAAATAACATACGTCCTGTACTAAATAAACCACCGTTACAAGAAGAAAGAGCTGCCGTTAAAACAACGAAGTTAATAATTCCCGCTGCTTTTGCTATACCAATTTGTTGGAATGTTAATACAAACGGACTTCCTTTATCGCCAAGTTCATTCCATGGATAAATTGCCATCATAACAAATAATGCTCCAACGTAGAACAGTAAAATGCGCCAAAATACGTTATCAATTGCTTTTGCAAGTGTTTTCTTCGGATTTTGTGCCTCACCAGCTGTGACACCGATAAGTTCGACTCCTAGATAAGCAAATAAAACCATTTGTAAGGAAAGAAGTAACCCAGAAAAACCATTAGGGAACCATCCGCCGTGTGACCAAAGGTTCGAAATTCCAGTAGCGATGCCATCATTTCCAAATCCAAATAGAATAATTCCTGTCCCAATTACAATCATACAGATAATTGTGACAATTTTAATTAAAGCAAACCAAAATTCAAGCTCTCCAAATACTTTTACAGATAAAAAGTTAAATGCGCTCATTAATACGAGAGCCAATAACGCCCAAATCCAGCGCGGGATATCTGGAAACCAATATTCCATATAAATTCCAGCGGCAGTGATTTCAGCCATACAAGTAACAACCCATAAAAACCAATAGTTCCATCCAGTTATATAACCTGCTAAGGGTCCTAAATAATCATGTGCGTATTTACTAAAAGAACCAGCAACTGGTTGTTCAATTGCTATTTCCCCAAGAGCACGCATAATGAAGAAGATAACGAGTCCAGCAATCATATAAGCTAATAGAATAGAAGGTCCAGCTAATTTGATAGCAGAAGCAGATCCTAAAAATAGTCCTACACCAATAGCGGATCCAAGAGACATCAATGTGATGTGTCTTTGTTTTAGACCGCGGTTTAAAGTTCCTGATTTGTTTGTTTGCTGCATAAAAAGCCTCCTTATAGGATGAAAAGATTGAATGCGCTTACTAGAAGTGCAACTATTTTAAATTATAAAACATTTCTGTCTGTTATGCTACAAAAATTGTCGATGTATGTTGTACTATATCTGTATTTGTCAGACCTAAACTTAAAATTCTAACTATTATTGAATACATTGACTCTTTCTTTTATTGATTGGTAAGATTAAGTATTACATTTTCTCGCATAATTATAAGAATGTGTGATAATAATTCATTGTGTAGGAAGGGTACTTAAGCATGTTTCAATTACAAAAGTATAACACTTCTGTGAAGCAAGAGATTTTAGCTGGCATCACAACATTTTTTACATTTGCGTACATTCTTGTCATCAATCCGAAAATACTATCTGATGCAGGTGTACCTTTTGATCAAGCATTTACGGCAACTATTATTGCGACAATTGTCGGAACATTATGTATGGCGTTTTTTGCAAATTATCCAATCGTCATTGCTCCAGCCATGGGGATGAATGCGTACTTTGCTTATTCTGTTGTACAAAAAGCAGAAGGCATTACATATGCTATTGCGTTTTCAGCAGTATTTGTAACGGGTATTATTTTTCTTTTATTGTCTTTTACATCATTTCGTCAAAAGCTTATTGTAGCAATTCCAGATAGTTTGAAGCATGCTATTGCAGGTGGGATTGGGTTATTTATTGCTTTCATTGGTCTTCGTTTATCTGGTATTATTGTTGATCATCCATCTAATTTAGTTACAATTGGAGATTTTCATTCACCGGCTGTTATTTTAGCACTGATTGGTTTAGTGTTAGCAGCAGTGTTAATGGCATTACGTGTGAGTGGTGCGCTATTTATAAGTATGATTGTAACGGGGATAATTGCCTTCTTTACAGGGCAATTGAAGTTTAGTGATCAAATTGCAGCGATTCCTCATTTACCAAAAGGGATTATCGTTTCCAATCCTATAACTGCATTTTCTGATGTAATGGAATATGGGTTATACGGCGTTGTTTTTTCATTCTTACTCGTACTTTTATTTGATACAACAGGGGCTTTGCTTGGTCTAATTAAACAAGCTGGTTTAAATACAGATAATGCTGAAAAGCGTTTCGGTAAAGCATTTATTGCTGATGCAATAGGTGGTACAACGGGAGCAGTGTTCGGGACAAGTCCGACAGCGGCAACGATTGAATCGTCAGCAGGAATTGCAGCAGGTGGTAAAACAGGATTAACAGGTATTGTAGTAATCTGCTTAACGATAGTTACAGCATTTTTCAGTCCTGTAATTGCTTCTTTATCAAGTGTGGCAGCAATTACGGCTCCCTCATTAATTATAGTAGGGAGTTTAATGGCACAAAGTATTCGTGATATTAACTGGAATGAATTTGAAGATGCATTGCCGGCATTTTTAATTTTTGTAGGGATTCCATTAACATCTAGTATTGCGAACGGAATTGCACTTGGATTTTTAATTTATCCAATTTTAAAAATTGTGAAAGGGAAAGGGATGGAAGTTCATCCGCTTCTGTATTTCTTTGCAATTTTATTTGGATGTCATTTGTTCTTATAATATAGAAAAGAGTATTTATTTGTAAGGATTTAACATTAATCGTGAAGTTTCTTTGTTTTTTGGTTCCCTCTTTATTATTTATAATTATAGAAGAATGATAAGAGCTAAAGAAGATAACTAAAGCATAGAAAAACCTTCCGGGCATATGGAAGGTTTTTTCATGTCTTTTAAAGAGAAAATATCAAGAATCCACCGCAAATAATAAAGAATACGAATCCTAAAATAAAGGGTGTACTAATAATTCCTAGTAAAATAAATGGTCGCCCTCGATATGCTTCGTATCCTCCCCAAGATAATAAAGAGACTCCTACAATAATAAATGTAATCTCAATCCAGCGAATAAGAACTCCAAATAATATGATGAGAGCTAGAAATGTAACTGCAAAGCCAATCATCCATTGTTGAAAAGGACGAGGTTTTTTTGATGAGTTTGTATTACTCATAAATACCTCCTGAAAATTCGGAATTGTTTTATAATAAGTATTATTTTACAATATATGTATTATTAAAGATAGATAATAGACGTAAGAAAGGTATAATTATATGGAATTTCCAATTTATTTACATGTATTTGGAGTAAAGCTACATCCTCATGCTATTTTTGAATCACTCGGTATGTTTCTTGGGTTTCGTTATTATTTAAAAAGTCGACGAAAAGAGAAGATTCCAGAAGTAAAAGCGCTATTCATCTTTTTAGGTGCTATATTTGGTGCTTTTCTTGGGGCGATTCTTTTGGCAACACTGGAGCATCTTCTGCAGGTTCAGAAAGTAATAGGGGAGAATGGCTGGCAAGGATTGATTCAAGGGAAAACAATTGTAGGCGGTTTGTTAGGTGGACTTATTGGTGTAGAAAGTGTGAAGAAAATGGTTGGTCATACAGAATCAACGGGTGATGATATGGTCATTCCTCTGGTACTAGGAATTGCAATTGGTAGAATTGGTTGTTTTTTAACTGGCATTGGAGATGAAACGGTAGGGATACAAACAACATGGTCAGTTGGAATTGATTTTGGTGATGGGATGCTCCGGCATCCGACACAATTATATGAGATTGGTTATTTATTTATCCTTATGATTTGCTGTATTTGGCTAAGTAGACATAAACCGTGGGAAGGGTTCGTTTTTCAAATCTTTATGTTGGCATATTTAAACTTTCGCTTTTTGGTTGAATGGCTCAGGCCGACAGATAAGTTATATGTGCATTTGAGTGCGATTCAATGGGCTTGTATTTTGGGTGTTTGTTATTATGTTGTGTTAGTTATGAAAAAGAGAAAAGGGGAAAGACGACATGCCAAATAGGGACTATTTATATTATGACCTAACGAGTAGTGTGTGCTCCACATGTTTACAGAAAGTAGAAGCGAAGATCATTATACAAGATGAAAGAGTCTATATGGTAAAGCATTGTATGTTGCATGGCCGAGAAAAGGTGCTCATTTCAACAGATGTCTCGTATTATAAGCAATGCCGCGAATTTATTAAGCCGAGTGAAATGCCATATCGTTGGAATACACCTATTAAATACGGGTGCCCTTATGATTGTGGACTTTGTCTGGATCATGAGCAACACAGTTGCTTAAGTATTATTGAAATTACAGATGTATGCAATTTACAGTGTCCGATTTGTTATGCAGAATCATCACCAAAGCGCACTACATGGCGAACAGTAGAACATGTGGAGAGGATGTTAGATGCCGTTGTAAAAAACGAAAAGAATCCAGATGTTGTTCAAATTAGCGGTGGTGAGCCAACGCTTCATCCTCATTTCTTTGATATATTAAATATTGCAAAACAAAAACCAATTAAACATATTATGATTAATACGAACGGTTTACGCATTGCACAGGATATTACGTTTGTAGAAAAGTTAGTAAAATATACACCTGGATTTGAAATATATTTACAGTTTGATAGCTTGGAAAAAGAAGCACTGCAGAGTTTACGCGGGGTTGATTTACGTGAAATAAGAAGAAGAGCGATTGAGAACTTAAATAAATACAATATTTCTACAACCCTTGTTGTTACATTGAAAAAAGGAGTAAATGATAAGGAAATAGGTGAGATATTACAATATGCAATACAACAAAAATGTGTACGGGGTGTTACATTTCAACCTATTCAGCAAGCGGGACGAACAGAAGATTTTAATCCTGAAACCAATCGTTTAACATTAAGTGAAGTACGTCAAATGATTATCGAACAATCTTCGTTATTTACAGAAGACGATATAATACCGGTTCCTTGTCATCCGGATAGTTTGGCGATGGCATACGCATTAAAATTAGATGGATCTATTTTTCCACTAACCAGTATAATTGATCGAAATATTTTATTAGAAGGAGAGCGGAATACGATTGTTTTTGAAAGTGATGAGCAATTAAAAGGACAAATCTTTAAGTTATTTAGCTTAAATCATTCACCAGAAAGTGGCTATGATTCATTAAAAGAATTGCTCTGTTGCTTGCCAAAAGTTAGTCTTCCAACAGGGATTGGTTATGAGAATGTATTCCGCGTATTAATTATGAAGTTTATGGATAATTATGATTTAGATATACGTTCGGTAAAGAAATCCTGTGTTCATATTGTACATCCTGATGGAAGAATTATTCCGTTTGATACGTATAATTTATTTTACCGTGATGAGAAAGAAGAGTATTTAAAAGAGCTACAAGGAGAGGGGGGAATTATAAAATAAAGAGGATGACCTCTTTATTTTATAATGTTTTATACATTAATTTATGAAGTCCAATTGGATGAATATCAAATATTTCGCCATGCTCAAGAAATCCTAAACGTTTATAGTAATCTGTAACGGTAATACGAGCATTACACCACAATAGCTCTGCTTCACGCTCTTTTAACATTACTTCAGCTTGCTGGATTAATGAGCTACCAGCATGTTGTTTTCGAAAGCTAGGCATTGTAGCCATGCCTCGCAAACGATAGTGATTATTACCTTGTAAGGAAGGTTCTGATTCAGCTGAGAAAGATGCGATGCTAATGAGTTCAGCATGTAAGAAAGCACCGAGATGAAAGGAATTTGTTTCGTAATCAGATGGGTATTTACAATCTTCCAACTGTTGAGTTGGACGTAAAATTTTTTGACGTAGTTCGTATGTTTCAGAGGCATCAATACATCTAATTGTAACCATACAGAATCCACCTTTCTTATGACGCTTTTTCTATGAGTTGTAAAAAGAAATAGGCCGGTGCAACACAAAGACCTAATATACTACAAGTACCAATGAGAAGAGAAAGAAAGAGACAAAAGTATTTCGTTCCATTTGTCTTTTTCCATCCATAACTGCAAATTTCAATGCTAATACCGATGAGAATAATGGCAACGAGTACTTCTGCGAGTAGCAAAAGAGCTAAAGTTGAAATAGACATAGTGTGATTCATCCCCAGAATATTTGATAGTAATATTTTACCATTAAAAAACGAGAATCTTAAGAAAAAGTTTGAAAGTGTATGGTGAAAGGAATAAGTGTTATGTAAGCAGAAAGTCCCCTCGTGATGAAAAGGGGACTTTCTGCTATTCTAATATGCTTTTCATTGTATCAATATGTTCTTTTGAACCTGTTACAAGAAGCGTATCACCATGTTGTAATGTTGTATCACCATGAGGTACCAATGCTTTATTACCTCGGTAAATTTGAATGATGAGTACATCACCTAGGAATGGTAAGCGACGAAGCGCTAAACCATTATATTTATTACTACGTAATTCGATCTCACGAACCGTTTCGTTTGCAGTTGTAATTAAACGAACGAGACTTGGTTTATCGATAAGTGCACGTAATAAAATTCTTGTAGAGTTGATGGTTGAGAATACGGCAATATGTTCTTGCGTTGCTTTTTCTTGTAGAAGAGGATCCTCTACACTTGCAATGACGTGTTCAACACCTAATTCTTTCGCATGTTCTGCTAATAATAAGTTTTGTTCATCATCACTTGTTGCGACAACAACTCGATCTACATTGAATGCTTTGTGTTCGCCTAATTGTTCTATCGTAATTGTATCTAATTTTACAATAGGGAAGTCATGAGATGTTGCTTCCTCTGCATTTACTTTATTTTGACGCATCATGTATAATGTTACATCATAATCTTCACGTTTTAAATCAAGTGATAATGGAAGAGTGATTCGACTTGCTCCAATGATAGAAACTTTTGGTTTTGGTGTTTCAACCCTTGGAAACATCTTTTTAAATAACACAGGTGCAAAAATACATGTAATAACTGCACTTAAAATAAGTGAAGCAGATAGACTCGGACTAATGATATTTAGCTTTTCACCAATTTGTGCCGCAGCGATAACTAATGAAAGTGTAGATGTTAATAAAATGGCACTTCCGAGTACAATGTTACGTGGATACCATTTTCTTAGTACAAGCGATGGCAATAATTTTGAAATAAAGAGTCCAACAATTAAAATGGGAATCATTAGCATACTAGAAGGCTCTTTAAAAATCGACCATACTTCTAAATTAACCCCAACCATAACGAAGAAAATGGGAATGAAGAAACCATATCCGATGGAATCAAGTTTTTCGACCATATCTTCATTTGGTGATAGTAAGGATACGAGCACGCCTGCTAAAAAGGCTCCTAAAATATTTTCTGCACCAACAGATTCAGATAATCCGACTAATATTAAAATGAGTGCAAAAACAGCACGTGTGTCAATTTGTACACTACCAGCTTTTAGGCTTTCTAAGTATGGAATATTTTTAAAGCGTCTTGCCACAAAGTAAATGACAATACCTGCGCCAAATAGAACGAGAAGAAGCCACATGCTCTGACCACTTTCGGAATTTAACCCGACAAATACAGCGAGTAGAATCATTGTAACTAAGTCAGCAATCACAGCGACTAATAAAATAATTTGGCCGATTGCTGTTTTTCCTAAGTTATTTTCTTTTAATGTCGGTACAACAACACCTAAAGAAATCGTTGAGATAATTAATGTCATGAACATTGCATTATCGACAAATCCAAGCCATACAAATATAAGTGATAGGGCATAGGATAAGATGAAAATGAATAAAAAGATAATGCTTGCGGCTTGGAACGTATTTGGTTCATTTGTCGTATTCTTTTTTCCTTTTTGTTTAAAGATCGAAAAGTCAATTTCTAAACCGCTTAAGAACATTAAGAAAATAAATCCTAGTGTTGATAAGACTTGAAGCCACATATCTGGCTCAATAACGTTAAACCCACTTTTTCCTACAAAAATTCCTGCAATAATTTCTGCAACAACGACAGGAATTGCTTTTAACTTAAAGCGTTGCAACAAAAGGGGAACGAAAAACGCGATTGCGACGACAATCATAAGTGATAAGACTGAAGAATGTTGTTCCATTGCGTTCTCTCCCTTCAAATAATATAGTACATATTTTAGCTATATTATTTGAAGAAAAGCAATGCATATGAACTCGATTCCATAAAGAAAGAGTTTTCTTAACATTTGTCATAATAAGTATAGTTTACATGATAATGTTGTAATTTCCGTAATATGGTGGAGGAGGGGATAAATAAAAAGACTGCTGAGATTATCTCAGCAGTCTTTTTCATGTCCATTACATAGAGAAGAAAATCCATACAGTAAGACCAACTGTTGCAATTGCAACGAAGAAACTGTATATCATTGTAACAATTTGAATTGTACCTTCTCCTTCTCTTAAGTGCATGAACATAATTAATTGTAATAAACCTTGCGCAAGTGCCATTACGATAATTGTTGTTAATATCGTCGAAAGTGGCAAGTCTGTGTAAAGCGCAACGTATAAAGCAAGGAACGTTAGTCCAAGCGATAAAATGAACCCGAAAACGTGTGACCATGGAAACCCGCTATGCGTGTGTCCATTTGCTTGTGTATTGTTTTGTCCCATTATTACGCCACCATCCCGTTCAAGTAAACTAGTGTGTAAATAAAGATCCAAACAAGGTCAAGGAAATGCCAGTATAAGCTGATAATAAATACTTTACGAGCTGTAACTGGTGTTAATCCGCGTTTTAAAATTTGGATGATTACACAAGTTGCCCAAATGATACCACCCGTTACGTGGGCACCGTGTGTTCCAAGAAGAACGAAGAATCCAGATAAGAATGCGCTTGTTTGGATCGTAGCGCCTTCTCCAACATACATGATGAACTCTTCAATTTCAAAGAATAGGAAGCCTGCACCTAAAAGCAATGTGAAAAGGAACCATCCTAACATAGCTTTTTGGTTGTTTTTACGCATTTCATGAATTACGATACCGCATGTAAAACTACTTGTTAAAAGTAGTAATGTTTGAATTAAAAGTGTTTTAACTTCAAACAAGTCTGCTGGTGTTGGGCCATCCGCCGTACGACCAGCAAGGACTAGATAAGAGGCGAAAAGTGTTGCGAACAGCATAATTTCAGCCCCTAGGAAAATCCAGAACCCTAGAATATTCAATCTGCTTTGTTCAGATTGATATTCTAAAGGTAAGCTTTTATCTAAAGCCGCCATTTCGTTTCACCTCTCATGCTACATGTTCTGTTTTTTTAATTTCATCAACGCTTACGTAGTAACCATCGTCATAATCAAATGAACGGTAGATCATACAAGCTAGCATACCGATACCACCAATAATTGCTAACCAGAACCAGCTAAATACTAACGCAAAACCAGCAAGACCGATAAAGCTAGACATAATAATAGGAACACCTGAATTGCTTGGCATGTGAATTGGTTTTAATTCATCTGCTTTTGGTGTAATTGTTTCTCCACGTTTCTTCATGAACCAGAAAGCATCAGCTTCTTTAATTTCAGGAAGTTTAGCGAAGTTATAATGTTGTACAGGAGATTGAGTTGCCCACTCAAGTGTACGGCCATCCCATGGATCTCCAGTAGTGTCACGTTCACCGTGACGAGCACTCCAAATTACGTTGTAACATAGTAATATGAAACCAATACCCATCATTACTGCACCTACAGATGCGATTTGGTTTAACCAACCCCATCCAAGGCTTTCTGAGTAAGTGTACATACGACGAGTCATACCATCTAAACCTAAGAAGTACATTGGGAAGAAACAGATGTTAAATCCGCTCATAAAGATCCAGAATGTCCATTTACCTAGGCGTTCGTTTAACATATGACCAGTCATTTTTGGATACCAGAACGTAAATCCAGCAAGCATTGCGAATACTGTACCTGCGATTAATACGTAGTGGAAATGGGCGATTAGGAAGTAGCTGTTATGGTATTGATAGTCAGCTGCTGCCATTCCAAGCATAACCCCTGTAACCCCACCGATTACGAAGTTTGGAATAAATGCTAATGACCAAAGCATTGGCACTGTAAAACGAATACGTCCTTTATACAGTGTAAACAACCAGTTAAAGATCTTAACCCCGGTTGGAATCGAAATCGCCATTGTCGAAATCGAGAAGAATGAGTTAACAGCTGGACCAGATCCCATTGTAAAGAAGTGGTGAAGCCATACTAAGAAACTCAGTAAAGAAATTGCAATCATTGAGTACACCATCGCACTGTAACCGAATAGACGTTTACGTGAGAATGTACTAATGATTTCAGAGAAAATACCGAATGCCGGTAAGATAACAATGTATACTTCAGGGTGACCCCATACCCAGAATAGGTTGGCCCAAAGCATTGGCATACCGCCGCTCGCCATCGTAAAGAAGTGAGCATCAAATAGACGGTCAAATGTCATTAATGCAAGAGCAACTGTTAATACTGGGAAAGCGAAAATAATGATAATTGTTGTAATTAAGATTGACCAAGTAAACATTGGCATTTTCATTAATGTCATACCAGGTGTACGCATTTTTAAAATCGTAACCAGGAAGTTAATACCGGTCATTAATGTACCAAGACCTGAAATCTGCAGTGCAATTGCGTAGAAGTTATTTCCTACGCCAGGCGTAAATTCGGTACCAGCCATTGGGAAGTATGATGTCCACCCAGCGTCTGGAGAACCTCCGATAACGAAAGCGATGTTAAATAACATTGCCCCAATAAAGAATAACCAAAAACTTAATGCGTTTAAGAATGGATATGCAACGTCACGAGCACCAATTTGTAATGGTACAACAACGTTCATTAATCCCATAACGAATGGCATCGCCATGAAAAGAATCATAACTGTACCATGCGTTGTAAAGATTCCGTTATAGTGTTCAGCGTTTAAATATGTTGTATCCGGGAATGTTAATTGTGCACGGATCATTAAACCGTCCATACCACCACGGAATAACATTAAAACTGCCGATATAATATACATTATACCGATTTTTTTATGGTCAACAGTT
Source organism: Bacillus sp. AFS023182 (assembly GCF_002560575.1). Taxonomy (NCBI): domain Bacteria; kingdom Bacillati; phylum Bacillota; class Bacilli; order Caryophanales; family Bacillaceae; genus Bacillus; species Bacillus sp. AFS023182. Next base: position 19,646 of record NZ_NTRO01000072.1, on the reverse strand, counting down.
GTTAACCATTCATCCCAAAGCCATTTCCATTTTTTATACTTTGTCAGTACGAAAATGATTGCTAATGTCACAAGAACGATAGATGCGTCAGCTCCGTAAATTATCGGATCACCTGTGACAAAAAATTCATCAAGCTTCACTGTGTTCACTCCAATCTGTTGGAATAGTATCTATTACTTTTTGTTTTTGTAGTAGTTGTAATCACAGTATTCAAGTGATTTTGGATCTACATACTTTAAGTGGTGACTAGAGAATGTCATACGCCCTACTACACCAGGTTTAATGATTTCGTTATATTTTTCTTCTGTCAGTGGTTTAGCAGTTTCTTTTACTTCTTTTACCCACTTGTCATAATCTTCTTTTTTCTTTGCTTCAAGCTCAAATTCCATGTGAGTAAATCCTTCACCGGAGAAGTTCGAGCTACGACCAAGGTAAGATCCTGGCTTATCAGCTTGTAGGAATAAATCCATGATCATGCCGTCCATTGTGTATTTCATACCACCAAGTTCTGGAACCCAGAAGGCGTTCATTGGACCAACAGATGTTAATTTAAACTGGATTGGTGTACCAGCTGGTACGTTTAAATAGTTAACGGTTTCAATATTTTCCTCTGGATAACTGAATAACCATTTCCAGTTGGCAGATGTAACATAAATTTCAACTGGTTTAATATGTTTAGACTCTTTTGGCACTTCTTCTGATGCATAAGTTGCTTTTACCGTTGGAATTGATAATGCGATAACGATAATAACTGGGAAGAGTGTCCAAATAATTTCTAATAATGTGTTACCGTGTTGATCAGGTGGCTCATAGTCCATGTTTTCTGGTTTTTCACGATAACGAATCAAAATGACTGTAAACAAGATGAATACAATTGCAATAATCAACAACATAAGTACGAATGACCAAACGATCAGATCATACTGTGCTTTTGCAACAGGCCCCTGTGGATTTAATACTGCAAGTTTTTTCTCACAGCCACCGAGGAACAAGAGTAGTGATAAAGGAAGAAGTGAAGCCAACTTCCAAAACGATTTCTTTAGTTGCACGATTGAAAATCTCCTTTCTCCTTGGATTGAAACTATGCCAATAAAACAATATAAACCTATTAATTTATAGAAGGCAATAGTTTTTGTCATATTGTTAAAAAATAGACACAAATGCACGCTTTTTACGGTGAATATCATTTGCAACCTGATAACATTGTAAACTATTTTTTTGATGAAAACATGATTGTAAAAATTTTAAGATAAATAAAGTTATACCAACATATCCAATAAATAGAAAAAAACTATCTTATCATAAAATAAGATAGTTGAATATTTTATATATTTAGTTTATTTCTTGTGTAATCTTTTGTTGTTGTTCAAATGTGACGATTTTTTTATATTTAATTTGATATAAGATATAGCAAATAATCATAAATGGAATCCCGCAATAAAGGGCGATTCTTTGATCTGGAATGAAAGCCAAACTAACGAATGTAATAAAATTTAAAGAGAAAGCTAAAATTGGAACAATTGGATAAAGAGGTGTACGGTATTTTAAATCGTTTATATTTCCGCCATTCTTTATAAATTCTCTTCGGAAGAAAAATTGTGAAGCTGCAATTGACATCCAGACAACAACTGCTGCCATTGCGGCAATCGATGTTAGAACTAAAAAGACAGTGTCTGCAGCAAATACACTTGTTAAAAGTGAGAGACTTGCAAAGATAAGGCTGAAAATTAAAGCGTTCAGTGGTACTCCCTTCTTTGTTAATTTCGCAAATGCAGGACTTGCCATACCTTGTTTTGACATAGCCCAAAGCATACGAGAATTAGCATATAGCCCTGAATTCGCTACTGATAGTACAGCGGTAATGATAACAAAGTTCATAATGTCAGCTGCATATGGAATCCCAACTGTATCAAAGACAAGCACAAATGGGCTTTCTACAAGATTAGCCTCCTGCCATGGGAGTAGGCCTACAACAACTGCAATTGCTAATACGAAAAAGAATAAAGTACGCCAAATTGTATTTTTAATTGCTTTTGGAATTGTTTTTTCAGGGTTTTCGCTTTCACCTGAAGCAATTCCAATTAGTTCCGTTCCCTGGAAGGAATAATTTACAGTAATCATTGTAAGAAGAACAGCTAAGGCACCATTTGGAAATAACCCACCATTTTCAGTGAAGTTATGAAGCATTGGTGCGGGTTTCCCATTGAAATCTAAGAACCCAAACATAACAGCGCCTCCAAGTATAATGAAGACAACGATTGTTGTGACTTTTACACTGGAAAACCAAAATTCTGCCTCTGCAAATGCTTTCGTTGATAAAGCGTTTACAATGAAAAGGATTGCTGCAAATGTAACACACCAAATCCATGAAGAAACATCTGGAAACCAGCGCTTCATTAAAATACTAACAGTTGTCAGTTCTACGCCAACTGTAACAGCCCAGTTCAGCCAATACATCCAGCCAACGACAAATCCAAAACCAGGTGAAATAAATTTGCTTGCATAACTTTGAAATGAGCCTGCTTCTGGCATGGCAACAGATAGTTCACCGAGACAGAGCATGGTTAAATACATCACGAAACCACCAACTAAAAATGCAAGGATCGCTCCGCCAGGTCCAGCGTTATGGACAATTTGTCCTGATCCCATAAAGAGTCCTGTGCCAATGACACCTCCAAGTGCAATCATAAAAAGGTGTCGACTTTTCATTGTACGTTGTAAGCTAGTTTGTTCTGTAGTTGTTTGATTCATATTCTCTTCACCCCGTATTTCTTTCCTTATTTGTTTTACTCAATGAGTATCGAGCGTGCTTCGTTTCACTAATCATCAGTGGGGGATGAAAAACATACTAATAGTAGTTTTCTTTATATCACTATAGAAATCGATTATGTATACTTTCTGGGTGTAAGAGTGGTGATACAAATAACTATGATTAGCTTCATGTAATCTTACGTCTTGTGAATGAAAGAGGATTCTTTCTTCTAAGTATTTTTAATTATAGCGAAATATTCTGAAAATGTATATTTATTTTTCTTTTTATTACAAAAAATAAGAATTTTAAAACATATTAATCGAATACTAATTCATATAATCTTTCTAGCAAACTGGGTAGAAGAAAGGTACAATAAAAAGAGTAGCGTTTGCTGAAAATAATGATGTAATGGAGTTTTGAATATGTTAAAGAAATTTAAATATATGTGTATTGTAGCGATTGTACTTGTTGTTGCTATTTTTGTAGGGAAAAATAAAATTCTTCAAAAAGTACACGAGTTACGCGTGAGTTTTTTGTTTGATATGAAAGAAACAGCTATGATTGAAAATGTTCCATTTATAAAACAACTTCCAGAACTGCAGCGAGGTTGTGAGGTTACGAGTCTAGCAATGTTATTGCAGTATAAAGGTGTACAAGTAGATAAGATGCAACTTGCAAGTGAAGTCAATAAAGTTCCATTTAAAGAAAATAATCTTCGCGGAAATCCTCATGAAGGATTTGTAGGGAATATTTATACGAAATCTGAACCAGGTTACGGTGTTTATCATCAGCCAATTTTTAAACTTGCAGAAAAATATGTACCTGAAAAAACGATTAATTTAACTGGAAGAGAGATTGAAGATATATATAAAGTCATTAGTTCGGGTTCACCAGTATGGGTCATTGCAAATACAACGTTTCAACCGCTAGCTGAGGATAGTTTTGAAACATGGAATACAAATAAAGGCGATGTAAAAATTACATATTATGAGCATAGTGTTGTGGTAGTTGGATATGATCAAAATTATGTATATATGAATGATCCATTAGCTAATAATCCGAATAAAAAAGTATCACGTTCTGAATTTGAAAGAGCATGGGAACAAATGGGCAAGCAAGCAATTACTATTTTATAAAAGAAAAAGCTATCTAATATGGTAGCTTTTTCTTTTATGTGAATTAAATGTTCTGAATATTATTTCTTTTATGTTAGATTGGGGTTATACTAACAGCTAACTTAGTGAAGAAAGGAAGAGGATAGATGGATGAAGTAAAAGAAAGTGTTCTTTTTAAAGAACAATTAATAGAATGGAGAAGGCATTTTCACAGATATCCAGAGTTATCTTTTCAAGAGGAAAAAACATCGCAGTTCATATACGACATACTTCAAACAATTCCTCACCTAGAAATTTCAAGGCCGACAAAGTATAGCATTATGGCAAGATTAACTGGTAAGAGGCCAGGGAAAACAATTGCAATTCGTGCAGATATGGATGCACTTCCCATACGAGAAGAAAATCAGTTTGAATTTGTTTCTAAAAATCTAGGAGTGATGCATGCCTGCGGGCACGACGGTCATATTGCAATGCTTCTGGGCACTGTATATACGCTCGTAGAACAAAGGGAAAAAATCCAAGGTGAAATTCGTTTCCTATTTCAACATGCCGAAGAGAATTTTCCAGGTGGGGCTGGGGAGATGGTTGCTGCAGGCGTAATGGAAGATGTTGATTATATTATTGGAGCACACCTTTGGGCTTCTTTAGAAGTTGGGAAAGTTGGGGTTATTTATGGTCCAGCGATGGCAGCGCCTGATGTGTTTAAAATTACAATAGAAGGAAAAGGTGGGCATGCAGGTATTCCTCATGAAACAGTTGATAGCATTGCCATTGGTACGCAGGTCGTTACGCAGCTTCAGCAAATCGTATCGCGTCTTACGAATCCGTTAGATTCTCTCGTTTTATCTGTAACGCAGTTTCATGCGGGTACAACGCATAATGTAATTCCTGAGCAGGCGAAAATCGAAGGTACGGTAAGAAGTTTAAAGCATGAATTAAGAGAACAAACCGCCCAGCAGATTGAAAATATTGTGAAGCATATTACAGAAGCGTACGGTGCTACATATCATTATTCTTATGAATATGGTTATCGTCCGGTTGTGAATGATGAATGGGTTACACAACTTGTGGAAAATACAGCACTAGAGCTTTATGGAAGAGAACGAGTAAGTAGGTTGCAACCTACGATGGCAGGGGAAGATTTTTCAGCCTTTTTACAAAAGGCGCCGGGTACGTTTTTCTTTATTGGCGCTGGAAATAAAGAAAAAGGCATTGTGTATCCACATCATCATCCGCGTTTTACAATTGATGAAGATGCCTTACCAATTGGGGTAGAAGTTTTTGTGAAGTCTGTTTTGAACTGTATGAGAAAAGGGGAATGAGATAAAAAAATACACGTACTAGCACGTATTCCTATTTTTTTGCTTAGTTATTGGACCAGTATTTACAAAGTTTGTCTTTATTTTTCGGTATTGTGGCGTTAATCAGAAACATCATTGTCATGTTTGGAGTTAGTATGATAACTAGAAATGTTGAAGTGCGATACAATTCTACTGCGTTAGAGAAGTAAGAATAGTATGCAATGAAAAAGCTATCTTTCTAAAGGGAGATAGCTTTTTTCATTGCATACATTTTCCCGAGATGGAGAAATATAACGGTAACATCTTGAGAGGGAAGTTAGGTGAAGTAGATGACGAATTTAGAGGGAAGCTTATCTGCAATTACAAACTCTATTCGAGAAACATTGCAGTCTCCTAATGATTTAACAGTGCGGGAGTTTGCGCTTTCTTGCTCATCTACTCGGTGTGCTGTTGTATTTCTATGTGGGCTTACTGATAAAGACTTGATTTATCGATTTATTATTCGTCCACTACAACAAGAAGAGATTCCGAACAAAGTCCCAATCATGCAAACCTTATTAGATAGATTTATTTCTATAGGTGAAGTAAATATAGTTGAGACATTTTCAGATGTTATTAATTCTGTTCTAGTAGGAGATACGGTTGTTTTAATTGATGGAATTTCTCATGCATTAGTGATTAATAGCCGAGCGTGGGAAAGACGAAGTTTAGAGCCACCGATTACAGAAAATATCATTCGGGGTCCTAAAATAGGTTTCACTGAGGATATTGCAACAAATAAGATGCTAATTCGGCGTGAGTTGCGTGACCCGAAACTTCGATTTCAATCCTACATTATGGGAAAACGCTCTCAAAAAGAAGTTACATTAATTTATATTGAAGATATAATCAATCCTTATATCGTAAATGAATTGAATCGGCGCTTACAGTCGATTGAGACGGATGTGATATTAGATTCTGGGAAAGTTGAGCACCTATTGGAGGAAAATACTCTATCTCCTTTCCCACAATTTTTAAATACGGAAAGACCAGACAGAGCGATAGCTTCTTTGGCAAAAGGAAAGGCGGTTATTTTAGTAGACGGGTCGCCTTTTGCTGTCATCGCGCCTATGGTTATTGTAGATATTTTTCAATCGCCAGAAGATCATTACGAGAGATGGATTATTGGGACCTTATTAAGAGGACTTCGTATGTTAGCTGGACTTATGGCAATCTTACTTCCAGCGGTATATGTTGCGCTTGTTTCCTATCATCAAGGACTTATTCCATCTAATCTTGCATATTCAATTGCTGGGGCAAGGGAAGGAGTACCGTTTCCCGCCTATATTGAAACTATCATTATGACATTAACAATGGAATTAATTAGAGAAGCAGGGCTTCGTTTACCTAAGCAAATCGGACAAACTGTCGGGATTGTAGGAGGACTTGTTATTGGTGAAGCGGCGGTAAGCGCGGGGATTGTCAATCCTTTTATGGTTATTGTCATTGCCGTTACGGCGATTGCTACCTTTTCTTTGCCTGTTTATAGTATAACAATTACATTTCGTTTCTTGTTATTTGCGTTTATTTTAGCTGCTACCCTATTTGGGCTATATGGAATTATTTTGGCGTTAATTACATTAGCAATCCATATTATGAATTTAAAAAGTGTTGGAATTCCGTATTTTACGCCGTTAGCTCCTGCTTTTTATAAGGATTGGAAAGAAGAAGTTGCATTGTTACCAAGGGCAATGTTAAAAACGAGACCAGATTATTTACAGACGAAAGATAAAACATTACGTTCAAAGGAGAGAAAATAAATTGAAACCGTTTGAATACGGCGATGAAGAAATTGGATCTCGGGAGCTAACATTTACAGTATCTTCGATCATCATAGGTACGGGAGCACTTTCGATGCCCCGTGTGATTGCAGAGCAGACTCTTTTCACAGATGGATGGATCATATTATTTCTCGGTGGTTTGATTTGTGCGGTTTTTGCTTGGATAATTACAAAAATAGCAAATTTATTTCCAAACCAAACGTTTTTTCAATATACAAGTGTCTACTTATCGAAGCCAATAGCTTATGGTGTCACCGGTATTTTAGTGCTAACATTTGCTGGAATTACGGCGTATCAAGCGCGAGCCATTTCAATTATTGCACAAACATATTTATTTGGTAAAACGCCTATTGAACTTTTATCATTTTTCTACTTACTGGTTGTTATTTATGGAGTAAGTGGTTCTAGAGCGGCATTACTCCGTCTTAACATGTTATTTTTGCCAATTGTAGTGAGTGCCATTTTAGCTTTGTCGTTATTAAATATAAATTTAATGGATACTCATAATTTGTTGCCGCTTTTTCAAACAAAATGGAGCCAATATGCTGATGGGATGAAGGAATCTATATTTACATTCATTGGATTTGAAGCAGTTTTATTTTATTCTTCAATTGTGAAACAAAAAGACAAAGCGCCTTTGGCTGCCGCAAAGGGAGTAATGATTACCAATTTATTATATATTCTCATCTATCTTACTTGTATTATTGTCTTTTCTAATTCTACGACGAAGAATTTAACGTACCCTGTTATTGAATTAGGAAAGGAGATTGAGATTGCTGGAGGATTTTTAGAACGTTTCGATGCGATTTTCTTTACGACTTGGATTATTACAATTTTCAATACGACTGCTATGTATTATGATATATCGATAATAGGTTTTCGTTCGATGTTTCCTTCTATTAAAAAGAAAATATTTATTTTTGTAAGTGCACCTATAATTTATCTGTTGAACATGCTTCCTGAAAATGTTACGAAGGTAACTCGGTATGGTACCTACTTAGCTTGGGTTGATATGGCATGCGTTATCATTGTTCCGCTGCTCGTTTTCATTATCTATAAAATAAAGGGGGGCAAAAATAGTGAATCATCTTCATAAGTGTATTTGCTGTATTGCCTTGTTTATATATATGAGTGGTTGTTCAGAGCGAAAAGAGATTGAAGAGAGAGGTTTTGTTGTAGGAGTAGCTTTTGATGTTGCAAAAGAAGAAAGTAAATCAAAGAAACCACTTCGTATGAAAGGGACGTATCAACTTGTCTTGCCGAGTTCGTTAGCTCAACAGGGTGGGGGGAAAAGTCAAGGAGGAGCTAATTATATTAATATAAGTGCAACTTCTGATAGTGTATTTGCACAAATCCGAGAGATATCTAAAAAAATTAGTCGCTCTTTATTTTTTCCACATATTCAAGTTATCGTTTTCTCAAAAGACTTATTAAAACATCCAATGGTTTTAGAACAAACGTTAGATGTCTTTTTTCGTGATCATGAAATGAGGAGGAATATTCGGATTTTTGTTTCTAAAGAACGAGCGGATCGTATTTTACAACAAAGTGCTAAACCGGAAAATTTACCAGCGAAATATATTGATTTGCTAGCAGATCACGCAGACGCGAATGCATATATGTTAGAAGCGGTTCGCACTGGTGATGTACAAGAAACGATGGTTGCTAAGAGAAGTTTTGTGCTTCCGATTTTACAATTAACAAAACAAGGTGTGAAAATGGAAGGCGCTGCTATGTTTCAAGGGAAGGATAATAAATTGATCGGCCTTTTAACTGGAAAAAATACGCAAGGATTAAACTATATAATTGGAAAGAAAGCGAGTGGTTTTGTAACTATTCGGAAAGAGAAAAAAACGTTCACGTATGAAATTCACAAAATAAGACGAAAAATACATGCTTCTTTCGCAGAACCACGTCGTCCCAAGTTTACAGTTGATATTTATCCTGAAGGTGTATTAGCAGAGGTACAGTTAGGAGGAGATGGAAAGGCGTGGAGTGACAAGCAAATGAAGACATCTGTCTCCAAAGAGATGGAGAGTATAGTGATGGGAACAATAAAAACAGTGCAGAAGTCTTTTGAAACAGATGTTCTTGGATTAGGAGATTATTATAAGCGGCATAATTATAAAGAGTGGAAGAAGATAGAAAAAAATTGGGATGAGGGAGAGAACTATTTTACTAAGAGCAACATAGTTGTTCGTGTTCACCCGGTGGTAGAACATTCAGGTTCTTTGATGCCAAAAGGTGGTCAGTAATGTGAAATGAAGAAGCTTTTGCTGATATATAGCATCTTTAAATGGAAAGAGGAGCGATGATATGAAGATGCCCTCAACTTTGACAATTATAAATACGATTTTAATGGGAATTACTCCATATACGATTCACTTTTTGAATAAAAAAATTAAAAAATACGGCGCACAGCCGTGGGAAAGTCCAAGTGAAGATGAAAAAGGAGACCTGTAGTCTAGGTTTCCTTTTATGTATTATTACTATCAATTTTAGCGGAATCTAAGAATCTAATTGGTGAAAAGCAACCATCAGTGGAGGAAGAATCCTCCTACTGATGGAAGTTTCACTTTATACAAGTCCTAACCAATGTACCAATTGCGTTGTGAGAAATGTAACTGCAATGGCGATAACAGTAGGGATTGCAAATGATAAAAATGTCCATTTTGGACTTTTTGTTTCTTTATAAATGTTAACTAATGTTGTTCCGCATGGGAAATGAAGAAGAGAGAACAGCATTGTATTTAACGCAGTGAGCCAAGTCCAGCCGTGTTCTAAGAACAAGTTTTTAATTTGATTTAAATCATCTAGTTCGGTTAAAGCACCAGTTGATAAATAAGACATTAATAAAATTGGAATGACAATTTCGTTAGCTGGTAATCCAAGGATAAATGCAGCTAGAATGAATCCGTCAAGGCCGAGTAATTTAGCGAATGGATCTAAGAAATTTACAAAATACATAAGTAGGCTTGTGTCGCCTACATAAATATTTGCTAATATCCAAGTTAATACAGCCGCAGGTGCAGCTACAATCACTGCACGTTTTAACACATATAATGATTTATCAAGTGTGGAACGTACAATTGTATTCCAAATTTTCGGCTTACGGTATGGTGGTAATTCTAACGTATAGTGGGTTGGGACACCTTTTAAAGCAGTTTTTGATAATACCCAAGATACTGTTAATGTTACAATAACCCCTATTACAACCATTCCGACTACAACACCAGCTGTAACAAGTGTTTGCATGCTGCCGGTATATCCAGCAGCCATAAATAATGATGCCATTAATATTAATGTAGGCCAACGTCCGTTACATGGAACAAAATTGTTTGTTAAGATTGCTAACATACGCTCACGTGGTGACTCGATAATACGTGTTGACATAATGGCAGCAGCGTTACAACCAAATCCCATTGCCATTGTTAAGGATTGTTTTCCGTGAGCGCCAGAACGTTTAAATAAACGATCCATGTTAAAAGCGACACGTGGTAAGTATCCATAGTTTTCTAATAAGGCAAACATAGGGAAGAAAATAGCCATAGGTGGTAACATAACGCTAATTACAGCTCCAGTACCACGGAATAAGCCAAGAATTAAAATACCTTGTAGCCATTCTGGAGCGTTCATTGCTTGAAACCAAGTGGTTAAATGACCTTCTGCCCATCCAAAAAATTCAGCAATCATATCAGACGGCACATTAGCTCCTGCAATTGTAAGATAAAAAATAATAGATAAAATTCCGAGCATGATTGGGAAGCCAAATATAGGAGAAGTGAAAATTTTATCTAGCTTCTCTGAACGGTATAACTTATCGGTGTTCGTGTATTGAACAGCTTCTTTACATATACTTGCGGAAGTTCGATAAATATCACCAACAATATCATCTCGTATATCCTCTTTTGTAAGGGTTTGTGCATGCTGAACAATATAATCTAATGGAAGAGCTTTACTGGCTGAGTGAGATTCCATTTATTACGACCTCCCTTACAAGCGGCTCCTTATGATGTTTTTGGAGTGTTGCTAGAAAATTTTTATCTCCATCTAATATACGGAGTGCCACCCAGCGTGCGGGATAAGTATCTCCGAATACTTTGTAGATTTCTGGTTCTAATTTCTGAATCATATTTTCAATTTGTTCATTATAAGTAATTTGAATTGGCGTAGGGATTAATTTTTTATTTGCCACTTTCGCTATTACATTTAGTAAATGACCAATTCCAATTCTGTTTCGAGCGGAAATTTTAACTACAGGAACTCCGAGTGACTTTGCTAATTTTTTTTCATCGATAATAATTCCCTTTTTTTCAGCCTCATCTATTAAGTTAATGCAAACTACAACGTCTTTTGTCATTTCCATAACTTGCAGTGCTAAGTTTAAATTTCTTTCCATTGCAGTTGCATCCACAACAACGATAGTTACGTCAGGTTTTTCAAAAATGATATAATCGCGTGCTACTTCCTCATCTGCAGAATTTGAATAAAGAGAGTATGTTCCTGGTAAATCAATGAGGGTATACAACCCCTCGTTATGTTCATATTCACCTTCTGCCTTTAATACGGTTTTTCCAGTCCAGTTTCCAGTATGTTGCTTTAATCCTGTTAATGTATTAAACAATGTGCTTTTTCCGGTATTTGGGTTTCCTGCTAGCGCAATGCGATGGTTTTTCATTCTAAATCATCTCCTATTGATTTCACGAAAATAAGGGAACTTTCTTCATTACGCAGTGCAATGGTTGTATTGCTTACTTGATATGCAATTGGATCTCCAAGTGGGCTTTTTTGCAATACTTTAATAGTAGCTCCAGGAATAAAGCCTAAATCTAATAAACGACGTTTCATAGTTCCTTCTAATTGTATCTTCTCGATTTGTACAAACTGCCCTGTTTGGAAATTTGAAAGGGGTTTGATATTAGCCGATACCATAAAAGTTACCTCTTCTCTATATTTTTAGTGTTAGTTTAAAAAGTTTGCCGAGGGAAACTTTTTGTTAGTAATATAGTAGACTACATGAAATGATGTTGTCAATTGGTACTTTAAAAATATTCAATTATTTTTAGAATTGTTCCAATTTATTTTGTTGTACAGAAAAATATTCCTGAAATTACGTGGAGTAACATCAATAAAGTTAAAAAAAGGAATGGATTTGTAAATGTATTTTTAACATCGGTAGTGAAAAAAAGAATTTTATTTACGATAAATTTACATTGTTAAGATTAAATTTACAATCAGAGCTAATTTGTGTGGGTTCTTTTGGTTTTTTAAATAAAAAGAGGTGAAATATATAGGTTTTGAGTTGGATTGTCTCTCTTTACTTAAAATTAAAAATTGCTTAACACTAACATAATATTATTGTCCTACAATGAATTTGTGTTCGAAAGAAGTAAGTGAATGTGAAAAAGCGATAATCCAAATGGGGGTACAAGACATGGTTATGAAAAAAGGTATTAAATTTTCTTTAGCGGCATTAGTAGTTGCGGGTGCTTTAGTTGGGTGTGGGAAATCAGAGAGCACAGATAGTAATGGAACTGCTAAAGGTAATAATGATTCAAAACAAGAATTGTCGGGTACAATTGCGGCAGCTGGTTCTACGGCTCTTCAACCGCTTGCTGAAGAAGCTGGTAAAAAATTCATGGAAAAGAATCCAAGCGTTTCTATTCAAGTTCAAGGTGGCGGTAGTGGAACAGGGATTAACCAAGTAGCTTCCGGTGCGGTTCAAATCGGTAACTCTGATGTTCCGGCTGCAGATAAAATAAAAGATGCGGAAAAAGCGAAAGAATTAGTAGATAACAAAGTGGCAGGTATTGCATTTGCACTTGTTGTAAATAAAGATGTGAAGGTCGACAACTTAACTGTGAAACAAGTACAAGATATTTTCAGCGGGAAAGTTACAAACTGGAAAGAGTTAGGCGGTAAAGATGAGAAAATTAACGTGATTAACCGTCCGGCATCTTCTGGTACACGTGCTACATTTGAAAAAACAGTTATGAAAGACGCGAAGATTAACGATGGAACAGGTACAACACAAGATTCTAACGGTGCGGTAGAACAAGCAATTAACTCTACTCCAGGTTCTATTAGTTATCTTGCAATGTCTTATATGGTAGGCGATAAAAAAGGTGCATTACAAACTGTGAAAATTGATGGTGCAGAGCCAAAAGTTGAAAACATTTCTTCTGGTAAATATCCATTTTGGTCTTATGAGTACATGGTAACAAAAGGGGAAGCAAAAGAAGCTACAAAAGCTTATATCGATTATGTAAAAGGTAAAGACTTCGAAAAACAAGTTGAAGATATGGGTTATATTCCAATGTCTAAACTGAATAAGTAAACGTTCAACGGGGCTGGCTGCAAGGCCAGCCTTGTTCATTTCAATCTATGAAGTGGGGTTGTGTCCTGTGATGAAGGGGAAAAAACAAATTAATTATGTAAAAAGTGAATATATCGGAAGAACGCTTGTTACATTTTGCGGTATATTTATTGTTCTTGTTACATTGGCAATTATTGCATTTATTTGCGGAAAAGGAATTCAATCCTTTACGCAAAGTGGTATTTCATTTTCTGAGGTGCTAACATCAACAAATTGGAATCCGAATGCTGATAAGGGATCATTTGGTGCTGTTATCTTTATTGTTGGTTCAACGCTTGTTTCGTTAGGGGCAGTCGTTATTAGTGCGCCAATCGCACTTGCACTTGCGATATTTATGAATTTAATTTCACCGAAGTTTGGTAATAAAGTATTAAAGCCTGTTTTGGAATTATTAGTTGGAATTCCTTCAGTAGTATACGGTTTGTTAGGGGTTACGATTTTAGTTCCGCTTTTACGCGATTCATTCGGCGGTGTTGGTTTTAGTTTGATTGCGGGTATTATCGTACTTAGTATTATGATTTTGCCTACTATTGCTAGTATTGCTTCTGATGCAATACGTTCAGTTCCGTTTGATTACCTAGAGGCCTCTTATGGTTTAGGTTCGACGAAATGGCAAGCGATTAGCCGTGTGATTGTTCCAGCTGCAAAAAAAGGTATTTTAACAGGGGTTGTTCTAGGATTAGCTCGTGCTTTCGGTGAAGCGTTAGCGGTTCAAATGGTAATTGGGAATACAGTTAAATTACCTGAAGGGATATATAGCCCAACGGCAACATTGACAGGTATTTTGACAATGGATATGACGAATACGTTAAATGGAACTGCCTGGAATAATGCTTTATGGACATTGGCAATGATATTACTTGTTATTTCATTCCTATTTATTTTAGTAATTCGAGCAATTGGCCAAAGAGGTGAGCGATAACGATGAATGCAAGAAAAGTAAATAATATTTGGACGGGTATTTTATATGCGGTTGCAGCGTTTGTAGTAGCTTTACTTGTTTTCTTAGTATACGAAATTTTACAAAAGGGCTGGGGATTTTGGGATCCAAGTTTCTTGTTCGGAGAACCAAGCAATACAAGAGCAGGTGGTGGAATTGGTCCGCAATTATTCAATTCTTTCTATATGCTTGTTATTACCCTAATTATTTCAATTCCGCTTGGATTAGGAGCGGGGATTTATCTTGCGGAATATGCGAAACAAGGGCGTTTTTTAGGATTTGTTCGTTTATGTATTGAAACGATGGCATCACTACCATCCATTGTTGTTGGGTTATTTGGTTTATTAGTATTTGTTACAATGACTGGTTGGGGTTATACGGTAATGGGAGGAGCACTTGCTTTAACGATTTTAAATTTACCAGGCCTAACGCGTGTTTGTGAAAATGCGATTACGGAAGTTCCATCTAATGTAAAAGAAGCGAGTCTTGGGCTTGGTGCAACAAAGTGGCAAACGATTGTACGAATTATTATTCCGACATCATTACCACAAATTATTACAGGAATTATTTTAGCTGCAGGACGTATATTTGGTGAAGCCGCAGCATTAATTTATACAGCGGGATTAACATCGCCAATTCTAAATTCAGCAGCTGATTTTTCAAGTCCTGCACATCCGTTGAATCCATTTCGCCCAGCTGAAACATTAGCAGTTCATATTTGGAAATTAAACTCTGAAGGGATTATTCCAGATGCGAAGTTAATTGCGACAAAATCAGCAGCAGTCTTAATTATTATGGTATTACTGTTTAATATTATTGCTCGTTTTACTGCATCTGTACTTCATAAACGTTTTACGGGAGCGAAGAAATCTCGTAAAGTAACAAAAGCAAAAGCAGCTTAAATGCTTGTACCCTATATTAATAAAGGACTCTCTGCTTAAATAGGCAGGGAGTTTTTGTTTCGTTCTGTTTTGTGGAGAGGATAGAGGATAATTCCTATGATAAAATGATGTATATGTAAATATATGAATGAACTGTGGGATAGAAAATAATATAAGGAAGGTGTGCTTTTTATGTTTTTTCTTCAAATGTCAGGTTTTCCGGGTTCGGGAAAATCGACACTTTCTAAATGTATAGCGAAAAATACAGGGGCAATTGTGATTGATCATGACATTGTAAAAACGGCCTTACTAGAGTCGTTGGAAACTCGTCAGATTGAAACAACGGCCGCTGGTGGAATTTCGTACGAGATCGAATGGGCATTAATAGATTTTCATTTATCCCAGGGGCATAGTGTAATACTGGATAGCCCGTGTCTCTATACAGAAATGTTAGAAAAGGGAATAAAGTTGTCTAAGAAGTATAATGTGAAGTATAAATATGTTGAGTGCTACCTTAATGATATAGAAGAAATTAATAATAGATTAAAGAAGCGAAAACGAATGATAAGTCAAATTAGGAAAGTGGAATCTGAAGAAGTGTTTGGAAAAGGGTTAGATGGTAGTAAACGGCCATCTGATTTTACATATATTATTGTAGATTCTAGACAACCGTTAGAAGATTATATAAATAAAGTGATGACTTATATGAATGATTGATCATGAAATTATATTTATAGTAGAAAGAAAAAACGTTATCTTCAAAACGGAAGATAACGTTTTTTCTTATTAAGCTTTTGGTGTCTCTATAGAAGGTTCTACTTTTCTGCGTGAGCTTCGTTTTTTACCGAATTTATCTAACAGTTCATACATAACAGGGACGACGACTAGTGTGAGTACAGTTGAAACTGCTAAACCACCGATTACAACAACCGCTAAACTTTTTGATACCATACTGCCGGCTTGTGATTGGCTGAATAATAATGGTAACATCGCTACTATTGTTGTAATGGCTGTCATAATAATTGGTCGTAGCCTTGTAGAGCCTGCTTCTAGTAAAGCTTCCCGCGTTGTCATACCTTGTTCTTTATTTTGTTGAACGCGTTCTATTAGTACGATGGCATTTGTAACTACAATCCCAATTAACATTAATGCACCGATTAGTGCGTTTAAATCGACTGGTGTTCTTGAAATGATTAATCCTAAAATACCGCCAACAGCAGCTAGTGGTAAAGAGAATAAAATCGCAAATGGAGCGCGTGCTTGCCCAAAAGTAATGACCATAATTAAATAAACAATGCCGATTGCGATCCCCATGATTTTGAATAAATTTGTAAAGTCCTCTTGCATTGCTTCGGTTGCACCAGCAATTTTAACTTTCGCACCGTTTGGTAGGTCTAATTCTGAAATAGCTTTGTTCACTTCAGTATTCACTTTGCTTAAATCTTCATTTGTTGCTTCGGCAGTTATTTGAATGGTTTCTTTCCCGTCTTTATGGAAAATCTCAGTTTGCAATCGTTTTTCTGAAATGGTTGCAATATCTTTTAAAGGAATTGGTCCTGCTATAGGTGACATAATATTTGTGTTAAGAATATCTTCCTTGTTACTTATCTTTTTTTGTTTATGTTCGAGCATAATGGTCGTTTTCTCTTCATTAATTGTCAGTTGCCCAATTGGTGATTTTTTCATAAGGAATGCAACTTGTTGTCCGGCTGTTTCTGGTGTTAATCCAACTTGTTCAGCTTTCTTTTGATCAATATCGATTTGCCATTCTTTCTTTGACTCTTCTAGATTTGTTTTTATTTTAGAAAGGCTGTCTATACTTTTAAGTTTTGTTTCAACGACATCAGCAGCTTTTTTTAAATTTGTTTCATTGTTTGCTGTCACGTTAAATTGCAAGCTGTTTCCACCGCCAGAACCAGAATAGCTTGCCTTTGTATAATCGAATTCGGCTGGTTTAAAGTCTGCCTGCCCTTTTTTTAGTTCTTTGATATATTGATCGATATCTGTTCCTTTTTTGAAGACTACAGCAATAGATGCAAGGTTATTTTTAGTTGAAAATCCAAACTGTGCATCTTCAGCACTGGAACCCATTCGTAAAATAACATCTTTTACATTGCTGTTAGAAAGTAATTTTTTTTCAAAATCAAAGGCTGTTTGCTTTCTAGATTCAAATTCGTAACTTGCTGGGAATGTCATCTGAATTGAAAGCATCGTGTCATCTTCTGATTTTATATTTGCTTTTGGTAGTAATACATAGGCAGCAATTGATCCCGCAAATAATAGGAAAGAAGAGAATAAAATAATAAACTTATGCGAAAGTGCCCATTTTAACGTAGCTGTATACTTTCTTGAAGGCTTCGGTGTACGCTGCCTTGTTTTCTTCAGCAATAAAAATGCCATAAGTGGAACAACGGTTAAGGCCACCACTAGTGAAGAAAGTATAGAGTATACAACGGCTAATACCATAGGTAACATTAGCTTACCGATTGTACCTGACACAAGACCGATAGGTAAGAAGACAGCGACTGTTGTT
Source organism: Bacillus sp. AFS023182 (assembly GCF_002560575.1). Lineage (NCBI taxonomy): Bacteria > Bacillati > Bacillota > Bacilli > Caryophanales > Bacillaceae > Bacillus > Bacillus sp. AFS023182. The sequence goes on along the minus strand of NZ_NTRO01000072.1, from coordinate 1,928 downwards.
AAAGTAGAGGAGGTAATTGCGACGGCTACCTCTTTTGTGGCGTCTAAAATGATGTCTTTTGAAAAATGTTCCTTTTGTAAGCGCCGAAAGATATTTTCAATGACAACAATACTATCGTCAACAAGTCGACCAACCGCTACCGCTAAGCCCCCGAGAGTTAAAATGTTTAATGTAACATGAGATTGATCAAGTAAAAATAGTGTTAGTAAAATAGATAACGGAATACTAACGACAGCGATAAGGGTTGTTCGAACGCTGCGTAAAAAGATTAAAATAATAAATGTCGCAGCAATGGCTCCTAAAATGACTTCTTTCCCCATACTCACAACTGCATTTTCAACTTGTTCGTGAGTAGAGGATATTAATTTAATTTTATAAGTATCGTTATATTCTTTGTTTATAGTTTTTATTTTTTTATCGATTTCTTTTCCGATTGCAACTGCATTTTTGCTAGGTTCTTTCATTATAACTAATCCAGTTCCTTCATCGCCATTTACATGTGTAACGGTATCAAAATGTTGTTTTATTTCTACTTGAGCTATATCTTGTAATTTGATTTGAGGTGTAAGTGACATGTTTTTTATTTCATCTACATTTTTGACATTTCCAATGACGCGGAGGCTGTGGTCTTCGTTATTGACAGTAACTTGACCAACTGGAGTGGAAGCTTCTTTTCCTTGTAAAGCGGCTAATACCTGCTGTGGTGTTACGTTTTTATTTTTCATTTCATTTGGATCTAATATGATAGATAACTCGGATGTTGATTTACCGTAATACATGACGTTAGCGACGCCGTCGATATTTTCAAGTTGCGGGATGATCTCTTCTTCAATCTGTTTTTCGTCTGCTTTTGTAAAACCATTCTGTTTTTGAACGGTAATTTGTGCAAGTGGAATCATAGAGGTATTAAGTTGGCTGACGACGGGTTTTGTAATCTCCTTTGGGAAATTTACATTGTTGGTAATTTTCTCGACCTCGAGCGTGGCATCTTTCATATTAGCTTTAGATGTATACGTGATATCGATACGAGATAAACCTTCATAAGTAGAAGAAGTGATTGTATCGACGTGGTCCAAATTTCGAAACTTTTTCTCGAGCGGTTCAGTTACTTCTTTTGTCAATGTTTCAGCATCTAATCCTTGCGACATTGTAGTGACAGTTATTGCGGGGTTGTCGACACTAGGTAGAAATTCCATTGGTAATTTCGAACCAGAATAAACACCGAGTACAGAAATGAGTAAAACCATGATGATGATAGCGGCTCGGTTTTTTAATGAGAATTTTGTTAACCTCTCCATAAAAGTAATTCCTCCGTTTAAGTTGTTTTTTAGCCTACTTTGTTACTATATAACAAAATCTGGATTTTTTTCATTAATTAAATGTAAAAAAATTCTAAATTTATTCTTAAATAAGAAAATTGTGATGTGATGGTTATCTTGTAATAAGAGTTAGAGGGTGATGGATGGAAAGATAAATGAGAGATAACGAGTTAATCACTATTTGCAGTTCAATCATATTTTTATCCCAAAGTTCAGTAAGAGTAGGGAAGATAGGTCAGCGGGGAGATTAATAGCTTGTAAAATGAAGATTAGTGAAGAAATGTATTCTGTACGGACTAAAGTTTCAATTTATAAACATTCGGTATGCAGAAATATTTATCTGTAAATGAAATAAGGTTGTTTGATAAATAGGATGCTGATCCAGTAAATATGAAATAAGGGGACTTTTGTTAGGTAATAAACTTTTTTATATTTTTTTTAAAAAACACTTGTGATTTAAAAGTTAGGGTGGTATATTAATAAGCGTCGCTGATGCGGGACACGCAGAAAGCGAAAAAAGAAATTAAAAAACTTAGTTGACATCGAAAAACGAAGATGCTAACATAAGGAAGTCGCCAATCGGCGATGGACAAGTTCTTTGAAAACTGA
>NZ_NTRO01000071.1:0-35770 GCF_002560575.1 Bacillus sp. AFS023182 | reverse complement strand
TGGAGATGCTTTTGTTACCGTAAGACAAGATTCATTGTATAAAGTATTGATTCAACAAAAAGAATTAAATGGTCCACCAAGATATCTTACTACCGATTGGAAGAACGCCTGGGAGTCTGTGAAAATACTTGAGAAGTTAAATCCTAAATTTGTAGTGACAGGGCACGGTTTACCTATGTTTGGTGAAGAATTAAGAAATGAATTGCGTCGTTTAGTAGAGAATTTTGATAAAGTAGCTATTCCTGATTACGGAAAATATATTTAACAATACTCTTTATATGAAACATAAAAAGCCTAAATTTCTTACTTAATTTATAATAAAAATGTTTTATACATATTGATTTTCTTCTTAAAATATAGCTAGAAGACATAGGGAAAAGAAGGTAATATGAAAACTTCTCATAACAAGGTTATGGATTTCTCTGATTCAATTCAGGTCTATCTTTAATAACTAAAAGAATGACTTCTATATTATAAATAAATGCAAAAGATGTTTTGAGAAAATGTTAAAAAGGGAGGTATGTGAATATGAAAGCTGTAACCTATCAAGGGCCAAATCAAGTACAGGTTAAACAAGTTGATGATGCGAGGTTAGAAAAAAAAGATGATATTCTTGTAAAGATTACTTCAACCGCTATTTGCGGATCCGATTTACATTTATACCAAGGTAATATGCCTTTACCCCCAGGATACATTATCGGTCATGAACCAATGGGGATTGTTGAAGAGGTGGGTCCTGATGTCACTAAAGTAAAAAAAGGAGATCGTGTTGTCATCCCTTTTAATGTTGCTTGCGGGCATTGTTTTTATTGCCAACATGAAATGGAAAGTCAATGTGACAACTCAAATCCTCATTATGATTCCGGGGGATACTTTGGTTATACAGAGAAATTCGGTAACCATCCAGGCGGTCAAGCTGAGTATTTAAAAGTTCCTTTTGGTAATTTCACTCCCTTTGTTATACCAGAATCATGCGAGCTTGAGGATGAATCACTACTTTTTTTATCTGATGTTTTACCGACGGCCTATTGGAGTGTAATAAATGCAGGTGTAAAATCAGGCGATACTGTTATCGTGCTTGGTTGTGGACCTGTTGGATTAATGACACAAAAATTTGCTTGGATGAAAGGTGCCAAGCGTGTAATTGCAGTTGATTATTTGGATTATCGAATGAATTTTGCAAAAAAAATTAACAATGTTGAGGTATTTGAGTTTACAAAATACCCGGATATGGGAGAACATCTAAAAGAAATTACGCAAGGTGGAGCGGATGTCGTCATCGATTGTGTAGGCATGGATGGAAAGAAATCTCCTTTGGAGTTTCTTGAACAAAAATTAAAATTACAAGGGGGAACTCTCGGTCCTATACAAATTGCTACAAAAGCCGTACGAAAATATGGAACGGTCCAATTGACAGGTGTTTATGGTGGCAACTATAATGCATTTCCACTAGGTGCATTTTGGGTTAGGAATATTAACCTTAGAATGGGACAAGCCCCTGTCATTCATTTTATGCCCGAATTGTTTGAAAAAATAACAAAAAATGAATTTGATCCAAAGGAGATTATTACCCACAAACTCCCTCTTGGAGAGGCGAGTTATGGTTATCAAATTTTTAATAATCGTGAGGATAATTGTATAAAAGTTATTCTAAAACCTTAAAAATCCGTCCTTTCTCATTCATCCTTTTTAATTATTCTTTATGTTAAAGATAAGATCAAATTCCAAGATCTTATCTTTTTACTTTGAAAAATAAATACTGAATTCATTTTAAATATAAATATATATAGTTTAAATCAGTAATACATGTCCTACCAGGCTAGCTCAATTAAAGAAGCAACCGGATATAATTTACTTAAAAGAAGTCGATAGTATTGCTCTTCAATTAATATTGAAAAAACTTGCAGATGCTATTCCACGATTCAAGTCTAAAAAGAATAAAGTTTAATCCTACACAACCAAGAAAAAGAACGCAAATATTGCTATTATAGACAACAAAATGAAATTACTTAAACTTGTCTTGGTTCGCTTTGCCCAAAGTCGTGAAGTAAAAGGGCGTATTTGGCATGCAACGATTCGATGTAACCGAATGGTAAATATTTTGTATGTATCCTTATTGGAACAAAAGTACAACAAATGCCTAAAACTGAATCCGCTTGTAGAACTGATGTTGGACTAAAAGATTTTGCGATACAGAAAAGCCCCTGCATGACTTTAATCCACCTTTAGGCATGGGATGAAAGTATCGCAAAATCTGTGATCCCCTTAATTAATCGATACAGAAAATCATCATTTTAAACTTCAATTATGATGGGAAGAATCATTGGTTTTCTTTTTGTATGTGAATATATAAATTGGCCTAGTGTTTCCTTTAACTCTCTTTTTAAAGCATTCCATTGGCTAATATTAGCCTTTTTTAAATCATTAATAGTTCCAACAGTTAGTTTATTGATTTTCTCTAAGAAATCTTCTGAATCGCGAACATATATAAATCCACGAGAAATGATGTCTGGACCAGAAAATATGTTCTCCTCTGTTTTACTAAGAGTAATAACTATTACAAGCATACCATCCTCAGAAAGTTGCTTACGGTCACGTAATATAACATTTCCTACATCACCAATTCCTAATCCATCTACATATATATTACCCGCAGGTATTCTTCTGGTTTGATGAGCAATCTGATTCTTAATATCGACAACTTCACCATTGCTAATGATATAGATGTTCTCTTTCTTAACACCTACGGACTCTGCTAATAGACTATGATGATGTAACATTCTAAATTCGCCATGAATAGGAATAAAATATTTAGGCTTCATTAAAGTAAGCATTAATTTTAATTCTTCTTGATAGGCATGCCCAGAAACATGCATTCCTGTTGAACTTCCTACTCCATAAATGACATTAGCCCCCAAGCGAAATAAATTATCTATAATTCTTGAAACATTACGTTCATTTCCTGGTATAGGAGTTGCAGATAATATGACAGTATCATCAGGTAGGATATCTACCTGTCGATAGTTTCCACTGGCTAAACGAGCTAGGGCTGCCATAGGTTCACCTTGACTACCAGTACAAAGAATAGCTACTCTTTTTGGATCCATTCGATTGATTTCATTTGCTTCAATTAACATCCCATCAGGAATATCTAAGTAACCTTGTTCTAAGGCAACAGAAACTACATTTACCATGCTTCTCCCCAGTAAAGCAAGCTTTCTATCTGTTTTTAAAGCGGCATCTACTATTTGTTGTACACGATTCACGTTGGATGCAAAGGTAGAGATAATAACTTTTCTACGTGCCTTGGTAAACGCTTCTTCAATTCGTTCACCTACTGATTGTTCTGAAGGAGTAAATCCAGGACGTTCAGCATTCGTGCTTTCCGAGAGTAGAGCTAAAACACCATTACATCCGATTTTAGCCATTTTATGAATATCGGGATATTGATTATTAATAGGGGTTAAATCAAATTTGAAGTCGCCTGTATGAACTACTGTACCTTCTGGGGTATGAAAAGCGATTCCAAGACAATCAGGAATACTATGATTGGTTTTGAAAAATGTTAGATTTATCTGTCCAAAATCAATTAATGACTCAGAATCAATAATAAATAACTGTGTTAGATTTTGAAGTTTATGTTCTTTTAATTTGATTTCGATTAATCCTAGGGTTAATTTCGTTGCATAAATTGGGACATTCAATTGTTTTAATAGATACGGAATACCTCCAATGTGGTCTTCGTGTCCATGTGTAACGACTAAACCTCGAATTTTATCCTTATTTTCTTGCAAATATGTAATATCAGGTATTATCAAATCTATTCCTAATAAACTTTCATCTGGAAACTTAGAACCGCAGTCAATAATCACAATATCGTTTGAATATTGTATGGCATACATATTTTTTCCTATTTCATTAACCCCACCTAAAGCAAAAATGGATAGTGTATTTTCTACTTTACTCAAAATGAATATCCTCCTTTTTGAAAAGATCCAAGCTTATTTGAATCCATATAGAGATTGTCTAATTTAGATTTATGACCAACCATTTATAAATGGTTGGTCATAATAATCTCAAAGCTCCATATCTTTTAATCCCGGACTATGCTCATTTGGCATTTCAGGAAGTTCTGGTACAGGAAAACCTTTTGGTGGCTCCGTTACACTTAACATTTCTTTGTTTCTACTTGGTGATTCACCTTGGAAGATCTCTCCGATTCTTGTGTCATCCAACCTGAAATTAAATTGAGCATTATGAAATCCCATTTCTACGTATTTTCTACACTCAGGATATTTATTGATATTGTAGTTTGGTACAGGGAAGAGTTTTCCCCATTCAACGCCTAAAGTTTCTAATGCTTTCGCAAATGCATTTTGATGTGCATTATCACGCACAATTAAAAAGGCAAGTGTTTCACGAAAAGTTTGATTTGAGCTCATTTCATAAATCCTTGTCTTTTGAAGTACCCCAGTTGATTCAAGAACTAGGTTATCCATTAAATCACTAATTAGATTTCCATGGCTGTATACCCACGATCCGTTCCATGGGTTACCGGCTGCATCTACTGGCAATGAGCTTTGAGCACCTACAATAAAATGGTGAGGATTTGCATGTTTAACCGCCTCATCAAGCGGTGCTTTATCCCATACCAGCATTACCTGGCGTAGGCTCACCAGATCCATTTAATAATTGATTAATTGTATTCTGAACGAGCTCTACATGACTAATTTCCTCAAGAAAAACCCCTCGAAGTAAATCACGATATTGCTTCGCTTTTCCTCTAAAATTTGAACTTTGAAAGAAATATTGCATCATCGTACGCATTTCACCAAAATGGCCGCCAAGTATTTCTTGTAAGACCTTCGCAGCGGCGGGATCTGGTTTGTCTGGTTTAATAATATTAATCAATTCTTCTTTGTAATAATACAGAGAAAATACCTCTCTTTTTTAAGATAAGCAACAATTGTAAAATGCCCCGAATTAAGGTAATTTATTCCTGTATCTTTTTTATATTCTAATGCTGTATTTAAAAAAAGATAGTTAATAAAGGACATACCCTGCTTCCTGTAGAAAGCAGGGTATGTCCTTATGTATCAGATAGAATTCCGTATATTTTTTAGTTCTTAAAGAGGATGTTGTTGATTTTATGCTACGTTTAAAGCTGTTTGTATAGTCATTAAATCTACTTGCAGTTGTTCTTGTACATTAGTTGGATGATAATATCCTTTATCAATCATATATTGACTTACTTGCTTATGTGCATCAATTGCATCCTGTAAATGTTGATGTAATACTTCACGAGTTTGATTAGATGTAACTTCTGTACTTACATATTTAGAAATTCACTCATTTATTTCATGAACACCTTTTGTATAAACTCCCCCTTACATACCGTTCTTTTTACATATGAATTCAAGTAGAGAAAAGAAGAGGATTAGGAGGATAACATAATCGTTCCAAACAAACCTTGTTATGAAAATAGTTCCTCTTCTTGTTTCTCTCAATCATATTTTAAGAAGGAAAGAAAAACTTATACTCAAATTCCAAAACAATTAAATACCATAAAATGGAATATATATTTTTTTATGTTTCTTAGCATATTAAAAACATAGGAGGTGATACATATGGCAAACAATAAGAGTGGAAATCGCAACGAATTATTAGTTCAAGGTGCTGAAAGTGCACTTGATCAAATGAAATATGAAATTGCGCAAGAATTTGGTGTACAACTTGGTGCTGACACAACAGCTCGTGCAAACGGTTCTGTTGGTGGTGAAATCACTAAACGTTTAGTAGCAATGGCTGAACAACAACTTGGTGGCGGATTTACTCGTTAACTTCACCCCAAAATAGAAAAGATTAGGGCAAGTAGTATTGTTGATTATTGGAAGCATAGCAGATTACAGTAGTTAACAAACACATCTTTTCATGTTGTCTGTATTTAATTTATAAATAAACTCTCATAATGAATGCATTTGTACTCGAAGATTATTGAGAATTTTAAATAATAATCTTTGAGTATTTTATTTGAAAGACTCTTTTCTAGATTACAAACACATATCTTATGGGGAAGGTGTTTCCCATGAATGTTAAAAAGTCTTTTACAGGAACAAATATACTTAAAAATTTATTTTCAATACTGAAAAGCATATTAACTATGATATTTACAAAAGGGAGGCATCTTAAAATGGGTGTATTAAGTGGAAATCCTCAAAATGAGCCTTTACATTATGGAGAAGTTTTTGATATTTGGAGTTATCTTCTCGCAGCACAAGGAGCAGTTGCAGGTCATCAAGTATTCATTAACCATACAGGTGATGAAGAATTAAAGAAATTCTTAGAAAACCTAATTGAAAATGATATGACCTCTGAAATAGAAGAGCTAAAAACACTTCTAAAAGTAAACGGTGTAGCTTTACCACCAGCACCTCCAGAAAGACCAGTTGCATCTATTGAAGATATTCCTCCTGGAGCACGCATCAATGATGCTGAAATTGCAGCAGCAGTTTCTACAGGTTTAGCGGCAGGATTAGTAACTTGTAGTCAAGTAATGGGAAAATGTCTTCGAGAAGATGTAGGAATGCTTTTTGGACAATTCCATATGAAAAAAGCACAAGCTGGTGCAACTTTACTACGTCTAAGTAAGAAAAAAGGCTGGGTAGTTCCTCCGCCATTACATGTTAAAAATACTGATCAAGCTTAATAAAAAAGTGGCTGAAAGCCACTTTTTTTATTTCATTTTATTTTTTGTATCATTTTCTTTTTGAATGAATCTTACTTTTTCTATTTCAGAGCGGTTTAAATATTCATGTGAGATCTCCATAGCATATCTATCGTGATGCATATTAGTTGATTCCCTTGAATCTTTACCTTCATGTAATACAGCTTTTTTCATATAAATGTGAAAGAATATTTCTACAGCACTAATAAGCAAAGCAGACCAAAATGAAGAAAAACCAATATTAGGAGTTAAATCTATATCTGTTAAGAAATAAGTTAATATCCAAATCCCTAAAAAACTCAATCCAAAATCAGCAATTGTAGCAATCATGTTCCCATACCTAGGTAGAACAAATAAATCTCCTATTAAGTAGGCTGTCCCTGTAATTAGTAATGAAATCAGTAATATTCTAGGAATTGAAACGCCCTGGAATATACCTAATATCATCAATAATACGGCACTAATAGCGGTATATTTAATTAATAAGGCAACAATATGTTTCATAAATGATTCTCCTATCTTTTAACTTTCATGTAGGAATAGTAATTTTCAATAAAAACGGGTTGCACTTTCATAAAGCACAACCCGTTTCATCGTGTTCAGGAGGTTTACTCATTACATGATATCCATATGGCAAGAAGTTTTTTCGCTCTCCTACACAATACTATTTTGTGAAATATGAGCATGAATTATGTATTAAAACAATAAAAACTAATACCAAAAAAAGGACTATATATTTTCGAATGCTTTTTTACATATTAAAGAGTGAAGGAGGTGATATAACATGTCAAACAATAACAGTGGAAGCCGTAATCAATTATTAGTAAATGGTGCTGAACAAGCTCTTGATCAAATGAAATATGAAATCGCACAAGAATTCGGCGTACAACTTGGCGCAGACGCAACAGCTCGTTCAAATGGATCTGTTGGTGGAGAAATCACAAAACGTCTAGTAGCATTAGCTGAACAACAACTTGGTGGTGGAGTTACTCGCTAACTTAATATAGCAAATGGATAATAGGGAGAGATAAATCATCTCTCCCTATTTGTATATAATTAGGATATGCGAATAATGAAAAGAATTGAAACTATAATTTAGAATATATTACGTGATAAACACTATGTCTAAAAGAAGCATATATGAATATTTTTATATACACATTATTGATAATTAGATGGAGTGTTCTATTAGGGATAGCACCACATCGCTATCAAGCTAAGGTTTTACACTACCCATAAAGCAAAAAAGGCGTTATCCTTTCTGTATATTCCTACAAAAAGAATAACGTTTTCTATGAATTATTGGTATAAATTCATCTTAGATTGATAGTAATTTGGCGGTACCCAAACGAAAGTTTTATCTCTTCATAGTTGTCCATGAAAATTCAGTTCATTTTTTTTATTTAGGGGAATAATTAATTTCTTAAGTTGATGGACATATGGCGATACCCCACATCCATCAACTTAAGGCGTCTATTTCCTTGTTCTTTTATGAATAAAAGTTTTTTCAAGGCACTGTTCCAGTTTCTATTACTTGATTCATTGTTTGGATTAGCAGATATAAATGTATCGGAATGATTTATATCGTGAGTACTATCGGAAAGTTCTACAGCGTCTACAAGATATTCTCTGTTCGCGCCATTTTAATTGCTTCTTCGCGATTGTTGACGCCGAGCTTCGAGTAAAGGTTCGAACAGTAATTGCGTATAGTTCCCTCCGATAAAAACAATTTAGTGGCAATTGACTTGTAGCGAAGCCCGTTCGACAGATGTTTCAGAATTTCCATCTCACGTTTCGTAAGTCCGTATGGGGAATTTTCCTTACTTGAGCCGATCTTCTCTAGCTGTTCGCGCTGACGTTTCATCTCTTCGAAAACTCGCGTAGCGACCGATTGATCAATCCAAGTTCCTCCGTTATAAATAAGTTTCAAGGCTTCTTTCATTTCACGTGGATGAATTGACTTCAGCATGTAGCCTTCCGCTCCATGTTCCAATGCAGTTGCTGCCTGCAAGAAATCCTCAAACGTTGTCATGAGCACAATCTTCATATCAGGCCATCGCTGTTTCATCTCAAGTAAAGCTTCAAGTCCGCCCATTCCCGGCATGCGAATATCCATTAGCACGATATCAGGATGCGAATGCTCACAATGCTCTAATGCTTCGCGCCCGTCCTTCGCCTTACCAACGACGGTAAAATCAACATGCTGATCTAAAACTTGCTCCAAACTGTCGGTAATAAGTGCCTGATCATCAACGATCAACAGGCGGATTGTGTTATGTACAAGCTCTGTTTGCAATGGAATATTACATATAACGAATGTTCCTTGCTTAGCCCCAGAGTGAACCGACAATGTGCCGTGATATAGTTCAAGCCGTTCTTTCATTCCATTGAGCCCAAATCCGAATTGGATTTTTTCCATCCCGATGCCGTTATCTTCAATTTGTAACCGGAGTTGTTGCTTATCGAAATGCAGTTGAACGGATATCGCACTTGCCTTGCCATGTCGAACCGCGTTTGTTAGCGACTCTTGAAGGCAGCGATATAGGCAAAAGTTTATTTTTTGAGTTGAGAGAGCCTCATTGCCAATCACACGGAATATAACCGTTGTACCTGTCGATCTCATAAACTCTTCTGTTAATTGTCTCAGCGATTCACTTAACGAATGGTTTAATGAATTATGAGAGAGCTGGTGAAGGTGCTTTCGGATATCATCCAGACTGTGCTGGGCAATGCCGACAAGTGAGTCAATTCTCTCAAACTGTGAATCTGGCACTGACGATCGCAGTGATTCGACACCGACGATGAGAGAGGTAAGGGAGTGAGGTAACAGAAAATTTTAAAATAATAGGAGAGATGTGTTATGAAATCATTCATCATTAAAAAAGGAACTGCACTAACCTTAACAGTGACTATACTGGCTGGGACACTAGTATTACCTACTTATGGAAATGTGCACGCGGTGTATAAAAAGACGTCAATCCAACAGGCTATTGATAAAGCTGCTAATACTGAAAATATTCCAGGGGTTATTGTTACCGTGAAAAAAGGAGACGCAGGCTGTTCATATGCTTCTGGTGAAGCAAACATCGAAAGAAATCATAAAGTGGACGCTGATTCTACTTTCAGGATTGGAAGTACAACGAAGACATTTGTTGCTACAGTTGCATTACAACTTGCTGGAGAGAAGAAGCTAAGTCTCGATGATACGATAGAGAAATGGTTGCCGGGGCTCATAAAGAGTAAAGGCTATGATGGAAACAAAATTACAATTCGTCAATTATTAAATCATACAAGCGGAATTCCAGATTTCTTGACTTCAGAGCTTAAGACGAAATTACTTGGAAATCCAAGTGAAAATTATACACCAGAACAGTTAATCGCTCGTGCTTTGGAGCTAAAGCCAGTAACGGGGTGGGCATACTCGAGTACAAATACGGTTATTGTAGGGCTTATTATCCAGAAGGTTACTGGGAAGACATATGCCGAACAAATTAAGAAACGAATTATTGAGCCACTCGCACTTAAAGAAACGTTCCTTCCTGGAAGCTCGATGGATATTCCGAAAAAAAATGCTCGTGGCTACTTGAATACGGGAGATAAATTAGTAGACATTACTGTGCTTAACCCATCGTTTGCTAACGCTGGCGGTGAAATGATTTCGACAGGAGAAGACTTGACGACGTTTTTCCGTGCCTTATTAGGTGGAAAGTTGTTGACACCGGAGATGCAGAAGGAAATGATGACTAGTACAGTTGATTCTCCGTTAGGAAAGTATGGTCTTGGCATACACACAACAAAATTGCCGGACGGTACCGAAGTATGGGGGCATGGCGGTGGTATTCCCGGATTTACTAACTTTGCAGGAGGAACGGAAGATGGTCAACATGTCATCTCGATAAATATCAATGTACTAGGAGCAGAAAAACATATCAACAATATTCTAGCCTCAGAATTTGCAGCAAAATCAAAAAAGGAACTCACGGACAAGGAAAAGAAAAGTAAACATCGAGAAGAAGTCAAGTACGTAATGGATCAGGTGGTAACTAATAAAAAAATTCCAAGTGTCATAGCAGGTGGATTAAAGGACGGAAAGCGTTGGTCTTACGCTACAGGGACAGCGAGTTATGAGGTACCGCGCCCGGTAGAGCCAAACTTTTCATTCCGTATCGGGAGTATAACGAAAACGTTCACTGCTTCCGTTATATTGCAGTTGGCCGAGGAAGAACAATTGAATCTTGATGATTCGGTCGAAAAATGGTTACCAGGAGTTGTACAGGGTAATGGATATGACGGCAATAATATTAAAATTCGTCAGTTATTGAACCATACAAGTGGGATTGCATCCTATACAGATAGAGATATGCGAGATATTACTTTGCCTCAAAATCCATTTCGTTACTATACTACGGATGAACTTATCGGCTTAGCACTTGCAAAGCCGCCTGTATTTGTATCAGGAGAGGGGTGGGACTATTCGAACACGAATACGGTTCTTGCTGGCCAAATTATTCAAAAGGTAACAGGAGATACGTATGCAGAGCAAATTAGGAAACGGTTTATCGAGCCACTTGGGCTAAAAGAGACATTCGTAATGGAAGTAAATCCTCACATTCCAGGAGAGCATGCTACAGGATATAATATGGACAAATCGGGTCATTTGTATGATTTGACAGAAATGAATCAATCATGGGCAAACGCAGCAGGAAATATGGTTTCAACAGTTAAAGATTTGATTACTTTCTTCAGTGCGCTTTTGGGAGGAAAGCTTTTAAATCAAGAGATGATGGACCAGATGCTCACAACGGTAGATTCACCGATTGGTAAAGTCGGACTAGGGATTTATGAAGAAAAAACACCGGACGGACAATCATATTGGGGGCATGCCGGCGGCACTTTCGGATTTGAAACGAGAGTCGGTGGACCTCTAGGAGGAGAGCATATTTTTGTAACTGCGATCAACGCAGTAGGTCCGGAAGTCATCGAGGGTCGGAATAAAATTTTCAATAAGGAGTTTAGCCGTTAAGTTTAAAGCTGATATTGAGCCAAGGAGGCTTCTTCCTCAAGGAACGTGAAGGACGTAACCAGTGAGTAGGTGGGGGCTGAATTGGTTTCGGACAAGGGATGGCATTAAGCCATCTGGATTGTCCGACATATGTAAAATGTTGTTGGATAAGTTGTCAGCCAACAAATCGTCTATAGAATAAAACACATCATATCTAATTAAGGTAGTTATATGATTATTTTATGTTGGTTCTTATTTTTCACGTAAATCAATACTTACATGAAACATGAGAATGAAAGCTTAGCATTGCTTTACAAAAAAGATTGATAAAATTATATAAGTAATATGTCTCCGCTATTTAGAGTTCGACCGAAAAAAGCGATTTGGAAAAATTCCAAATCGCTTTTTTTATATTATTGCTTTTTAGGTTTCTTATCTAAAATAAGGCGTAGTTCGTTAATATCATCATCAGATAGGGTATCTTCCTGAATGAATTGGGCAAGCATGGATTTTAAAGTACCTCCATAGATACGCTTAATAAATGATTCGGCTTCGGCACGCTGGCACTCTTCCTGTATATAAAGCGGGTAAAAGGTGTAAACTCTTAGATCTTTATTGACACCTACTACATCTTTTTGAACCAACCGATCGAGAAGAGTACGTATAGTTGTCGGCTTCCAATCAGTACGCTCCTGTAAGGAGAGTATAATGTCATTTGCTGTTTGAGGAGCTTCATCCCAAAGCACGTTCATGATTTCCCACTCTGATTCTGATATACTAGGAATATTTTTCTCCATATTTATCTCCTCCATTTTCTTTAATAGATTCCTAAATCTTTTAAAATTGATAAAGTAATTTCTACAGCCTTGCTTCCAGATGCATCATCTTCATTTTGTATATTGGTAGCGAAGAAATAAGTATTGTTCTTCGTCTCAACATATCCGATAAACCAACCATTGATGTTTTTTCCATTCACTGTTCCTGTACCTGTTTTTCCTGATAGGCGAGCTTCTTCATTCTTTTCTAAGAGCAGTGCTTCCTTTAAAGCTTGGATATGAGTTTCCTTATATCCTAATTGATTGTTATAAAAAGCCTGCAACAGTTGCACTTGCTCAACTGGGGAAATTTTTAATGAGGATTCGTGCCAAAATTCACCTAATCCCCCAGATACATTTGAGTTTCCATAGTGTATATCTTGTAGATTGGCTTGGATTGTTTCAAACCCTGTTCTACGATCTAGTTCTTGGAAATACCAGTTTACAGATTTTTTTAAAGCAGATGAGACATCTTGATCCATATTCCAAGCGTCATAGGATTGCACTATCCCATTCCATGGAATAGTGGATTCTTCTGATGATATCACATTTGATTCTAGTGCAAATAAGGCACTATAGATTTTGTATGTGGAATCAGGTGATACCCGCAACGTACTTTTCTCTTCATTATAAATGCGATATTGTTTTGCACTCTGATCATATAAAACAAAACTTCCTTCATACCCTTTAAAGAATTGATGTAAATCCTCATAAACTGTTCCGTCATTATTAAAATAGTATCGGTCGTTCTCCGTCGCAAATACGGAAATGACAGGTAATTGGACTGTCAAAATGATACTAGCCAATACATAAATAAAGACGCTTTTTCTTATTGATTTCTTTGCGCCAGGCTTATAGGTAGCAATTTGTTCAATTCGTTTTTTGATTTGACTCTTCGAACCGTTTATTTGTGTTACTAATGGTAGCTTACTTGATCGTTTTGAAAGATCCACAAAATTAATGATTGTATGTCCATACTCACTAAATGAATTATCATCTAGCAAATGTAAAACAGATGTATCACATACGATTTCCCGATCTAATCTCATTTCTCTAAAAGCAAGCCAGACAAGGGGATTAAACCAATAAATGATTTGATAGAACAATATCACGTAATTTGTCAGCAGATCCTTGTTTTTATAGTGATTCAGTTCATGAAGAAAGATGTACTCGTAATGTTTTAAGCTGAGCCAGTTTTCATGCTGAGAAGGTAAGACGATATATGTTTGAAAAAGTCCGAATATCATTGGAGATTGGACTCTTTTGGAAATAACAATTTTTATTGATTTTTTAATCTGTAGTCTTTTCTTGCATTCTTCGAAAAGCACGAGAACTTCTTGATTAGAAAACGTAGAAGAATAATTCTTTATCCTTCTAAGTTTTATCCATCCACGAACCGTGGTAAAAGTAAATAATAGCACCCCTGACATCCATACTCCCATTACTCCCACATTAAGTAAGGATAGATCTGGCCGATTGACAGATACAGAAAAGTCTTGTATTAGATTTAATCCCTGTATCATATTAGTTCCATTTATCCCCATATCAGTACTGAGCACATTAGTCTGATATGTATCCCCATCGCTAAAGAGAAAACTAAAATTATATAAATGAGTAGGTATGAATGGAAGTGCTAAAGCGATAAAAAGAAACATCCATAAATGATAATGCCATTTTTCTGTCAGTTGTCTGCCGAACCATTTTCTTATAAGTAGAATAACAGTAATGGAAAATGAAGACACCAATAAACCAATTATAAAATGCGTTAAAAACATGTCCTTCAACACCAACTCTCTTGGATTTTAAAATTTTTTAAAACAGGTATATAGCATATTTATAGTAGCTTGATGGGGGAAAATAAAAAGTTGACTCAATCCAATTACATATGTAATACTATACTACAGATGTGGCGGTACTACAAATGTAGTAAAGAACTACATTTGTAGTATTGATACATCTGTAATCTTTTGAAACGCCTTAAATACGGTTGTTTTTTCAATTCGTACATAAGAGTCTAATCAATAAATGGGGGGATTTACATGTAATGGTAAAAACTGTTATTCGAATTGTGTACATTGTATCTAATTTAACATTTGTTTTAAGTATTAAAAGTCTGAAAGGAATGATCATTTTGAAAAGTAAAAGGGTGCTAAAAATAGGGATGTGTGTTGGTATACTAAGTTTAAGTCTTGCAAGTGTAAAACTCTTTACAGGTGAACCATTGCAAGTGGAAGCAAAAGAAAAAACAAAGCATATAAATCATGCGACTCATCAAAAGTACGCTCAACTTGAGAAAAAGTTCGATGCTCGACTAGGTATCTATGCAATTGATACTGGTACAAATCGAACAGTTTCTTATAAACAAAATGAACGGTTTGCTTTCGCATCAACATATAAGGCATTAGCTGCAGGAGCATTGCTAATGCAAAATCCAATTGACAAATTAAACGAAGTTATCACTTATACAAAAGATGATTTAGTTGAATATTCACCCATTACAGAGAAATATGTAGATACTGGTATGACACTTGGAGAGATTGCAGAAGCTGCCGTTCGTTACAGTGATAATACCGCAGGGAACCTTTTATTTAAGGAACTAGGCGGGCCTGAAGGATTTGAAACAGCGCTCAAACAGATTGGTGATAGAGTTACCCAGGCAGATCGCTTTGAGACAGATTTAAATGAAGCTATTCCTGGTGACATCCGTGATACAAGTACAGCTAAAGCACTTGCTACCGATCTTAAGGCTTTCACAGTTGGAAATGCACTCCCAGCTGACAAACGTAAAATTCTTACGGATTGGATGCACGGAAACGCTACAGGAGACAAACTCATCCGCGCTGGCGTACCAAAAGACTGGGAAGTCGCTGATAAATCAGGAGCCGGAAGCTACGGAACACGAAATGATATTGCAATCGTTTGGCCACCGAATAGAGAACCCATTATCATTGCAATTCTGTCCAGTCGTGATACAAAGGATGCTACCTATGATAATGAACTGATCGCGCAGGCTGCCACGATTACAATTAATGCTCTCAAGTAATAATATCCCAGTTTCCGCATTCATTAGTGCAATATTATCTAGAGGATAAAACTAGAAACCGATTCTTTTTATTGTAAAGAGAATCGGTTTTTTGCATGATTATCATTTCCGTTATAAAAATAGTAATCCATTATATTAGATAGGGGTCTCGCCACATCGCTATTAAGATCTCGTAAGATATTTGGAGATAAAAAGCTTTGAATCTCTTGAGCAAATAGTTGTAATTCATCAGATACAGAAATAGACATACAAAAACCCCATCCTTTCCTATGATTCTACAGAAAGAATAGCGTGTTTTTTCATTAAAAGTATTATATTATGATGACATTTTATTCAATTTTTCCTGAGACTGAATATTAGTTCTAAAGAACAGTCCATTATATAAGAGAAATGTCCCCATTATTACAATGATACCAATGTAAACAGACATCATCGTAGGAACCAAGAATGCACCAACGATAATAGTCATTCTTGCAATTAGATCCGCGCCAATATCTGATAGACCTGCAAAAGCTGAATACGATCCTCTTTTATCAGCCGGAATCATATTAGCTTGTTCTGTATTTCTGATTGGGGAGTAGACAAGTTCACCAACAGTGGCAATAAAATTAAAAATAATCAGTACGTACCAAGTGTTTGCAGATGTTACTGTCACATAGCCTACACCATAGAGCACAAGGCCTAAAAGTAACGCTTTTTTTCCACTTAGGCGATCTGTAAATTTATTTACAATAAACGTTAAACATACTACTAAAAGCATATTTTGTATGTTAAGAATACTTAGCATCCTCACTCCTACTATTTCAAAGTTCCCAATGCTTATTGGATTGAATGTTTCTGAAAGTCGTACACCAATATAGCTGTTTAAAGAAAACTCTGCCGCAAATATGCAGGTAGACCCTATTACAACTCTTAAAAATGCTCTATCTTGAATAGCAACTTTATAGTTTTGAATTAGATCAAGTACTATATTTCCATGCCTTTTTTCTAGGCACTCTTTAACTTCTGCAACTAGCCAAATTTTATAAGCAATCGGTAATGTAGCAGAAACAAAAGTCAGTAATATAAACAACTCTTTTTGGTGATTAATGTATAAGAAACCACCTAATGCTGCACCAATTGCCATAGAAAGATTCATAAGCCAATAGTCAATTGTATAAATAGCCTTTCGATTTTCTGGTGTAGTTGAGTCTATGATGATAGCTTGCATGGATGGGCGCCCAAGACTGCTAGATATTATAAAACCTACATAAGCAATAGCAAATAACCAAAGCATCTTATCTGTAGGATATAAGCTTAAAGTCATGAATAAAAACATTAAAGTACTAGAAAATGAAGTTAACAATAAGATTTTCTTTCGTTGAAAGCGATCTGACATGTAACCTCCAATTAAATTTGAAACAAAACTTAATATAACTGTTAAGATTAAAAATGATCCGGCCCATACTTTATTTATTTCGTGAGCAAAAAACAATGCCATAAAGGGCATTACTGCTGATGTAACAGCACGATTAAAAAACGATGTAATTAAGCGTACTTTTATATTTTGCTCAAAGTCTTTCCAATTCATCGTATCTCCTCCTTTTGTCTAATGTTATATTAAACTAGACTTATCAAACTAAAAATGGACATATTCAGAAAAACATGTCCACTTATAAAAGGAGATAGGAAAATGGATAAAAATTTACTGAATCTATGGCAATCATTTTCTTCAGGAAATATAAAAATACAAGACCTAGCAGATTTTTTAAATTTAAGTACAAAGCAAACAGTACGTTACTTACATAAATGGATGGATGAAGGTTGGCTGACTTTCACTTCTGGAAAAGGCAGAGGAAATTCCTCCTCTCTTCAATGGTTAAAAAATATAGAAAAAATCTATGAGTCACAAGTAATGGAAATTATGGATCAACAGCCTGTTGAAAAAAGCAGTAAATATTTACTATATAATTGGTCTCCAAACAGTAAACTACGCTTGATGACTAAGTTTCATTCAAAATTTGGCTATATACATAATTCGGATGATAAATTAATTATTCCTAGAAGAGAGCCCTTTTTAACAACACACCCGCTCGAGGCTGCCGATGTACATAGTGCACATATTGTCGCGAACGTTTTCAATCGACTTGTTTATATGGATGAAAAGGGGAACATATTCCCTGAAATAGCTCACAGTTGGGATTTAACTCAATCTAAGCTTAGACTATATTTAAAAAAGTCTATAAAATTTCATGATGGATCCATCTTAACAGCGGCTGACGTGAAACTATGTCTCTCAAAACTACGTAGTCATAAATATTATAAAGACTTATGGTTACCCATAGAAAAAATAGAGATTGTATCACCATTAATTATTGATATACATTATCCAGATAGTTGTAGTTATTGTTTACAAATGTTATGCATGATAAATACAAGCATTTATAAGGAAAATAACGGCCAAATCATAGGAACCGGTGGTTTTTATATAGGAGAGAATAACCTGGAGAAAACATCATTGATAGCATTTCATGATTATTTTCAAGAAAGACCTTTGCTAGATACAGTAGAATTCATTCAGGTCCCTCTAGAATTTGATACTATTTATCAATCTTCCAGACATCATAAAAGTAATTCTACATTTCAAGTAGAAAAGAATTCAGGTTTCGGCGTTATAATTATGAATGCTTGGCGTAATTCGTCAATTCAACACATAGATGTTCGTAATTATTTACATTCTATTATCGTTAACAATATGAATCATATTCATAAATATGATACTCAAAAAATTTCAAATATCAAAAGCTGTTTAAAAGACATAGATCATCAAATCGATATTCCAAAAAGAAAACGTCCCGAATTTAAAGAACCACTTATTATAAAAGCGACTCAGTATACAGAAGCGACAACAAAATGGTTAATGAATATCTTAGAAAAAGAAAATATACCTTTTCAAGTTAAATGGGTTCCATTTGAAAACTATCTTAGGGATGAAAAACTTAATGAACAAGTTGATCTCTTTATTCATGGTGAAGTATTCGAGATGAATCAAGAGATATCATTTTATTATTTTTTAACAGCTAGATATTCACCACTGGCTAAAGTTTTAAAAACAAATAAATCACTAAAAAAACACCTTTCTAAATACAAACATACAAATTTTGAAAAGTGGGCTTCATTAAATGCGAATCTTGAAAAAGAACTGATAGAATCCTCTATTATGGTTCCCTTATACTATGATACACGTCAAATTCCTTTTTCATCAGATTTAACGAATATTAAGATGAAATATTTTGGATATGTGGATTTTTCTCAACTTTGGGTGAAACCTTTAATTTGAAACTCACAAGAAACCTAATCCACTTGTAATAATTATCAACCCATTTAATTTCCCTTATGTCAAAGGTAAAATCGTATTCCACGATTTTACCTTTTTTATTATAAATTTTTTAAGGGTACGGAAATATAGATATCAGGTCTACTAAACTAGTATCTTAGGGGCATTAATTTAAACAATAAATAACCCCATGTCTATTTTGTGGATTAAATTCATTGCCCGTGGATAAAGGACAGTAAAGTCACTGATTAATATGTTTTGTTGATTTTTATTACAATTTTGTAAGGTTAGGTAATAAAAATCGATAGAAATGGATATTCGAATGAGGTACCCTGAATAACGGAGAGAATATTCTGAAAAAAAAGGGGTAGAGTAAATGAAGAATAGGAAAAAAGCATCGATAATTTTCAAAAGCATTTTATGTTTAATTATTTTCATATTAATTACGAATGAAGCGTGGTTTACGAAAGTGGTGAGGGCAGAATCGGGCGCATTGACTGCTAGGAGTATAGAAAACTTCAAGAAAAAGATGGATGAACAGGTACCAAAATGGCAGGAAGATTATGATGTACCAGGGGTTGCAATAGGAATTGTACATGAGGGGCGTATTGCTTATACACTTAACTACGGTTATGTAGATAAAAAGACAAAAAAAGCGGTGAGTGATGATACTTTGTTTCAGGCTGGTTCCATATCTAAAAGCCTTACAGCGTGGGGAATCCTACATCTTGTAGATGAAGGTCGTTTATCACTAGATGATCCCGTTGGAAAATTTCTAACCAAATGGAAATTACCTAATTCAGAGTTCAATAATAATGAAGTCACGATAAGAAGATTATTAAGCCATACAGCGGGGCTGTCTGCACATAAAGGATACCTTGGGGTTGCACCAGGGAAACATCTTGATTCTATCGAGGAGTCTCTGTCTGGAAAAGGGTGGCTTAATGAACCAGTGGAGGTTACCAATAAACCAGGTTCAGAAGCAATTTACTCTGGTGGCGGATATACAATTTTACAACTTGTAATTGAAGAGGTTACCGGAATATCTTTTGATCGTTATATGGAAGAACAAATTATGAAACCTTTAGGAATGAGATCTAGTTCATTCATACAACGTCCTGAAAATCCTAATCTTTCGAAAGCCTATGGATATTTTGGAGAGGAACTTCCTAGTTACCAATTTACCGAACAGGCTGCTGCAGGCCTCAAGACAAATGTTACCGATATGATGACATTGATACTTGCAAGCATGGATGCAAATAATAAAGGTAATGCTGTCATTAAAAATGAACGTGTCGATGAAATGCAAAAGCTGGTATTAGGTGAGAATGGTTTAGGTGTATTTGAAAAAAAGTTATCTAATCAATGGAAATTAATTTATCATTCTGGTGACAATCGAGGCTGGCATTCTTTTTATGGTTTCATTCCTAATACAAAGGATGGATTGGTAATTCTTACGAATAGTGAAGGTGGTATAGACTTACGACAGGATATTTACCACGCATGGATTGAATATGAAACTGGAAAATTACCTGAAAGTTACTTCTCTCTAGCTGAGCAAAGAAAAAACAACTCAATTATATCAATTGTTATTGGAGGCACACTTGGTGTATATTTGCTGCTGTTTGTGATTAGATTGTACAAAGGTAAAAGAACTTTTATTATTAAGCATGAGAAGAAATCTTACATCGGATTAGTAGTTAGAACATTTTTACTTATTATTACTGCTATGCTCGTATTTTGTACTACCTATTTGTGGAAGGTTTTAAGTTTAAATTCCGGAAATACAATAACTTTTATTCTAATAATGACGTGGATTGTGGCATTATTAATTAGTGGGTTTTTCCCGAAAATTCGAAGTAATATAAAAAACAATAATCAGACAATGATATAATCAAAAACATATATTTGATTATAAATACTTAAGGGTTTATAAGGGAGACGACTCCACATGTCCATCAAGTTAGTAAAAATAAATACCCTAAATATAGTGAAATTGACATCCCTAGAGTAAAAGTATACAAAATTATTGTTTTTGGGGCAGTATAAAACCTTAGCTTGAAAGCGATGGGGTATCGCCAGCATTTTGGAAAAAAACCACGTTAAGAGCTTTTGAGTTATTTGAACCTTGTTTTAAATTGTGTTGTATTAATTCTACATACATGCGCGGTAATAATTAATATAAGGTACAATTAATTGTAAGACTATTTGCATTAGTTCTTCGTTTCAATGCAGATACCATTTAAGGGAGAGATAAAGCAATGAAACTCAGCAAATTACAAAAAGGTGATCTAATTGGAATCTATTCCCCTTCATCACCAGCAACTTATACAGCACCTAAAAGATTTGATCGAGCAAAAAAATTTCTGATGAGCAAGGGATTTAATATAATAGAAGGAAATTTAACTGGTAAACATGATAACTACCGAGCTGGAAGCATTAAAGAGAGAGCAGAAGAACTTAATGAATTAATAAGAAACCCTAGCATCAAATGTATAATGTCAACCATTGGTGGAATGAATTCAAATTCAATATTGCCTTATAT
The DNA here is from genome assembly GCF_002560575.1 of Bacillus sp. AFS023182. Classification (NCBI taxonomy): domain Bacteria; kingdom Bacillati; phylum Bacillota; class Bacilli; order Caryophanales; family Bacillaceae; genus Bacillus; species Bacillus sp. AFS023182. The sequence continues at coordinate 14,325 of NZ_NTRO01000071.1, read as the reverse complement.
TGATTATGAGGCATTTATAAAAAATCCTAAAATAATGATAGGTTATTCAGATGTTACTGCGATATTACTAGGAATATACGCAAAAACTGGGATAAATACATTTTATGGACCTGCATTAATCCCTTCATTTGGTGAATTTGAGCCATTTGTTAATTTTACATACGAATATTTCAGCGACATGCTGGAAGAAAAACAAAAACTACCATACTATATTAAAAAGCCACCTTATTGGACAGATGAATTTATCAACTGGGAAGAAAAAATTAAGGAAAAACAACCTATAAAAAATGATTGGGTTTGTGTAAATACCGGAAAAGCAACAGGAAGGTTAATTGGAGGGAATTTAGACACTTTAACTGGTATTTGGGGTAGCGAGTATATGCCAGAGATAAAAAAAGGGGATATCCTTCTTATCGAGGATACAACAAAAGATGCTGCTACTATTGAAAGAAGTTTTTCATTACTTAAGGTCAATGGAATATTTGATAAAATTTCTGGTTTAATCCTCGGAAAACATGAACAGTTTAACGATAATGGTACAAATAAAAAACCATATGAAATTCTATTAGAGGTTTTAAATGGTATTAGCCTGCCCTTTATTGCAGAATTTGATTGTTGCCATACTCACCCGATGTTAACTGTCCCAATTGGTATACAAATAGAGATGGATGCAGCAAATAAAACATTAACAATTCTTGAAGATTGGATAAATTAACTCCATTAAATACTAAAAGACTGATTAACCTAAACATGGATTAATCAGTCCTTTTAATATCCCAATTTGCTCTTAACGTGGGTTTTTTCCAAAATGCTGGCGGTACCCCTTATAGGGGCAGTGAAAAATCTTAAGTTGATGGGCATGGCCTCACCGTATCAAAAAAAGAAAATTGTACGTTTAGACACGATTTGGACATAAGTTAAGATATTTGGTGTACGCTAAGGCTATTTTTCGGCTAAATAGAGACTATCTAGCACTGGAAATTCCATGTTTTCTAAAATATCAACTGGAATATTACTTTCTCTAATGGGAAAAGCGACCATCCATTTGTAAAGGTATACTTTTACAGATATATATAAAACTATAAAAAATTACATCCGTAAATGCCCTCTTCTTATTTTACAGATGTCTGTATATTAATTGCACATTTACAGATGTTTTTGCTATAATTTTTGATGAGGTGCATCACATGAAACATAAAAAATTTGGATATGTACGAGTTTCAAGTAAAGATCAAAATGAAGAACGGCAAATTCAGAATATGAAGGATTTAGGGATAGAGGATCGAGATATTTTCATTGATAAACAATCCGGTAAAAACATGAAACGTGAAAATTATCAAATGTTAAAACGTTTAGTTCGTATAGGAGATACTATTGTATTTGATTCTTTAACTAGACTGGGAAGAAGTATGAACGATGTCTTAGAAGAATTCAGATACTACGAAAGGCATGAGATTAACTTACAATTTATAAAAGAACCGTTCATTAATGTAAATTACAAAGGTGAGACTACGAATGATGTCATTCAAAGTGCTATTCAAAAAGCAACTCTTACAATTTTATCTGCTTTTGCAGAAAAAGAGCGTTATGCTATTAAACAACGGCAAGCGGAGGGAATCGCCCTGACCGAGAAGCAAGGGAGACGTTTAGGACGTCCTCCAGTAGAAATTACAGCAGAATTCATTACAGCCTATAAAGAATGGAAATCTGGTGCCATTACAGCAGTAGGGGCTATGGAGAAATATGGTATCAAACGTTCTTCATTTTACAAACTTGCGAAGCAGTATGAAGAAACAAAAAGATAAAAATCTACTGAATAATTAATGTTGATTTAGGAGGTTACTATATGAAACTTACAACAAAAGTAGAAGTTGGGGATTACGTTCGATTCCCTTATCGAGAGAATCCTTCCTTACAATTAACTGGATATGTGGTAAGTATTTTAACGAATACAATTGTTGTAGACATTTCAGACATGGTGGAAACTGAAAAAAATGAATCAATTGATGTTAGACAAGTAGTAAAACATGGTTGTTATCATAAGGTAGCTGATAAACAAGCGAAAAATGAAGTTTTATGAAAGATGTTCTTGGAGAAATCCAAGAGCATCTTTTTAAATACAGTGAGAAATATAAAACCAGCTGATAATAGCGGTGCTGGCTCCTATCTAGGCTATAAAGTGAGGAATTACCAGATGGGGCCGAAGTTAAAATTGTTGTGAAATAAGCATAATTATAGGATATGATTTATTTTCTGGCAGGGGGCACCATACATACCCATCAAGCTAAGAAAAGCAAATACCAACCCATAAAAAAGAATCTGCTCGAATGCAGATTCTTTCCGATAATGATTTATGTAAGTAAGACATGAAAATATAATACAATGCATCAGAAATGAATTCAAGTAGAAAAAGAACCCGTTGAAGTTCGGGTCCTTTCAGAAGTGATGATGTTTTCTCTGTTTCAGATAGAGAAAAATACAAAAATATAATACATCTAAGTATAGAAAATTTCAATACTTAAATTGTGCCTCAACGACAATTTTTAATCGCACGATAAAAAATATTCTCTTGAATTTGGTATAAGTTTCATCTAGATTCCAAAGAAATTAACTGTGCAGTTTTGTCGTTCATTTCCCTACTTTTTCCTTGTTATATAAAATCTATCTAATAAATATAGAGTTAAACAAATTAAGACGTAAATATCCTGAACCAAGCCTTCAACAAACTTGAGAATAAAGGCATTAGCATTAAGGGTCAGTTTGATACAAATACACCTCGAGGAAAACAAATTTTATTTTTTATCTGTCTACCTAATGGGGAGCATATCAAGATTAATCAAAATGGATTCCCATGTTAAAAGTCTGGATGTAGATTTTATAAAAAAGATTGATCAAAACTCATGAACATATCAATTACAAAAGTTTACTTACTTGTACTAGAATTAATCTATTCTTCAAACCAAAACAGAGCCTCAATAGGCGCTTCCAAAACCTTTGCAATATCATAAGTAAGTTTGAATGAAGGGTTATATTTTCCGTTTTCGAGATTGCCAATTGTTTCTCTTCTAACCCCAACCTTATTAGCTAAATCTTCCTGAGACATATTTAACTTTACTCTATATTCTTTCATTCGAGTCTTAAGTGGCATCTTGCATTCCTTTCTTTTCTCTACGCTCAAATATTTCTAAATTAACTAAGAAGGTACCTAATGGTGCAAAAACTGAAATAATAACAAGGAAACGAATTATATGTAGATTTTCAAAAATAAAAATACTCAAAACTAGTATGATACCTAGTACCAATGCTACGAAAAAAGCTCTTGTAGCAGAGATGCGAACATGTAGTATAAAAAGCTCATCTGGTACTACTTTTGCATATGCGAAGAAGAAAAAGAAACTGAATAAGAGACCTGCCCACGTAATATCACCTAAAAATGTGAAAGGACCCAAAAAACCTAAAAAACCGATAAATCCTAAATAAGCTATTTTATTTTTCATACAATCCCCCTATGTGATATATTTCGCTCCTTATGTTAAAAATATATCACATAAATTTGCAAATAAAAAGGACTTAATGTCACTTTACCCATAAGTCGATTGCATTTGGAAGCATTAGTTGGCCGGAAAACACTTACTTTTATAGGTGATTATCTAATTATCTAACGGAATTGGAAACATAAATTGGCCTTGAGTTAATGATTATCCCATAAGCTAGCCGTTAGTTTATGAGGAATTTTATGCATATGGAGGAAAAAAATAAAGACAATGTTTGCTTTTAACCACTAATATAATGGGATGAATAAGAAACTACATACGTAGGTGAAGAGGATGTTTCACAGAATGTTGATAGGCCGGGGATTCTTTGTGAGAGTAGGGATCCATCTTATCCTTGCTACCGATATTGAGGCGTTATGCTAACTGAGTATGTATAGAATATACAGGTTTTTAAGGTAGGTTTTCTAAGGAACAGTCACGAACTATTAATAAAGAAAAGTTCATTTTAAGGAGGATTCATAAAATGAAAAATTTAATGACAAGTGATGGTACTACCTTACATATCAGCAAAAGTGGACAAGGATTACCTTGTATTTTCTTACATGGAGGTCCTGGTTATTGGAGTTATCCTTTTGAACAGACAGGCGGGCCTCTTTTGGAAAGTTTTATGGAAATGCATTATCTTGATCAGCGGGGGTGTGGTCGCTCTTCACTCGCTCCGAAAGGGGATTACTCACTTAAAAGATTACTTTTAGATCTTGAGGAAATAAGGCAAGAATTAAAGATAGATAAATGGATTGTAATGGGACACTCATTTGGTGGTATTTTAGCTACTAATTACGCCAAACAACACCCTGACAGTGTCTTAAGTTTAATCTTGCTTAATTGTACACTAAACAAGCGAGAGTCAAACATGCATCAAATGAATGTAGGAAGAAGCTGGTTAGAAGAAGATAATATTATGGATTCTTATGTGTCAATCGATTCTTTCTATAAAGACTTCTTTGCAATAGCTGAAAAACTGCTAGAAATGGGAAAGTATTATGATTTACAGTTCACAGATAGAAAAAACCTTAAAGTTTTAGAAACCTTAGATAAAGAGCTTAAACACCGTCCTGATTTTCGTAAATATGTACATGCGGATCCTGAGTTTTTTCAAGATTATACTCGAATCACAGCTGAAATTTCAGTACCAACTCTCGTAATTAGTGGCAAGTATGATGATGCTGTTGGCCCAGATCATTATAAAAAATTTAAGTTTCCTAATATGTCCGTTACTATTTTAGAAGATAAACATCATCCTTATTTAGAAAACAAAGAGGAATTCAGGCGTGCAATTCAGGAATTTGGATTAGCTATACCTACTCTAAAAACAACTTAAATTTACTTCCGATATTGAGACGTTATGTTAACCAAGCATGTATGGAGTATACAGAAAGGGATTACTCTTTTTTAACAAGAATATAGTGTATAAACTTAATCATCAGGGAGGGAAATATGAAAGATTTTGAAGTCAGACAGATACAAGATCTCTTTTATAATGATCTCACTTATTTAGTGCAAGAGAGCAAGAAAGATGGCTTTCGTTTTCTTGAAAGACTAGTTAATGATTATAAGGCTGGTATCAACACCTTTGATAAGCCCAGAGAATCCTTATACGGTGTGTTTAACAAAGAAAATATATTAGTTGGTATTGGAGGGCTTAATATAGACCCATCCTCAAAGAGACAAGAAATTGGACGATTAAGAAGATTTTATATTGCTAAGGATAGTCGGAGAAATGGGCTAGGAAAGCTCCTGTTAAATACCATCATTTGTGATGCAAGAAAGCATTATAAAGTCTTGGTACTTTATACAGACACAGAACAGGCTGACAAATTCTACATCTCCACAGGATTCCTAAAAGATGATATCTATCCCCATACTACGCATTATCTAAATTTATAAAAAGAGATTCATTGACTTCCGAGTTCGAATTTTATGTAAAAAAGAAAGGAGGCGAAACGATATATGAGTATTGCAGTTAATTCTCATGGTTATAGTTTATTAGAATTTCTAAACATAGAAGAGCATGCTATAAATCATTATTCACCTATAGGTAGTTCCTTTATAGTCGCAAATTATAATGATAAATATCTCTTATGTTTCAATACATATCGAAAGCAATGGGAATTACCAGCTGGTGGAAGAGAACAAAATGAGTCTTTACGAGAATGTGCAAAAAGAGAACTATACGAGGAAACCTCACAAAAAGCTCAAAGCTTGAAATTTAGAGGACTTATTAAGATTCAAAGACCTAATGAAAATATAAGTTACAGTGCAATTTATATAACTAATTTAAGTATATTACAGCCCTTTCAAGAAAATGAGGAAACAAATTCAATCAAATTATGGGATTTAAATAGCCCAATCGATGGACTAGATCCCGTTGATAAAAAAATCCTTCATTGGTCTATACAAGCTAAATAGCTAACTTCCGCTAACAATAATTATGTGAACACAAAAGTCCTCCAGTTAAACAATCTGGAGGACTTTTAATAGTCTTCTAAATACATTGAATCCCGATAATGTTACGTTATGTTGACTTGTTATGTATAGAGTATACATAGAATATACATAGAAATAATTTGGTTTATTCAGTTGTTTTTTCCTCCCCAATAATCAACTTTATAATTTTGAATCTTATTTACTACAACATAAAATTTTTGTTGCTTATTATTTTTATCATATCCTTTAACTGTAATAAAACCTTCGAGTTCTAAGTGTTCAATTTTCACATCCGTTACCACGAAATCTATATTTTTTTCTTTTTTCATAGTTTGTATGGCAGATTCAGCAGCTTTTTCTTTTGCAGTATTTCTATTGTGAATAATTAATGAAGTAGAGCCTATGGCTAAAACTATAATTGCTAAAATGATAATATTTTTCTTTTTTAATTTATCCATATTTTCTCCCAAAAAATCTTTTGATTTTTTTGTATCATTGAAATCTATTGAAAATTAATTTTATGTATTTAGCTGTTGGGAGTTTATTATAAATTACAATTAGTTCATTTTTTACTTAGCATCTCCCCAGTAATCAACTGTGTAATTTTGAATCTTATTTATTACAACGTAATATCTTTTTTGTTTATTATTTTTATCATATCCTCCAACTGTAATAAAACCTTCACGTTCTAAGTGTTCAATTTTCACATTGGTTACCACAAGTTCTATATTGTTTTCTTTTTTCATGTACTGTATTACAACTTTAGTAGCTTTTTCTTTTGCAGTATTTCTATCATGAATAAATTTGGCTGTACATCCTATAGTTAAAGTTATAATTGCTAAAATGATTAAAATGATAATATTTTTCTTTTTTAAATTACCCATATTTTGCCTCCTGAAATTGTTTTATAATTCATACTATAAATCTTTTTTAAGGAGAGGGAAACTATGAGTAGTTCTGTTAGTGATGAAGCTCTTGCTCGCTTATCAGGAGGTAGTTATAAAGATAAGCCTAGTGTTGACGTAGAAGTTGGGGACCATTTAGAAACTTGGAAACGTGTTGAAATACCTACTTCTGTATCATTGCATAATCCAAAAAATAGTTTTGATGCAACTATTTATAAAAATGATGAAACGAAACAAGTTGTTATTGCTTTTCGTGGTTCTCAAGAAGCACCTGATTTTTATGGTGCCAACGCAAATGATGTGCTTTTGGGACCGCGTATGAGAAATCATCAAGACAGCTTAGATAAATTGAATGGTTTAGATATTTCTTCACTTCCTTTAACTGAACAATTTAATTTTGCTGCATCTAAAGAAAGAGCTCAAAAAATTATTATAGAAAGTCAATTTACTAATGCAGATGATTTAGTAAAAGAAGTAAAAAAGTATAGGGGTAGCACCACACATCCATCAACTTAAGAATTTAATAACACTCTAAACAAAAAAATGGGTATTTTTGCATATCCCCCCGAAAAGGTTTATTATGAAAATCCCTCCTGAAATGTAAAAGATTCAGGAGGAATTTCGTAAGCTCAACCGTCTTTAAAAGTTTGATCATTATCTACCTATGATTCTCTTCCACAATCGTGAAACTAAAAGGCTATGCTGCTACTGACCGTCGCCCCTCAATCCAAATGAGGCTACTAGCGCGATGATCACAGCGGTTGTCGTTGCCAGGAATGCATCTGAGTACGATACAGCGTCCAGTACATAGAGAGGATTTATGGAATGATCAGCTTCTCGTCGAGCTGATAATATTGCTCCAATAATTCCATCCCCTGTACCTGCTCCAAGGTACAAAGCACCCTAGAAAATTCCCATTCCCACTCCGACTTGTTCTTTCACTAGGGAACTTACCGCAGCATTATTGGCTGAGGAATTTAGAAACGCAAAGGCAATACCTGCGCCTAGGACTCCTGCTGACACCAAAATAGAAGAAGCTCCAGAAGCAAATGTTGACAAGAATAAAGTTGAAATCCCCATAATTGTCAGCCCTACGATAATCAAACGTTTAGTCCCCAAACGATCAGAAATACGACCAACAAAAGGAGAAAAAATCGCCACAGGCGCACCTCCCGACAATAGTATCATTCCTGCCTCTCCAGGAGAGAGTCCATTCACTTCTACGACCAGCAATGGAACGAAAACAAGAACTGCAAAATAGGCAAACATCGAAAAGAACGCTACGATTACCGAATTTACATAATACTTATTTTTGAACAGGACAGGAGGTACAAATGGATTCTCTGCGGTGACAATGCGCCAGATAAACCCTAACAAAGCCAATAGAGAGCCAATTAGACTACCAAACGAAGAGAACGAAGAAAAACCAAACGTCTCCCCCTGTGTTATGCCAAAAAGAAGTAAACCTACTGTAAGTCCGAGCAAAATCCCACCGATAAGATCAAAGCTCCGATGGCTCCCGTCCTCTAACGTCGGTGTGATAGTCGGGAGTGCATAGAGTGCACCGAGAATGATAATGATGGACAACAAAAACGTGAACCAGAACAGAGATTGCCAACCTAATAATTGACCGACTAATCCTCCAAAAATCGGACCCGCAGCAGTTCCGACACCGATACATCCTGCTATGAGGCCTAGGGCACCCCCTCGTTTTCCTTCAGGAAAAACCTTCGCAATGGCTACGACTGAAAGAACCGGAATAGCTGACATTCCAGCACCTTGAACCATTCGTCCCAAAACCAATAAGGGAAGGTTAGGAGCAAGTACACAGATAAGACTTCCAATCGCCAATATCAAAATGGCAAAAGAGAACAGCTTTCTCAACTCAAAAAAGTCCGACATACGCCCATAAATGGGAACGCCAATAGCAAGTACGAGTGCTATACCACTTACCACCCAACTGACTTGAGCTTTCGAAGCTTTTAAATCTTCGCTTATAAGTGGAAGAACTGGATTGACCAAATCAACCGTTATAGCAGCCACAAGTACAGATAGAGCGAGTACCATCATTAAGATCCTTGTAGATACTTCCTTTTTTGATGGACTAAATTCTTTAGACTTTATATTAAATTTCATTATATTAGCCTCCTAAAATTATTTGTTGTTATTTTAGGAGGCTAAATCCATGCTTGTTACCAAAATCCTCACCCCATATTATTTTGCACTTTTTTTAATACTTATTTTGCGTGATAAAAAATGTTGGGTTATTAAAGAAAATTTTTATTTTGATATTAAAACCTTCTTTTTAACATAAACCATAGATGAATCTCACTAATTAAAAATAAAAGAAAACTTAGTAAAAATAATCCCCAGTATTTTTACCATATTAACATTAAATTCCATTTAATTGAAGTAATTAATTGGAACACAGCTCGTTAAACTAAATGGCTCTTAACGGAACAATTCTATTATCGCTCAACAGTTCCTAATTCATTAAAAACAGTTTCACTTTTTCAAAACAATGCAACCTTATTTCAAATCCACACTTGGTATAACCTTTGATTGGATCAATTCCTGTATAATTTCGCTCATGTCAATCGATTCTTGTTTTTTATTAAACTCGTAGCGACCATAAAGATTGATATGTTGCCATGCAATCGGGGAAATCCGTTTCAACATATCTGAATCTCGTTCCATTCTTTCCCCATAAGTCAGCATTTTAGACAAAATGCTAGCATTGTAGTAAATAATACAATTCGTAAGCAGTCGGCTGCACTCTCCCCATAGCTGTTGATCTTGTTCAGTTTTGAAACGGGGTTTACCAAAGTTAGCATAGGATACTGCTCTACGCAATTTATGATAGCTTTCCCCTCGATTTAATGCGCGTTGTACATTTCGACGAACTGATACGGAATCGATATATTCAAGAAAATATAGACTTTTGATGATATTGTCGTACTCCCACAAAGCACGTTTGGTTTTATTTTTACGTGCATAAGCACTAAGCTTTCCAACTATGATGCTTTGTGTTGTTGTTTTCAGGTCAAGTGACAATATGATCCGCTGAATATTTTCCCACTCTTCCATAATCAGGTTGATGTTGATCTTCCGGACGGGCTTGATCAATACATCCTCATATTGGCTTGGATGTTTAAACCCATACAACGATGTACGAACTGTATTGTAGATATCTCGGTAACGTGGTGCTACCCAATGTCTATCAACTTAAGCATTTAGCTCTATTTTTTAAAGGTAAAAGCACGTTACTATTCTCTTATATGAATGAGAAGGAGTGACGTTCTTTTTATGAATCCGTATCCAAAACAAGAATTATCTTTATTTGCCGAAGAATGGTATCGATATATGTCTCCAGCTACATTTAATCAATTAGCTATAGAAGCTGGTGTGATGAAACGAAAACGTAAGTGCCATGGGCACCATTTCTTATCTTTGTGTGTATGCCTAACAGACACAAAAATGATTCGTTTGGTTTTTATTGAAAATACACAAACATTATTATAAAATGTTTGTGTATTTATAAACAAAATAAATTTGTGTTTATTTTTATTTAAAAGGGATAGGAAGTGTTAATAACAATAAAAAATGGGTATACCACCAACAAAGAGTTGCAAAAGGAATGGAACCAGTACGGAAAAGATGCCTTCATAAGAAAAATCGAAAAATAAGCATTATTAGCTCTTGAAGAAAAATGGCTAGAAAAGTTACAACTATATGGAGAACGAGGTTATAACCAAAAATATCCTTAAGGGGGGGACAAAATTATGGAACAAAGAAAGTATTCAGTAACACCTCAAGATCGAATGAATTATTTATTAGGTCTTTATTCTGCAGATCAACAAATTAATGCAGTTCTTTATTTTCCTGTAGGTATATCAAAGAAAATACTTGAACAATCAGTAAGGATAACGTTACAATTGCAGCCGGTTTTGAACAGCCGTTTTGTAGAAAATGATATTCCTTACTGGGAGGAACATTCATCGGGTACTAACTCACCTATTTGTCTTTTTGCAGAAGGAAATGATCAAGAACTTGAAATGATGACAATAGATTTTATTAAGGAATCTGGAGATCGTATTCAGGGGCCTATGGTTCAAACAAAATTATTACGAGGCACTACAACAGATATGTTGGTTGTGAAATTATCTCATCTATGTTCAGATGGTGCAGGAGTCAAGGAATATATTAATTTGCTGGGAGCAATTTATACTCAACTTTCCTTGGGACAATCTAAGGATCAAATTATAAAGGAATTTGGTGAGGGGAATGAGGGTTTTCGTGATCAATCACCTGTATTCAAATATACTGGAATATCAGACGTAAAAAGTGCGTATCGTCCTAACCAAGAACAACAGGCATCGTTATGGTCTTTTCCATCTCAACCGAACAAAAATACATATCCAAAAATGTCCGTACGGCGGTTGAGCTATGAGCAAACTCTACGTCTAATCCAATGGACAAAAGCACAACAGGTTACCTTGAATGATGCAATCATGACTGCATACTTCCGAGCTTTATCACGTTTCACTGTGTATGCAGAACCACGCACCGTAGAAAAAATGATCGGTTTAACAATTGATTTACGTCGATATCTGCCTAATTATACAACTGGTGCTATTTGCAACTTATCCGGTATGGAAATGCCAGTGATTAAAATGGAAGATGATGAATCATTTAATCAGACTCTCGTTCGAGTCAAACAATCAATGGATAAAATAAAGTCTCAAAATCCGGGTCTTTCTTCAGCAGCAGGAATGGAGCTACTGGCAGGTATGAAGCTATCTGTGGTGAAGGAAATGTATAATCAGCAATACGAACAGGCTTTACAGATGGGGATGGCGTTGCCGTTACTTACAAATTTTGGGGTGATTGCAGATGAACCTATTAGGTTTGGTGAAGTTCAAGCTGAGGATGGGTATATGACATCACCCATTATGTATGCACCATTCTTTTCAATGGGGGCAAGCTCTTATAATGGAAGACTTACATTTACGATTGGTTATCATACGCCGGATACATCAGAAGAAAAAGTAGACAGATTTTTAGAAAGTGTGGTTAATCAACTATCATAATTGTAAGGTTCTGGTGCAAAGATAAAATAAAAGAGAATATAGCGCAAATATTTCTAGCGGAATTGTATTTTATACTGTAAGCCCACGCAATTGATGGATGAATTCTTTCTGGTTTTGGACAGACTGATCCCGTAAATCAATCTGTTTTTTTTATCATATGCATGGCTTCTACTCCCAACAGAACCAGAACAGATACATCTAATATTAAACCCAATACATTTATGCATAGTTTTTCCAAATTACATTTGGTAATATAGATAAATGGACATTAAATACATAATATATTAATAGTTAGGAAGGTATTAGAAATGAAAAGAACACCTGAATTTATACTGGGTTTAATTGGTGGTATTTTGGGAGTTATAGGTTCTCTTATTCTATTGATGATAGCTATTACTGCTATGGATGGTGATATTGATTATAAAGTTTTGACTTATTACTCTATTTTATTAATTATTCAAATAGGGCTGTTAGTTTTAGCATGTTCAGTAAATAAGGTTAACAATATAGCCTACGGACTTTGTATGATATTACTCCCATTAGTAACATGGGTTATGTCATTATTCCTTTTCTTTATTCCAGTAATTCTTCAAATTATTTCTGGTGGATTAGCGTTTCGAACTTTAAGACAAAAATCTAATTAAAATATTTAGCTACTCCAAAATCATGGTAAATTTATAAGGGCCAATTTAAATAGTATTTTGAAGGGTGGTATTGTAATTTGAAGCGTACTATAGAATTTGTAATCGGCTTAATCGGAGGAATCTTAGGACTCCTACTTTCTTTATTAATTGTAATTGGTTGTATCTCCTACACAAGTTCTAATACTAGTTCTGGAGGTATTGAAGAATATATTATCATTACTTCTAGCATCGCCTTAATTATTCAAATAGGCCTATTAGTATTAGCTTGTTGTGTTAATAAAATAAATAATAAAACTTATGGTATTTGCATGATTGTATTAAGTATAATTTCATTGTTTTTAGGTTTATTTATGTTATTCCTTCCAGTGGTTTTACAAATCATTTCAGGTGCATTTGCATTTAGAACTTTAAAACAGGAATCTAATTAAAACAATAACGGATTAATGAATCTAACAAAAAACTTTCTTATCACACACATTATAGAATTGAAATACTGTTGGAATATTTATAAAAAAGACATAACATTTTAAATAAAGTTGCGATGTTCATATGAAATTTGTGATATAGAGTACTTTACTTGTCATGATGAAGGAATAAAAGCTGGATGAGCCGAATAAGTCATAGTGATCATGGTTTTGTTGTATTCTCAATATAAATGATTGGAGTATTTCATTGAGAATATTTTTCTTGTCTTTTAACTTTGAAAAATCACACTAAACAGTGAGGAGATTGGTTGTATGCAAGTTGTAACCAAAATGTTTTTAGAACAACTAGACATGCATTGTCATGAGAATGATTGGTTTGCATCCATGGATCAGGCGCTTCATGGAGTCAGCGCAGCTGAGGCAGCATGGACAAGTTCGGGAATCAGCAATTCGATTTGGCAGATTGTCAACCACTTGATATTTTGGAATGAAGACATAATCCATCGAATTAAGGTCACAGAGAATCCGCATAAGGCAGAAGACAATGAAGAAACCTTTGGAAATCCGGGGGATCCAGAAGACGAAATTGGGTGGGCCCAGACAGTGCAGCGCCTCAATGAAGTCATGAATAAATTAAAAACGGTCATTGCGGACCTTGACGATGAAAAGTTAAAAGTTCCGTATGCAGCTAACAGGTACTCTATTGAGTGTTTACTCAGCAATATCATGATGCACGATACATATCATCTCGGCCAAATTGTTCTGTTGCGAAAGTTGCAATCCTCTTGGGATGGCGTTGATTGGTCCTAAAGCACCATAATTCAGCGACCTTCCTCGCCTAGCCGTAGAAGCAGTATTGAAGGTGTGAAACCCCTTTACATTCTCTATATGGTGAAGTGGGTGATTTTCCTGCTTTATGGATGGCTAAACGGATGTGATAGTCAAATAAATTAGAGAGATCTTTCGCATATTTCATGGTTTAACAGTCGGGCGCTTTTCTTAAATAAGAAGCGTCTTTTTGCATGTACAACACAATAGGAATTGAGTTTAATGAGCCGTAAAAAAAGGTTGTGAAGTCCTGTACTTAAAGTAAAGGAGTGCTTTTCTTCAATAAGCATCTTCAACAATCGGGCGCGATTGTTGAAGAAAAAGTAAAAGGAGTGAAACATATTATACATGACTAATATGTTTCACTCCTTATTTTTTATGACTTTTTACGATTTAGGTCTTGATAAAGTATTTGTTGTGTAAAAAAGTTCCATTGCTCCCCCCCCCCCCTG
>NZ_NTRO01000070.1:0-10625 GCF_002560575.1 Bacillus sp. AFS023182 | reverse complement strand
GGATCTTCAATTGAAGATCCACGGGAATTATGTAAATGAGCTATCCATATGGACAGCTTATTTTATTTTTTGCTTAGCGTGTTTTTTTCCAAAATGCTGGCGAGACCCCATAATGAACTTAATTTTGGGGGGATTTTTCAAAATAGAAACCTGTCCCATTTGCTTGTGGAACAAATCCTTCTTGAACTGACCCATTTTCCACCATGTCTTGTTCTTCTGATGTTATAACAGTGATAACATCTTTCTCTTCTGCTATTGCATCTTCTCTTTGATCTTGTTCTTCTTTAGTAACATGTTTGTATTGATCTCCATCAGTCTGTGCAAATACCTTTGTACCTTGAAAATCTTTTACAAATCCGATTGATGATACTAAAGCACCTGAAAAAACAATAGATAATACTAATTTTCTTTTCATAAATAAACCTCCTAATATTTTTAACTTTTTCCATACTCTTACTGTAAATCTAAATAAAATAATACAGTATATTATCAAAAAATACTGTTATAAAGGGGAATTTTTAAGTTCTCCTTGTTTTTGGTCTGTTCGGCTTGGCGAAAGCTCAAAACCAGCCGAATTTCAGAATGCAATGAAGGAAAGGTGGAGATTTTTTGAGTGGGTTTCTTAAAAAATACTACCTGACCATTGTATGGAGAAAAGCCCTACTAGGAGATATAGAAAGAGACAGGCTAAAAATCTTGATAAATAAGGCTTTTTAAAAAGCAAATCTAACATAGCTTATGATACATATTTGTTACATCTTGTAACAAATTATCGTTTACACTTTTTATTGTAACCTTTTTATATTTTCCTACATATACAAAAATACCCAAAACAAACAAGCCTCTCAGATAAGCTAAGAGACTTGTTAAAACGTATATATCGTTTTAATTATTTTTCTACACTTGTTTTTTTTACAAAAAACAATGAATAGATTAAAAAGAAAAAACTGATTCCAAATATAATTCCACCTAATAATTGAATGTTACTCACATAATTATTTAAAATCATATTATAAGTTACTATATCTGTATCTCCACCCATTTTTTGTACCCATGAATGAATACATAATTCGGCTAAATCTATACTTTTTAAAATTAAAATTATTCCGACCAATGATAAAAATATCAAAACCATGAAACATAATTTATTATGTTTCAAATATATCCCTCCTTTTTCTTTTATGTATTATTAGAATAAAAAAAAGAACTCTTGATAACAAGAGTTCTTTTTTTATTAACGATATGTGACAAAACATATACCTACTGGTCTTAATGCCGTACCAGTTCCAACCTTGCTATCACTAAACCAACCATCTTCCCATACTTCAAAACGATATCCATTATATTCAGCATATGCTCTTATTTCAGCATATTTTCCATATGTATCTATCGTATTACTTTGAGTAACAGAATACTCTGCCGTAACACTAAACCCAACACCAGCTGAAACAGCACTTGCACTAATACCAACATTAGCATTCCATGTTGCTGCAACCTTCCCTGAAAAGCTTAAAGTCAAAGATCCAGAGTTTCCACTTACTTTTTTCAAAATAGAACTTCCACAAGCTTCTGTATAACTTTTATTTTTGACATATAACGTGCCTGGTGCTAAATCTTGAAAATTATTAGTTTTATTCTCAACTTGAGATAAAACTCTTACAAAAGTAATTTCAGTTGGAGTACGCCCTAAAGGTTTTTCAAAGTTGCTCTCATTTACAAATTTTTCAACAAGGTTTGTATTTGTAATTTTAATAGTCTCAGTATTATTCTCAACTGATACAGTTCTTTCAAAATCATTAGAAGAAATATTATTTAGTAATTTATCACAACTATTTATTTCATTTTTAAAACTAGATGGAAGATTAGATACACTTTCTGCATAACCTACTATAGAAGTCTGTAATACAAAAATTAAACAAACAAAAAATGGGATAACTTTAAAAAATGCATTTCTTTTCTTGTTCACAATATCACTCCTTTAAAAAGTCCGACAATTAAATGATACGGTATTCTAAATTAAATATTACATATTTTCCCAAATAAACGATAACTCCCCTTGTTTTTGGGTGTGAATGCTGGCTAGTCGTGTGGGGGCTAAACCCCACATAACGTTGAATTATATGGTAAAAGAACAATACTTTGAACGAAAGCACTAGCGGTTCGGCGGGTACAATTGCTAGTCCAAGTCGTGCTACCTAAATTCTCGTTTTTGGTATGTTCGGCTTGGCGACATGCCTATACCTGCCGAAAAAAGTTTTGCAAGAATGGAGCGAAGCGAAAAAGGTGGAGATTTTTTGAGTGGGGTTCTCAAAAAATACTACCTGTTCCTTGCGGAACTTTTAGCCTTATATATAAGAGTGAGAAGAGCAAAGTGAAGAAAGTCAGTAATAACAAGGGTTTATAAGACATGAGGTGTTAATTTTTTTTAACACCTGTGTTAATTTTTTTTAACACCTATAAAATGGAAAATCATATATAAAAAAAGATGTCAATATAAAAATTGACATCTTAAAATAAATAAATTGGTAGTTTATGTTTTCTCCTATTACCTTCAATTTTGATATTACGTAAAGCTTTTGAAAAAATTTGTTGAGTCGCTCTATCAATATCGTCTTTAGGTGAATTACATAATATATTAGGATTAACAAACCAAGTCCTTGCTGAACAAGTTCTTCCATCTTCAGTTATTACACCAGTTTCTGCAACTCCTAAAACTCCTTTTTCAAGCAATTCATTCATCAATTTTGAAATAGAAGTCCTTGTTTTCCCTAATTTCTTAGATAAATAACTAGGAGATGCTGCATTCGGTTTTATATCATCATCTTCATTTTTTTCAACAATAACATTTGATTTAAATTCTAGAAATCTTGAAATATCAAATAAAAATGCCTTTTCCGGTTGAGTTAAATAGCCAATTTCACATAAATAATCAATATTCTCTGTAATCATTTGCACAAATCTCACCCGATCCGTAGGTTTTTTCTTTTTACCAATGAAGTATTCTTCTCCACCAGACATTTTACTCAATACTTGTAGCATCATGGCTCTTTCTTCTTTAGAAAGTCCACCACTATTTTCAAGTTTTTCATAAATACTATCAATCTTACTATCTCTTACTTTTGCCTTTTTTTCAGCTTGTACAAGATCAATATTTTTCTTTGTCATATCTAAGTTAATTCCTCCTTAATTGAGGGAATCAACAAAAATACCTATTTTTTGCTATTTGATTATAAATCAAATTATGATAATCTATAACCAGATAAATGAGTTTTAGGTATTTTCGTAGGATACCCTTTAAAAAGAGTCATGTTTGCCGCATGCCTCTTTTTTTCATTCTATCACGTTTTCAATAACCTTAAAGATGAAAACAAAGTTTCCCTATTTTTTTACCTTTCCATATCTAATCCACGATGTCTATTGGTTTCTCTCTTATGTTCCTGTTCAAAATGATTATCTATTCCCTTATTATCCAATTTATTTTTCACAAACCCTCTAAACGACTCAAATCGGTCTTTAAAGATCTTTTTCGTCTCTTGATATAAAACCCTTATATTTGCCTGTAAGTCCTTTATATGGGCTTTTAACGAACTTATTTCTCTATTTAATACACCAACTTCTTTTTGCAACTGACTTTTTTCTTGTTTCAATGTTCGATTTTCTTCCATCCACCCCTCCGCATGTACTTTTAAACTCTCATTCTCTTTCACAAAATCTGTTTTTTTCAAACGTTCATAATCCTTTTTGATAGTAACCGCTGCATTCACTTGTTTTGTTAATTTTTGATATTGTTCTGGTGATAACACATAATTTCTTGTCTGTTTCTTTGTGATTTCAGCTTTCCCAAACATTTTATCCTGTACTTCTGTTATTACTTCTTTACGCAAAAATGGAATTTTAACAGGTTCATTTGGTACTTGATTCGCAACACTATCCAATTCTTTTTGCTGCTGTTTCACCTTTTTTTCTAACTCTATATATCGCTGATTAATCAGCTGTAACTTTTCACTTTCACTTTTTACTTGTTGTTCCACTTCTTCTAACTCTTTGTATTTATCAGCTACATGTATTTTTACCATCTGTAATTCATTTACTTTTTCTTCAGCATATTGCATATGATGGTCAAAAACTTCTAACTGCATTTCTTTTTCATATATTTGATACTCAACGGTTGATTTCATTTCAGCATATTCTTTGTACTGACGGACTTTCATGTACTTGTGTGACCCTACATTTGCTCTCTCAAAATCAGGAATATGCTCTTTTGCTAATTCCTCAATATAAGCCGTTTCTAATGTTCTCCAGTTTGCAATTAACTCCGTCCCTTTTCCTTTTACGCCTTGTTGTTGCAAGGCTCTATCCATTCCGACACGCCTCGTTAATCCTCGACTACTTTCGAAATTCGGTACATAATTAATATGTAAATGCGGATTTGCTTCATCATCATGTAAAACCATGTTATAAACTGCTAGATTTGGATTTCGCTCTTGAAACGCCTCAGCGTACTGTTTTAGCGCTTCCTTTTTAGCTTCCCTATACTTTGGGTCGTCTTTGCCTTCCCCAATCGCTACAACGAGTTCTCGTTGCTCATGTGTCTTTTCATCTTTACGTATTTTTTCGTAATAGTCCTTAATCTTACGGTCATTCCGTTTTTGTTTCTCGTTATACTTGTCCACGGCTTCTTGAAAGACATCCTTGTATACACTTCGGATGTCCTCTTGAACAAAATAGATATTCTCGTCTAACCTGGATGGATCGATGCCGGGATTCCCATAAATGTTTTCCCTGTTATTATGGCTTAATGAACTTTGGTGAGATTGATTAAATGAAATAGAGAACAACATAAAGTACCACCACTTTCCCTAGATTAATTGATACCATAAGTCTAGCAAAGCGACGAAATGGAGTCAATTAATGTAACCCTATACGTATTTTGACGCTAAAGCATCAAAATCAATAGGGGTCTGCGACGCTTTTCGGCTACGCCGAGCCATGCTTAGCATGGCAAATGCAAACCTTGGGCTTTGCCCAAACCCACTGGGGAACTCTTCCCCAGACCCCCTTCTATCCAACTCCCCAACCCCTCAATCCTTGAGGGGCTCCCTCGCCAGTTGGCAGGCCAAAACGATGGACGTTTTGGATCTACAAGAGGGTCGCATAGTAAGTATATCAACTCCTTATCCTCCCGCTCCCTTTCGGGCTCGGTCCGGTACCGTTGACATACCCGTTATAACTACCACTTATCCTTATCTTTTATAAGTACATATTTTATCTATCTCTGAAAAATAGACTTTTAATTGATTTTTATCTTCAACCATTTTTTGCTTTTGAGTAAAAGAGTTCCCATAATCAATCATAATCCACTTATTCCCCAATGAATTGTATGTACCTAAATGTTTATATTCATCTGATAATTTTTGAGTATACATATCTACTATTAATATTTTTGTCTCTGCTTTTGTCTTGGGATTGACTTCAATTTTTTCTTTAAACTCATAAGAGATTGGACAATTTTTATCGTTATCTACTAATCTCCACTTCCCACTTAATTGTTTATCACCACACCCAGATAGTAAAAAACTAGAAATAAGTAGGAGAATTATCGGTTTTATTTTTTGCATTTATATAATTCCCCTTATTTTTAAAATGATATTTCTTTTATTCTCTTTTCATTTTTTTTATTGCATACTGATATAATCGCTCATTAAACTCTTTATCATATTTAAAGAATTGACTTTCATTGTTATAACGTTCTGCAACTTCTTTTAACAATAAAACATCATGTTCTGGAATAACATATTCATTAGTTATTATAATTGGTTGAGCAGGTTTAACCCTTACCCCTAACGATGTCAATTTACAAAATTGTGGTACAGATATATCTCTCATTTTTGCTAGTATTTCAAGCCTTTTATACTGTTCTTCATTTACTGTAAACTTCACTTGAATCATCTTTTCTTTGTCCATTTTCGTGCTCCTTCCCCTTACCTTTTAGTACATTATCTACGTACCAATTTTGTACTTAATTATTGTTCTTATTCGTACTTATACAATGTACTAAATGGTTCAGTTAAATTATACCATTTAGTACCATTTAATTCCATAAATATAAATATCAATTTTAATTTTACATAAAATCTCATTTTCCACTTCGATACCATTATTCATTTTTATCTATAAGAGGTATCGTCATATGCAACATTGCATATGAAAATATATTGTTATAAATGTAAGCGCTTACTATAATAAAAGCATAAAGATAAATCACATCTTAGCAACAACATAAAAGGAGGAAATAATATGGAAATCGCAATGGCAGTTTTAAAATTTGTAGGTGGAGTACTTCCAATGGTTCAAGAACTTTTAAAAGCATTTATGTAAGTTTACTATTTAGCAATTATTTATAGAAATTATCATACAAATGATCTGTATATTAAAAGTAAATTGATTTGCAGATCATTTGTGTGAGCAAAGTCCCTTTAAGCATTATTAAGGGACTTTTTTGTTATTACTGAAAATAAACTTTTACATATTTATTTACGTTCAATAAAAAATCCCACATTAATAAGCTTCTATCATCTCTCAAGCAGTATATCAACTAGTAGTTGGGACATTTCTACTATTAATCACATGTTTATTTGGCACTATTAATCTTATAATTTATATATAAAACTATTTATGGAGGTAGATATTAAAATGCTAATATCTGATAAATTAAAAACACTTAGAAAAGATTACGGGTATTCTCAAGAACAAATAGCAAATAAGCTTCATATTTCTTCTCAAGCTGTTTCAAAGTGGGAAACAGGTAAAAGTTACCCAGATATATTAAACCTAATCAAATTAAGTGAAATCTACCAAATAACTTTAGATGAATTAATTAAAGAAGATGTTCATCTTCAAAAAAAACTAAGTAATGGAGAAAGTAAGTGGAAAATATTCGGACATACTTTATTACTTATATTAGGTATATTACTAATTTCAGGTAACATCTATTTGTATTATCAAGACAAAATAAATTGGTACTCTCTTATTGTAGGAATATTATTTTTTATAGATGGAATTATAGGCCTATTTAAGAAAAAATAATCAATAAAAAGCTTATATAAGCTTTTTATTGATTATTTTTTGAAGAAATTCGAAAGTAAACTTTTGAATATTAGTTTACTTTCATTTTCCCTTAAACATTAAATCCAAACCAATCCCCCTGTTATCGTCAAAAACAACAACAAAAGTATACATTCAAAACATGACAAACAAAGAAATTAGAACATCTATTAACAAAAAAGAAAAAGCTATATCCATACTAGCTTTTTTACATGATTCCCGTTATCTGAAGTTTACTTAGGATATGTTACAGTCTCTTCCTTAAAAATGTTTCCATGATATCTCTCTTAAAACTTTCGTAATTGAACTGAAAAGCCACATTATGTGTTTTATAACCCGGATTTGTCACAAAACGAAAATCTGCAATACTTTGACCGAATCCTTCTCCTTGATCAGGAATTACTTTGATAGGTACTTTTGAAAGAAGAACTGCATCTGGGTTCAACAAATACCACATTGTTACAAAATCATGCATAGGACTTCCCCCTATACCAGGATTCGATTTAGAGTAGAAATTATAGTAGTAGTCTAACATGGGCTTAATAATAAGCCCTGCAAGGTCCTGTGTATTACGATGAAACGCGTCGATTTGTTGGACCATTTCGGGTGTAACAATTGCGTGTTGGGTGACGTTTAACGGAATAATTGTCAAATTCTTTGCATGCTGCAGAATTAAGTTTGCTGCATAAGGATCTGCATAAAAGTTAGCTTCAGCCACAGCAGTCACGTTTCCAGGATAAAAAAAAGCTCCTCCCATACAAATGTATTCATTTACGTTCCGCATTGTTTCTAAATTTAGGACAAATGCCGTCGCCAACGATGAGAGCCTTCCCAAATTGATAATTATGAGATCATCTAAATTAGAATCTATAATCCGATAAATATCATTGATAGGGTAAATCGGATAAGAAATCTCAGGTGGGATGATAGGTCCTAATCCCACTTTCCCATGCACTTCAGGAAAATACTGGACCAATATGCCCGTTAAAGGTACAGAAGCACCCAGAAATACAGGTATCTCTTCTTTCCCCCCAATATACTTTAAATAGTTAATATTTCTTATAACATTCTCTCTTGATACATTTCCATAATCAGCTACAATCCCTACAAGTTGAATATCTTTACGAAAAAAGGTATACAGAACAGCAAAGGCATCATCAATTCCTAAATCTGTAAACAGAAGAACCTTTTTTACCATATATCCTCCCCCAAAAGCAATAGAATCGTAATTTCATTGAGCCTGTACTATATATATTTCATGTGTTCCTGAATAGTACGTTCTGGTTATCATTCACTGCATGCATCCTATATGTTTTTACACTTAATTTTTTTTTTGCATATCCTCTACATATGAACTTAACATAACACCACTTATCGGTAGTATCCAAAAAAGCTTAGAGTTCTCATATGACTCTAAGCTTTACTTTTGTAAAAGATTATTTCCAAAACTCATACCATTTCTTATCTTTACTTGCGGCAATCATCTTCTTAACTTCCTGGACTTCTCTTATTGTTTGCATAAGCATTTCATCACGCCCTTGGTTCTTCGCCACATCCTCGCTAGAATTTGTCGCTATAAGTACCTGGGATTCTTGTATCGTTTGTATAGCGCTCAATAATTCTGATTCTCTTTGTGCAAATCGCTGGTCTTGTTCAATTAAACGTTTGCTTAATTCTTGTAGTAATTCATTTTGCTTTTCAATGACCCCGTTTTGATCTTGAAGCATCGTCTGTAGCGTTGTAGCGTTGAAATCCGGTTCTTCATAGCGCTCAATTTCGTGTCGCTCTAATGGCAATATCTCAACGCCTTGATGCCATGATACTATTTGTTTTGTGGCGTTTTCTAATGTCATATCTGTGTCGTTCTTTAGGTTGATAACCTTACGAAACACCATTACATCACTTTCTCTATACTTCCTATGCCCACGTTCATTCTTTATGAAAGTATAACCCTCTTTTTCTAGTACATCAGCATACTTACGTAATGTACTAGATTGGATACCTAATTGCTCTGCCACTTCGCCAGGACTATATAACGTCTTCATAGCGTCTCACCTCAAAAATATATTCGCTATAGCAATGATATACCCTTTTTCTTAATAATTCACGTATCACTTGTTTCAAATTCTTTTTTATTTATACAAGATTTTATGCAAAAAAAGAATAGCGAGGATCCCTAGAATCCTCGCTATATCAACGATGTATAAAATCCTGTATACCAAATAAGCAGACAAAAAAAGAAGAATCCCTATACATACAAGAGTTCTATCAAAATAGTTGCTACCGATAATTGTGCGTTATGTTAACTTTACATGTATAGAGTATTCATAATCTTATTCATCTTTTTTATTAGGTTCTTGGACTTGGAGTAATTCAACAAAAACACTTAGCATGTCCTGTATTTGAATTCGATTATCAACAAAATGTTGCAAATTAAACCCATTAAAAAGAGCCATTCCAGCTGTTGCTAAGGTTCTGGCATCCAATGAACTTCCGATAATACCTTCATTTTTCATTTCTTGAATAAAATGTGTAGTAAACGTCCTCCATTCTTCCATCTGAAGAATAAGTATCTCTTTTATCTGTGGTAATTCATTCGAAATCATACATCCTTGAAGAAGCATGGGAGAAGACCCCTTTTCATAAGCCTCATTCACCAAACGCATGCTATGTTTTTTAAATTTATTTAGTAAATCTCGATTTTTTTCATTAAGAGCTTCTTTTAAATCTTCAAAATAAAAATCAATACCTTCTTTTATCAGCTTCAGTAAAAATTCTTCTTTGTTAGGAAAATGAGCATAGAAAGCACCTTTAGAATAACCAGCGTATTTTACAATCTGATCAATGCTTGTACTAGAATAACCTTGCTTAGAAAACAATTCAATTCCTGATTGCATTAATTTATTAATTGTATCTTCTGATTGTTTCTGATGATAATTCACTATAGCAACCCCCTTTTTTAAAGAAACTGAATATTTAATTAATCCTAACACATTCCTCAGCATATAATACATTAATTAATACCAACTAGTTGGTATTTAAAAATAATACTTATAAAGGGGATGGTTAAATGACATTATCTCAAGGGATTATAAAGAAATGGCTGTTAATATTTGTTTTATGTTTTTCAATGTTTTTTGTATTTTTTCCACAATCTAAAGCAGATGCTGCTTCATCTTCTACCGTATTAGATGGTTACGGAACTGTAAGTTCAGCCCCAATTTATATTACCTCTCCGTATCAAAAATTAAATTTTCAAGCTATCAATTATCGTAGTGCAGATGTAAAAATGTGGGTTAAGAATGACACTACAGGAGGAGTCCTTTTTTCCAAAACTTTGTGGAGTGAAGGAAGTCGTGTTGACCCTCGTAATCCACCTTATACAAACCTTAAAAATGGAAAATACCGTATATACTTACAATGCGACAGCTTAGCACCATGCTATGCATCTGCAAAAATTTACACTCAATAATTTTAAAATAAATATCTTTCATTTAAAATAAAAGGATCTTCAATTGAAG
>NZ_NTRO01000006.1:0-4477 GCF_002560575.1 Bacillus sp. AFS023182 | reverse complement strand
GTTCCACCTTGGTTATTTCCATCCCCACTACTTGGCGGAATGGTGTTACCTTGGCCATTCTGATCATTGTTCTCATTTTCTTCATTTTGTTTTTGCTCTTGTTTCTTTTTCTCTTCCTCTATTTGTTGTTTCTGCTGCTCATCATTTTTCTTCTGTCCGCCTGAATTTGAATTTGAGTTTGACGTGCTCGGATTTGGAGAAGAATCTCGTTTTGCACCTTTCACACGTAATTCATCACCTTCTTGAACAACACTACTTGGCATCTTAAAATGTGACGTGTTTGTTCCGAACTTGCTCATCATCTCTTTAAAAATCTGCTGTGCAATTTTCGTATTTTTACTACTTATATAATCTTCAGGACCATTTTTCATATATCCAGTCCACACTGCCATTGTATATTGCGGCGTATAACCAGCAAACCAACTATCGCGTGTCGCACTATCTGGTAGACCATATTTTGCTATATCACCGGATGAAAAGTTAGTTGTTCCTGTTTTACCTGCAACATCTAAAGAACTTACATTTGCCGCTGTACCTGTGCCAGAACGAACAACAGAACGTAGCATATCCGTTACCATATACGCTGTATAATCTTCCATGACACGTTTTGATTTTGATTCAAAACTTTTTGATTTCCCATCAGGATAAACTACTTTTTTAACAAAATGCGGTTTCGTATATTTACCATCATTACCAAATGCCGCATATGCTCCTGCGATTTCAGTTGGTGACGCCTCGTTGGTTCCAATTGCATCTGCCTCAACTGCCGATTTTTCAAATGGAATACCCAAATTTTCTGCAAAACTTTGCGATTTACTTAAACCAACTTCTTTTGCTGTTTTAATTGCAGGTATATTACGTGATTGTTTAAGCGCCTCACGCATTGTCATCATACCCTTATATGTTCTATCAGCATTTCGAACCTCTTGTCCTGTTGAATATTTATATGGTGAATCATCAAGCTGGTGGTAAGTTGGCCATTTTAAATATTCAATTGCTGGACCATAGTCAAAAATTGGCTTCATTGTTGAACCCACTGAACGATCTAGTTCAATTGCCATATTACGCCCTTTAAATGTCGCTTTATTTTCACCACGTCCACTACCTATAGCACGAACTTCACCTGTCTTCGTGTCCATAAACGTAAACGCACCTTGGAATTGATCATTCGGATAGCTAATAACCTTTTCATTTAAAAGCTTCTCTGCATATTTCTGAGCTTCTTGATCTAATGTTGTGTAAATAGATAATCCATCAGATCCAATATTTGCATCTGGTAATTCATTCTCTACTTCTTTCACAACAGCGTCTATAAATGCTGGATACGGCATTTCTGTAATTTCTTTAGGTGGAAGGAGTCCTTCAGTTACAGGAACCTTTGATGCTTCTTCCATTTCTTTCTTTGAAATGTAGCCATGACGATTCATTAAATGTAATACAACATTTCGACGCTCTGTTGCTCTCGCTACATTTTGCGGTTTTGTTGGGTCATATATACTTGGACCTTTTGGCAATCCTGCAAGCATCGCAACCTCTGGTAAAGTTAAGTCTTTTAACTCTTTTCCATAATAGTTTTCAGCTGCTGTTGCAATACCATAAGAACGATTTCCTAAGTTAATCTTATTTAAATACATTTCTAATATTTCATGTTTCGAATATTGTTGCTCTAACTTATGAGCTAAATATATCTCTTGCACCTTTCGCTTAGGCGTTTTATCCATAGATAAGAAATAGTTTTTAATAACCTGTTGTGTAATTGTACTACCACCTTGCGAGCCATAGTTCCCAGTTAGGCTGACTAAAATCGCACGCGAAGTACCCTTGAAATCAACTCCATTATGATCATAAAAACGTGCATCTTCTGTAGCTAAAAATGCATCTTCTACTAATTTAGGTACTTGCTCATACGTAATATTTGTTCGTTTTTCTTTTCCATATTCATATATCAGGTTTTTATCTTTATCATAGATTTTTGCTGATTGCGCATTAACAAGCTTTGATTTTTCAAGTTTAGGGGCATCCTTAATCATAACGAAAAAAGTTGTTACTCCCCCAATGAGCGCTACGATTCCAAGTATTAAGCATCCGATTAAAAATTTACGAAAAAACGATGTTTTACCTTTCGTTTTTTCTTTATGAGCACTTGGTTGCTTCTTTTGTACTTGTCTTCGCTCCTCTCGAGAACGATAATTTTCTGACATGTTACTTTCTCCTGCCTTTCAATTCTTCCGTTGATTTACGCGAAAATAAAACCAACATATTGATTTCACCTCAACAAATAAGTTTAATTTTTAAAAAGTTGTCACTCCAAAACAGGCTCCAAAAACAATATTCATTATTCCCTTAATTTTCGCCCTCTCAACTAATTAGCCGAGTTGAAATAACCACTTTCTCTCTGTCTTTCTAATAATACTTGCATATAACACATAGAATGGAAGAGATTAACTTTCAAATTACTTATTTGCATAAGTTAATTAGAAAATCCTAAACAACAAAATATATGACCTTGTATAAATAATATACTTTTTTTTCATTTGGTCAAACCTCTCTATTGAAATAACTATTACTAGCAGATTAATAGTGAAATAAAAATATCACAACAATATGAATTTCATGTGAACTCACAACAAACTAAGATATTACAAAAAAATGGTATTCAGTCGATATTACCATCCTTCATAGAAATACCCACAATATGTTTGTCCATTATTTCTCTTCTCCTTTTGTCATATCATATATAAATATATAGACCGATACTTCTAGAATGAATTGTATATAAGAGAAATCAATCAACATAAGTGTTTATTTTACTGGTTCTATCTAACAATTTATCAATTAGTAACCCAAAACAACTTACTACTATACTTATAGTAGTAAGTATCTATACTAAATATTGGTAATATTCAATACAAATATTATCAATTAACTATATAACACAACTATGTTACATTAATACCACGGTTACTATTATCGTTAAATCCTTGCTCCCTTCAAGGATTTAACATACTCTCCTAATCTAATATGTATCATAGAAAAAAGAATNNATTCTTTTTTCTATGATACACCGTTAAGTACACGACCACTTAAACGACCATAACAGGAAAGCAGAAAAACACACTATAATACCTCCATGATTCTTTTCAATTTCTACAACAGTACAGTTCTTGAACTACCCCCACTTAAC
This sequence comes from Bacillus sp. AFS023182, assembly GCF_002560575.1. Taxonomy (NCBI): domain Bacteria; kingdom Bacillati; phylum Bacillota; class Bacilli; order Caryophanales; family Bacillaceae; genus Bacillus; species Bacillus sp. AFS023182. Next base: position 1,293 of record NZ_NTRO01000006.1, on the reverse strand, counting down.
AGTCTAACAAACTGTTTAAAGTGTGGGATTCCTACGGTTAGAATCCTTAAGGCCTCTTTTCTCAAATTTTGTCCTGCGTTGACATCTCTATCATGATGCATACCACAAGAAAGACACTTCCATTCACGCAACTCTAAATCTTTCACGTCTTTGTTTTTATTGCCACAATGCGAACAAAGTTGAGAGCTGGCGAATGTTTTGGATACCACGATAACTTGTTTTCCATACCACTCTGCCTTATACACAAACATCGCTCTGAATTGTGACCAAGATACTTCTTGAATCGCTTTCGCGAGCTTGTGATTCTGTAACATATTGGATACTTGCAAATCTTCTATCCCAATCACATCGTGGTTTTTGATGATCATCGTAGACAGTTTTTGTAAGTAATCAGTTTTTGCATTTGTGATTCGCTCATGTATACAAGCCACTTTGATTCGCTGTTTATGCCAGTTCGCTCCACCTTTTGTACGACGAGACAAAATACGCTGGGCATGAGCGAGCTTCTTCTCTAATTTCCGAAACCATTTCGGATTGCCAAATACTTCTCCCGTTGAAAGAATCGCAACGTTTTTCACGCCAACATCCATACCAACAGTGGAACCTGTCTTTGGCAATTCTTGCACTTCTATTTCGACAAGAACTTGGATTCCTTCTGACAGTAGCGTACAAAATACGTCCTTCTACCTCACGACTTTTGGCAAACGTGACAAGGCCAAGTTTCGGTAACTTTATTTTATTCCCTACAATCGCGATCTTCCCATTTGTGTGCTTCGTTGTATAGGATTGGACTTTATTGTTTTTCGACTTAAACCGAGGTGCTTTGTTTTGTTTGTTGAAGAATCGTGAATACGAGTCAGCGAGGTTGTAAAGAGAAGATGGAAGAGCCGTGCTGTCCACTTCTTTGAGCCATACAAATTCTTTTTTGAGGGCAGGTAGTTGCAAAGAACAAGTGCCATAGGTGAATCCTTTCCCTGCTTCTTTATATCTATCATTCCATTTTGCTAAAAAATAATTGAATACAAAACGAGAACAACCCATTGTTTTCTCAATACGTATTTTTTGTTCTGCATTAGGGTAGATCCGGAACTTATACGCTTTATGGACGAGCACCACTTTCCACCTCACTTTCTATTTTAGTTTTTCTACATGCTTTTTTCACGATATGTATGAGAACGATATCGGAATATATTCAAAAATACTTCTCTCGTATCATTTCTTCTTTTTTGTCGAAAATCCTCTGCCACCCTTCAAAAATGTATACATATGGAAAGACTTTTATAATGGAACAAT
>NZ_NTRO01000069.1:0-42647 GCF_002560575.1 Bacillus sp. AFS023182 | reverse complement strand
TCTTTTGAGGCAGCTCCTTTCTATATTGGAATCGATCTCTAAAACATACATTCTATCCCACATGATTTCCTGTTATAACTTGCATTCTGTTTTGTAATTACATCAATAGAACTATTTATGACTAATCTTTATATTTTAATTTCCCACAGGAGATTCATCCTATTTCTGATTTTGACCGCTCTTTAGAACTCCATTTAAATATTTTATCTAATACAGCATATATCCTATTGGATTCCTTCGCTAGTAAAGGTCCTATAGATGCCAATATCAAAACATATAAAGCTGAAAATGGTTTAATTGTAGCCATTAAGCCACCTGCCATTCCGATATTCGCTAAAATAATAGAAAATTCTCCTCTTGATACAATTGTTAATCCAATATTCACAGAAGCCTTAAACGTTTTAATCAAAAAATACCGAGCACCCTCTGCTCGGTATTTTCTAAATCTTAGTCTTCTTTCGGAAGAACTATTCCTTTATACAATTGAACTGTAATGAAGTAATAAATTGCGTAAATGACTACGAAAATAACAATTGGAAGCCAAATACGGAAATACGGATCAAGTAAAATAAATCCGAAAATGTTCATTCCAACCAATACGTGAGCGATACCTACAATCGCTGGGAATAAGAATACTAAGAATAACTCTTTATAGATAGACTTCGTTAATAATTCACGGCGAACACCGATTTTACGAAGCATTTGATAACGTGTAATATCTTTTGATGCACCAGAAAGAATTTTAAACATTAAACAACTTGCCATCATTGCTAAGAAAGCAATTCCGAGGAAGAAGCCCATAAATACTGTTCCACTTGCAATACCGTGAAACCCAGTATACATCACATATTTAGTTTGTAAATTATCTGCTTTTATATTTTTATATTTATCTAGTTGCAACTCGTCAAGTTTTTTCCATTCTTTTGTATATGCTACAAAATCATCTGTTTTTCCAATACATACAATACCTTCTTTACCTTTTATACCATCGTACATTTTTTGATCGACAATTTTAATTGCTTGATCAGGGAATAAATAAAATGGCTGAAGCGTTCTAAAAGCTTCCTCCCATTCTTCTGGAAGTTTTTTTGTATTCGCATCTTTTTCGTTCATATTTCTTGAAATAGCACCTACGGGAAGCTCTTCAGAAACCTTCTTAAATTTATCAAAACTTTCTTTACCTACACCATCGCGTACCAATGGGCGATTTTTCTCTAAATCTTCTTTTAAGTAGTAAACATATTTATCATCTGTTTTGTAACGATATTCACTTTTTTCTTTAAATGGAATACCATCTAAAATTTTCTTTTCTTTTGCTGTTGGGTTATGAACCACTGAATCATATATTTCAACACCATCAACAGTCTTCATAACATTATTTTTAAAAGCCATACCGCCAGAAATTGCTCCTGCACCAAGTGCAATTAACATCGCAACTGTTGCAAGTACCTTTGTTAAACTATTGATACGGAAGTTTAATTGCGCAAATGTAAATGCGTTAAGCCCCTTTTCACTACGCTTCTTATTGTTCTTTAGCTTTTTAATAATAAATGGTAGGGCAGATCCAAATAACATATAAGTGCCTGCTGTTGTTGTAATTAACGCAATAATAATTCCCATTTCTCTTAACTTCTCCATATAAACCATGGAAGCATAACCAATGCCTAATAAAACAATTGCTAAAAATGCTACTACACCCGTCAATTTTCCTTTCACCGCAACACGCTCTGTTTGTGCATCTGCATGTACAAGTTGTAAGACTGAAATACGTGATAGCTTAATACTGTTCATAATTGCAGATAACACAAATAGTGCAAAGAAGAAAATGCAAGTAACAGTCATTGATGGGACATAAAATGCTTGATAACCACCTGCAGTAAACTCAAGCTGCTTCATAAGTAGCTGCCCAATTCCTTGTGCAAGACCTACACCTACTGTAATCCCAATCACTAGAGATGCTACTCCAATAATGATTGTTTCCATAAACATAAGTAGTGTAATCTTATGCTTTTTTGCTCCCAGCATCATATACATACCGAACTCTTTTTGACGAAGTGATAGTAAGAAAGAGTTCGCGTATAAAATGTAGAAAAACGTGATAATTGCTAGTAAGAATGAACCAGCTTGGAATACAAATCCAATCGACCTAATAATAGAATTTGATTCAAGAAACGCCTTATTCAGTGCTAACGTTTGAAACATATAAAAAATTGAAATAGACATAACAAGACCAACAAGTAAGACGATATAGTCTTTCAGCTTACTTTTTAGTCCTGACATAGAAAGCTTAAATAACATGCCTGAACCTCCTTTCTTATGCTTTTTGTGTACCTAAGTCTGCAAGTACATCTAAAATTTCTTTATAGAACGCTTCACGCGTACCACCGCGATGAATTTCTTTGTATAGCTCTCCATCTTGAATGAATAAAATACGCTGACAGTAACTTGCACTATATGGATCGTGAGTAACCATCATAATAGAAACGCCTTGTTCTTCGTTTAAATTTGTCATCGCATCTAGAAGACTTGTTGCGTTTTTAGAATCAAGTGCTCCTGTTGGTTCATCTCCTAAAATGATTGCTGGTTCATGCACAAGTGCACGCGCTGCTGCTGAGCGTTGTTTTTGTCCACCAGATACTTCAGAAGGGTACTTTTGAAGTATTGCTGAAATTCCTAGCATTTCCGCTACCTTCTCTACTTTTGGTCCAATTTTACGTGATGGAACACCTTGAAGTGATAACGGTAAAGCGATGTTTTCATAGATTGATAAGTTCTCTAATAAATTAAAGTCTTGGAAAATAAATCCTAATTTTTGAGAACGGAAATCAGATAGTTCACCTTGCTTCATCTTTGTAATATCCGTACCTGCAATTTCAACAACACCGCCTGTTGCTTTATCTAATGTTGAAATTACATTTAGTAACGTTGTTTTCCCCGAACCAGATGGCCCCATGATGCCAACAAATTCACCTTCTTGAATTGAGAATGATACACCTTTTAATGCGTGTGATTGACTCTCACCTTTTTTACCGTACACTTTTTGAACACTTTTAACGTCTACAACTGGTTTGTTCATATATATCCTCCTACGCTTGTTTTTCCATTTCCTATTTTGCGCCTTTTGGAAGATATCTGCTATTGCTTAACATTACATTCACCTTACACTTTTGTAATATAATTGAACTCCCCCCACCTACCGTTAAGCGCTTGAGGTAGGGGTCTTCTCGCTAAATATGATAAAAAAGTTGAGTTTGTATAAACTCAACTTTTCATAGCACTAACCCTTTAAAACAAACTCATTTCCTTCATTATCTTTAAAAATAGAAAACGTTCCCCACGCCATTTCATTCGGCTCTTGCGTAAACTCTACCCCGTTCTTCTTCATTGTTTCATACGTTTCTGTAATATTTTCTGTTACAAATACGATCGATGCTTTTAATTCATTTGCATTTGGCATCATTGATTTTGGATAAATAACTAAGTGAGAACGTGTTCCTTTTGGTCCTACTTCAATCCAGCTTGCATTTGGTCCCATTGGGTCATTACGGTATACTTCAAATCCAGCCTGTTCCGTCCAAAATTCAAGTGCCTTTTGTTGATCCTCTACGTAAACTGCTACTGTACCGATATGTGCAATCATTATTCATTCCTCCGTTACTATTCTTACTTGAAACTTAATTATAATGTAGGTGCTCAAAATTACAAAAAATAAAACCAGGTCATACTGCGACCTGGCTTACTCTGATTGTTTCGATTTTTGCGGTTGTCCCTTTTTACGATTCCGCTGTTTTGCTTGTACTACTGGATCAAGTTCATTTGAAAATTCTGCGTTATGCCCATTTTGTGTTTTTTGCTCTGGGTTGTTTTGATCTGAGCGCTTTGCCACTTTCATTCACTCCTTATTAGTGTGGTGTAATAATCATTTGATGCTGCAATTGACGAACCGCCATACGTGCACGGTTTAACTGTTCACGCTGTTCATCATTTGCGTGTTGCTGCATTACTTGTAAATCGTTATAAGCCTGTTCCAATTTTAACTGCGCATCAGAATACTCCATTGTGTTGTAATGCTCTTGTCTACTTCCAATATCTAATTGTTCTTTTGCATATTCGATCGCTTGCTCTGCTTGCGTAATATATTCTTCAAGTGATTGACGCTCTGCCATTACATTTTTCCTCCTTGCCGTTAATTCCCCCTTAGTGTGTCCCTTCCATATTGACCTTATGAGTATGTTATAATGGATTTTGTTTCATTTTAGGTTTTAGGAGGGATATGTAATGAAGGCTCAAAACCCTTTTCCATATACAAATGACAATAAACGTTACCATACGTGGAATTATCACTTACGAAAAGAGTTCGGCGAAAAAATCTTTAAAGTTTCATTAGACGCTGGATTTGATTGTCCAAACCGTGATGGCACAGTTGCATACGGCGGATGCACATTTTGCAGCGCTGCCGGTTCTGGTGACTTTGCTGGTGATCGCCGCGATGATGTTATAACGCAGTATCATGAAATGAAAGAAAAAATGCATTCAAAATGGAAGGATGGAAAGTGTATCGCTTATTTCCAAGCATACACAAACACACACGCTCCATTAGAAGTGTTAAAAGAAAAATTCGAACCACTTTTAGCAGAAAAAGACGTTGTTGGTCTTTCCATTGCTACTCGCCCTGACTGCTTACCTGACGATGTTGTGGAATATTTAGCTGATTTAAATAAACGGACATATCTTTGGGTCGAACTTGGACTACAAACTGTTCACGAGCGCACAGCAAATCTTATTAACCGTGCCCATGACTATCCGTCATATGTGGAAGGTGTAAACAAGCTTCGTAAACACGGCATTAGAGTATGCTCTCATATTATTAACGGTCTCCCACTTGAAGACTACGACATGATGATGGAAACGGCGCGTGAAGTAGCCAAACTTGATGTGCAAGGAATTAAAATTCATTTGCTCCATTTATTAAAAGGAACGCCAATGGTGAAGCAATATGAAAAAGGACAATTAGAATTTCTTTCTCTCGAGAATTATGTAAGTCTCGTTGTCGATCAACTTGAGATTATTCCAGCAAATATGATTGTGCATCGTATCACAGGTGACGGTCCACCTGACTTAATGATTGGTCCAATGTGGAGCTTAAACAAATGGGAGGTATTAAATTCCATAGATGCAGAATTTGTACGCCGCGGAAGCTGGCAAGGGAAATATGCAAACGAGGTGAAATCAGTATGAAATTAGAACGTGTCTTGCCGTTTGCACGCACTCTTTTGCAAACAGCTGTTAAAGAAGGCGATTATGCTGTAGATGCAACACTTGGAAACGGTCATGATACTTGCTTTCTAGCGGAAATCATTGGAGAGAGCGGGAGAGTATTTGGATTTGATATTCAGCAGGAAGCAATTGAAAACTCGACTGCTCGTCTAAAAGAAAAAGGCCTAGAAGAACGAACTGTTCTTATTCATGACAGCCACGACACTTTGTTATCCGTATTACCAGAAGAAGCAAGAGGGAAAGTGACTGGAGCCATTTTTAACTTAGGTTACCTTCCTGGCGGTGACAAACATATCGTTACAAAACCAAATTCAACGATAGCTGCCATCGAACAATTATTAGACATCATGGCACCAGAAGGAATCATCGTTCTTGTCATTTATCACGGACATCCTGAAGGACAAATAGAACGTGATGCTGTACTGAAATTCGCTGAAGAACTGGATCAAACACAAACCCACGTGCTTCGTTACGGATTCATTAACCAACAAAATAATCCGCCATTTATCGTGGCGATTGAAAAGCGATAAGCCGTGCATACACTGCACGGCTTTTTTATTGTCCTATCGACAAAATTTACCATATAATGGATGTGTAAACCTTACAAAGAAGGAAGGTAAATATTTTGTTGATAGAATTGAAAGGGCTAACAAAGAGATATGGAAAACAGCTAATCTTAGAAGACATTCACTTATCTATTCCAAAAGGACAAGCAGCTGCCATTATTGGTGGGAATGGTACTGGAAAAAGTACACTCCTCAAAATAGTTACTGGATTTATTACTCCTACAACTGGAACAATCAAGAAACAACCCGACATGAAAATCGGATATGTACCTGAACATTTTCCAGAGGATATTCGTTTTACACTGGAAGACTATTTGTATCACCTTGGTCGTATTCACGGGTTATCTCAAGAGCATTTACAAAATAAAATCCCACCCCTACTAGAGCTTTTTCATTTAGAGCACGTCAATCATTCCGTTGTAAAGAATTTTTCAAAAGGAATGAAGCACAAGGCTGGTATTATCCAAGCACTCCTTAGCAACGTAGATCTTTTAATTTTAGATGAGCCGCTTTCAGGTCTTGATCTAAAATCACAACAAGAACTCGAGCAAATATTGCTTACATTAAAACAACAAGGTCTTACCGTTCTCTTCACCTGCCATGAGAAACAGCTATTAGAAAATTTTGCTGACCGAATTGTGACACTAGCTAATCGTACGATTGCAGAGGATAGACTTTTAACATCTGATGCAATCCCGAAAGAGCATATCTACATAGAAGCAACTGTACCGTATACATTTTCTATTACAAAGTTACAAAAACAATCTGGCTGCATACATGTCGCATCTAACCAGAGCCTCATTCAATTACAAATTGAAAAGGCTTATACAAATGACATACTTCACTATTTATTACATAACAATGCGTCCGTTACATTGCTACAACCTAAATTCCAAAACCGAAAGAAGGATCTTTATGATTGCACTCATTCGCTACAATTTTCTTGATTATACAAAGTCGTACAAGTATGTTCCACCAATCGCGATGTACATCATAAGTTTGCTCTTTGTCTATGCCTATACGCCAAATCCGATTGTTACAACATATTTAGAAACCGCACTTATGCTCTACCTACTTTCAGCTTGGATCACCATCACACTGTTTCATACGGAAGACCCTGTTCAAGAACAAATTACTCTTTCTCATACCAAAAGCATACAGGCCTTATACCTTAGTAAATATGTAACAGTACTTCTCATTTGTAGTGTTCTATCCCTTATATCTGTTATATACCCAATTGCCTTTCATATGTTTAACGAAAAAATGACAGTATCATTATTTATAACTGGTTTCCTTGTCCACTTTTCTTTATCTATACTGGGTACTTCTATCACAACTTTATTTACACGAAATATCATACAAAAAGCAAGTACAGCTTGGCTTAGCCTTTCATTTGTATTACTGATTACAATCGCATCCATTCGTCTCAAAAAAGACATGCCAGAATTATTATGGTTCTTCCCTCCTATTAATCATTTTATGATGCTTGGTCAACATGAACATCATTTACCTGTCCGTGTGCTTTGGCTTACTGCATGGGCACTTGCATATTCAGTTGTATTAATAGGATTATTTCTTTCTCTTGTACGAAAAAGAAGGAACATGTAGATGAAAACAAGAATTTCTAAATTTAGATTATGAAATTAGGGAGAGATACAACAATGATTGGAATACTAGCAGGAATGGGACCAAAATCAACAGGACCATTCGTTGATACAGTAGTTGAACAATGCCAAAAGATATACGGCGCAAAGTACGATATGGACTTCCCACATATGATGATTTATTCTTGTCCAACACCTTTTTATATGGATAGGCCTATTAATCATAAGGATATGAAACAGGCTATTGTACATGGTGCACAAAAACTGGAAAGTACAGGTGTGGATTTTATCGCCATGCCATGTAATACAGCTCATCTGTATTTTGATCAATTACAAAATTCTATTTCAGTTCCCATTTTAAATATGGTTGATGAAACAATAAAAGAAATACCCGATCACGTAAAAAAAGTAGCTCTTTTAGCTACTGATGCGACTGTTCAATCTGGCATATATCAAGATGGAATTTCAAAACGCGGTATGGACTACATACATAAAGACAACTGGCAAAGAGATGGCACTCAAATTATATCGAAAATAAAATCTGGAAACATAAGTGAAGCAAGCGAATTATGGCGTACACTTTGCACAGAATTGGGTGAATCCGTAGATGCCGTTATTATCGCTTGTACAGATTTGAATGTTATATGGGGTACAGAACTACATAACCTTTGTTTTGTGGATTCATCTACTTGTCTGGCTAAAGCCGTTGTAAACAAATATGTATCCTATCAAAAAAGATAGAAGGAAGATTTCATGAAAACAAAAAATATTCCTTTTGAAATGGGCTATACAATGTTATGAAAAACTCCAACATACCCGAGGGATTTTTATTAATAAACTCCGCCTCGCTTATGGTTATCATTGGGAAACAGACTTCAAAAGGCGAATGCGATTTTTTTTGTGAATTCTTTCCGATATTGGAGCAAAACAACCGGTTCCTTGTATAGGAACCGGTTAATTATTTACTATTCAACCGACAGAAATATTTTTATACTTCCATCTTTAGAATAAAATTCAAAATCTGTTTTATATGCTCTTTTGATATCACTGTTCCAAATATCCACCCAAGCGTTAAAGACACCTTTGGGATCACTATGATCTACTTCTACAACATGGTAGTTACCAGCGGGAATGATGACATTACTTTCCTCAACAAGTTTCTCTTCCGTGCCAATATATAAATCATAATCACCTGTAAAATCACTTTCATAGTTCGTATAAACACCATATACATCACCTTTTAAATCTAAACGAAGAAATTCTTCCCATAGATTAAGTATGGCATCTGTATTTTGATTATTTGTTCTTACCTTTTTTCCATAAATATGTTTTTCAGTAATCGCTGTATTCATAGATCATTCCCCCACTAGTTAATATGGAAAGTATAGCATTCATAATATGACAACAGTCTGTCAGCTTTTATAAATATATTCAATTTCACCTCTATATTTATTTTTAAGCCATAAAGGTTCTAGTATCTTTACATGCCTCCCAAACATCAAGAGAAATGGCAATATATTTTTATTGCTATCATATTGAAAAGTTACTTTTAACTCTCCATCTTCAAGAAACTCTATTTCATCATCAGTAAAGAAGTCGTATAATTTTCCAAGTTCACTTTTTGAGAATAATAATACAATCCTCTCTACTTTAGCTGCCTTATTCGTTACATATTCATTTTTCTCAGTATAGGCCGCTCTAGTATTGTCATGTATAATTTCCATACTTCTTATTCTAGTCAATTTAAATAATCTCAAAGCTTTTCTAGACTCACAAAAAGCTTCTAAATACCAACTACCGTTCATAAAATTTAGTTTTAAAGGCTGAATCATTCGACTAGATATATTTGCTGTTTGTGACACATAAGAAATATGGATTTTATTTCCTTCATCAATTATAGACAGTATTTTTTTGACCTTTCGTTTTGTCTCTTCTTCTATCGTTTCTCTATGTAATGTAGATGATGATATTGTGATATTGGAATGATATTCCTCTTTATTTTCTTTCAATAACTCTAATTTTTTTTGTAGCATTGATAATTGATTGTTATCAAATAGTTCATTTTTTAAGGTTAAGCCTTCTAGTAAAAATTTCTTTTCCTCTTCACTAAATGTAAATTTATCTAGTTGATAGTTATCAATTAACGTAAAACCACCATTCTTTCCTAAATAAGAAATAATAGGAATACCAATTGCCGATAAAGCATCTATATCTCGATAAATCGTTCTTTTGCTGACTTCAAATGTATTAGCCAACTCTTCAGCAGGAACGATATCTTTTTTCAACAAATAAATAAGTATCGAAAACATCCTCTCTGTTTTCATAGCATGCTTGACCTCCTCGAGGGATATGTAAAAGATTAGGAAATCGAACTTTTCATTTTATAGAATATGTTTTTCCTAAGTAAATCACAACTTTCAAATATACATAGTAAAGAAGACCACTCCTAAAAAGAGTGGTCTTTTCATCACTGTGCCATTTTCTTTCGGTACATCTTCCCGTTCCAATAGAAGAATCGTGAAGTGAACCCCCCGTATTTCACAATGCGCCTTGCCATTTGCTGCATATTCTTTTGCTCTGATACCTTTTGGTCAGATAAATACATTCCAAGAAGACCGCGACTAATAAGACGATGAAACTTCGCATGTGGTAAGTCACCAATATTTCTTTCCGCTTCTTCCACAAAATGCTTCATTCGCTCTAATATCACTTGTTCATTTTCATAATAACTACAGAAATTTAAGTCTCCACCGATACGATCTTCTTCTTGATCGATGAAATAATCAAGTAAAATATGAAGACCTTGTACATAAGGGAAATAACCTTGCTTAATCTTTGCAATATCCTCATCAAGTAATTCATCATGAAACGCATAGGCAACAAGACAAAAGATTCCAAGAGTAGATCCTGCACATGCCGAAAATTCAAACCAGCTCATCGGTGGTACATTTTCCTTATGAGCTTCAAACCATGTTCGCAAGCGCGGTTCTCTCTCTTCTAGTTTCACATGCTTATGAATTTGTAAATCACAATAGTAACAAGCAAGCTCGTGAAGGATTGGCGCTATCCTGTCATAGTGTTTTGTTTTTAGCAAAACATCTTGGCATGTTGCAACAAGCTCATCTAAATAACCACCATCATCTTGATCATCACGATAACGATAGTAATTACTTCCTTCACTCTCTGGTGTTAATGCAGCCAGCATTGATTCATGAAGTGCAGCAAAATCATTTGGATCAAGCGATGTACTACGATCACATAAGTTATCTAAGTAATCACTAATTGTCTGATACGCTACAATAAAACGAATACAGTCCTCACGGTGTTCATTTGCAAGCAGTGCTAAAATACCACCACCTTCACAATGAAACGTTTTATGTTCAATACTTGCAATAGCCTGATTATGAAGCTCATCATTCGGAATATGGTAGGCACGCTCTTTCCACATCGCTAGCTCATGGTGTACAACCGGAAACACATCACGGTATACTTTCGCCATGAGCGTTATGGGATTACTCGGTACGTTCACTTCTTCCTTCATCTCCTCTATTAAATGTCCAAATCATTATTTATTTGTTTCTATTATGTTATTTACATGTATTTCAGTAAATGCTTTGATATAGCTTAAAATTTCATCTCGCTCATATTCATTTAATAGCTCATGGTAACAATTTGACCATTCTTTATACGTCTTATCATTAACCTTTAAGTTATCAAACCATTTACGGACACGTGTTTTATCTACAAGTTTATCCTCACACGCCTGCATTAGCAAGAGCGGAACATCTGGAAACTCATCAATTTTTTCATGAGCAATCTCAATTGATTTTATCAATTCACTATACCAACGAACTGACACCTTGCGCAAGAACAACGAATCATTCTCCATCGCATCGCGAATTTCTTTATTCCTAGTTGACATTTCTACTGTAAGATTTGTGGGGAATTGGAGTTTCGGTGTGAGAATATTTAACAACTTTGAAGCAGCTCGAAGCGGAGCAGCAGGTGCAGCTAAAACACCTAGACATGGCGAGCTTAATATAATTCCATCTATGTCTTCTCTCTTCGTTTCTTCCATCATACGAATGACAATAAGTCCGCCCATACTATGACCAAATAAAAAAATAGGAAGCCGATATTTCCTTGCTTCTTTCACCCATAATTTTACTTCCTCTATGTATTCATCAAATGAGTCGATATGTCCTCTATTTCTTGAAGTTGTTCCATGAGCCGGAAGATCTCCCATAACAACATGATACCCAAAATGAGTCCACATTTCTGCTAGTGCCTCATAACGTCCGTGATATTCCATCGCCCCGTGCACAATCACGATTACCGCTTTGGCTGTTTCTGCTTCATAATTCCACATACGAAACTCCTCCATTTCACTCTTTTCTGTAATTTGATACACTAAAACTAGTTTCTAGGAAAGGAAGGCTTTACATGATATATCCTTATAAAGATAAAAATCCGAAAATTGCGAGTAGTGCTTTTATCGCTGACTACGTTACGATTACAGGTGATGTTACAATCGGCGAAGAATCAAGCATTTGGTTTAATACTGTTATTCGCGGTGATGTTTCGCCAACAATCATTGGAAATAGAGTAAATGTACAAGATCAATGTACGCTTCATCAAAGTCCACAGTATCCCCTTATTTTAGAAGACGATGTTACAGTTGGACATCAAGTGATTTTACATAGCTGCACTTTAAAAAAAGATGCTTTAATCGGGATGGGATCCATTATTTTAGATGGTGCTGAAATTGGCGAAGGTGCATTCATCGGTGCCGATAGCTTAGTTTCACAAGGAAAGAAGATCCCTCCTCATACACTAGCTTTCGGTCGTCCTGCAAAGGTTATTCGCGAACTAACAGATGAAGATCGAAAAGATATGGATCGCATTCGCAAACAGTATGTTGAAAAAGGGCAATATTATAAGTCACTTCAAAAATAGTTCTGCTTGCTGCCATTAAGGTGGCAGCTTTTTTTCATTAAAACTCTAACGTTCTCTTTACAAAATCTTATTATTCCCTCAATAAATTCTTATTAAAATAAAAGATATCATCTCAATACATATATAAATGAGGGGAGAGAGGTTTCATGAAAGCTAAATCCGTCAACTCCTTATACAAAATAGAATGTTACATTTTCAAAGGAATTAACCGTTACTTTGATCAAAAAACATTAAATATCTTTTTCCGCACGATTACACATATCGGTGGTGCAACCTTTTCTATCTCGCTCACGTTATGCCTTCTTATCTTTTCAAAAGGACTTCTGCACACTGCCGCAATTGCAGCAGCTCTTTCATTAACAATGAGTCATATTCCTGTGCAAATATTAAAAAGATGGTACCCACGTAAACGACCTTACTTAACGATTCAAGATGCAAAATACCCATTGCATCCACTACAAGATCATTCATTTCCATCCGGTCATACAACAGCTATTTTTTCAGTAGCTGTTCCCTTTATTTGTTATGATCCAACCTTAATATTTTTTTTACTTCCATTAGCAATGATTGGGGGAATCTCCCGCATCTATCTTGGACTTCATTATCCATCTGATGTATTTGTAGGTATGTGCCTTGGCACATGTTCTGGCATTATCTCTTTTTATCAATTCATTCCACTTGTTATGTAAAGGGGAGATTAGATGAGAGTCGCCATATTTACTGATACATTCACACCGCAAGTAAATGGTGTAGCAAAAACTTTAGATCGTTTAACTCGTTATTTTCAAAAACAAAATATTGCCTATTCTGTATTCGCACCACAACATACAGCAGAAGATAATTTTGTCGCCAATGTGAATAAGATGAGAAGCATCCCGCTGAAAATACTATATCCAGAATGCCGCTTTGCATTTCCAACCCCGCGTATTAGACAGGAACTTCTTGCATTTAATCCTGATATCATTCATGTTGCTACTCCTTTTAACATGGGGCTTTGCGGCATGTATTATGCGAAAAAACTAGGTATTCCTCTTGTCGGTTCTTATCACACTGACTTTGACGCTTATTTACAATATTATAAAATTGAATTTTTCTCCAATATGTTATGGAATTATTTGAAATGGTTCCACAGTCATATGCAAAAAAACTTTGTCCCTTCTTCTGAAACATTGCAGCAATTAACTCAAAAGAAATTTCGAAATTTATATATATGGGGACGAGGAGTAGATTGTTCTCTCTTCCATCCTGCTTACAATAAAGACGTATTCCGAAAAAAATATAATATTACTGCTTCATACATTCTTTCATACGTCGGACGCATTGCCCCTGAAAAAGATATTGATACCCTTCGTAGGCTTATTCATACAACAATAAAAGAACGAAAAGATGCGATTCATTGGCTTATTGCTGGAAATGGTCCTCTTGCTAAAGATTTACGTGAAACTACACCAACCAATAACGTAACCTTTACTGGATATTTGGAAAGAGAAAACCTAGCAGAAGCTTATGCCTGCTCTGACCTTATGATATTTCCATCAGCCACAGAAACATTTGGTAATGTCGTGCTTGAATCTCTCGCATGTGGTACACCAGTGATTGGTGCAAATTCTGGCGGAGTAAAAAATATTATTGCAGATGGAAAAACAGGTTTTCTTTGCGAGCCCAAAAATACGAACTCATTTTTATCATCCATTTATCAATTGTTAAATAGCGAAGAAGCGCGTAAACAAATGAGTATAGCGGCTCGATCCTATGCCACCACACAAAGTTGGAATGAAATTTTTCACAGCTTATACATGCAATATGAAGAGGTGCTTCAGCAAAATAATGCCGAACTACTTGCTTAAATAGGAAAGTTCCATTCATAAAGAAAAAAGGTATGACTTCTATAACGTCATACCTTTTTGGTCTTGTTCTCCTTGAGTACCCGGACATATTCCTCTTTCGTATTTACATTCACAAACAATTCCTTAACCGCGTTCCATTCTTCTCCCATCACATACTTTACGTTACACTGTGATAAAAGTTGTCCCATACTTCGCTTTTCTTCCTCTAATAGCGTATAAATTTCCTCTTTCATACTCTGATGATATGCCGCTAATAACGGCTGTTTTCTGCCATCAATCACTGGAACAATTGCCTCATAGCCTTCACTGATTTGTTTTACTAATGCGGTAATCCACTCATTTGAAAGGTTCGGCGTATCACAAGGCAAAATGATATACCATTCTGCTTCAATATGCTCCATTCCAGATACAATCCCAGCAAGCGGTCCATCTCCTTTATAGGAAGGAATATCTTCTATAACAGGAACGTCTACCAAAGTAACAATTTTCTCTTTTATATCAGGATGACTAATTACAACTACATCTTGCACAGTAGTCTGTATCACCTGAACGATGTGTTCAATAAAAGTATGTCCTTGCCAAATCGCCAACGCTTTCGGCTCCCCAAAACGTCTCGACCTACCACCTGCTAATACAATTCCGGCGAGTTTTTTCATTGTCGATGCAGCTCAAATGTAATGTGCCCAAGCTCTGGCAAAATCAATTTGTTCATCGCAAGGCGAACAGCCCCGCTAGAACCTGGCATTGAAAAGACAACTTTTCTTCCGATTGTTCCGCCAATTGCTCTACTTAACATTGCAGCGCTTCCGATATCTTCTAAATAACTAATCATCCGAAACAATTCACCAAATCCAACAATTTCTTTATCTAATAATGCCGAAACTGCCTCAATCGTAACATCACGCTTTGTAATGCCTGTTCCTCCATTTGTTAACACCACATCAACATCTTCTTGATGATATCCACTTAATACAGCCTGTCTAATACTTTCTTTATCATCTTTTACAATTTCATAAGCAGTTACCGTATGTCCTGCTTCCATTAATAATTCTTTTAATAGCTTACCACTCTTATCTGTTTCTTCTGTGCGTGTATCAGAAACTGTGATAATTTTACAGCGTACTTTTTTAGGCGCTTGCTTTTTATGTTCTATTACGCTCATTTTTATTCGCTCCTTCTTATGAACTACTCATAATTTTATCATACCTGATAGAAGTTCTCTCGAATGTGCAGTACATCACATTTACATAATTATCTAGTGAACGGCTAAAACATTATGATACAATATTGGTATATATAACCATAAAAAAAGAGGTCCTATGATTCTAACCGCACATACTTAACAAGTACAGCGATTCCCCTCTTACTCGCTATTTATTTCATTGCATTTAAATTCGTGCGAAACGATCTGATAAATACTAAATAATTTTTCATAATTAGGAGGCTCGTTCATGGAACTTTATAAGAAACTCACAACGGTATTTATCCTTCTATTTATCGCTTCCATCAGTGCTGGAATGGCATTAAAGGACGCTGTCCCATACTCAGCAATCGGCGGATGGGGATTTGCGACACTCTTTTTACTATGCAGTGCATTTTGCGCCGGAAAAGCACGTCAAAAGAAAGGTTGATGGCCATTGTTTCGCAAAAAACCTACACTTTGCAGATCATGCGACAAAGAAATTCAAACATATGAAAAAGCTTGGGTTCATATGCCTTTTCCTCCAAGCGGAATGACGAATATGAGAAAATATATTGAACTTGATGGAGAAGTATATTGCAGTTCGTGTGCTGGAGTATGTAAGAGCCAAAATAATACAGTAAAGTAAAGGAGGTTTTTCACTTGTTCGAAACAAATCGGATTCGTTTACGAAAGTTTTCAGAAAGTGATATTCCAACCTATTACCATTGGCGAAATGATATAGAAGTTATGAGCGCTACCAGTCTCAATCTTGATACGTATTCATTTCAGGAAGTAGAGCAATTTTGCGGGCAAATCATTCACTCCTCTACTTCTAAAAGTTATATCATTGAACAAAAAAAGAGTAGCCTCCCCATTGGCATCACATCTTTAATTAACATCGATACACATAATCGAAATGCAGAATGTATTATCGATATCGGAAGGAAAGATTATTGGGGGCAGGGATACGGAAAAGAAGCATTAACTTTATTATTGGATTACGCCTTTTTAGAATTAAACTTACACCGTATATCCTTACGTGTTTTTTCATTTAATGACAGAGCGATTCACCTTTATAAAAAGCTCGGTTTTCAGCATGAAGGTACGTGTAAGGAGGCTGTATTCCGAAATGGTAAATGGCATGATATTGAAACGTTTGCCTTGCTACAGTCTAATTACAAATAAAAAAAAGCCTTGCGCTCCGCGCAAAGCTTTTCATTCTTATATTATAGACTAGCTTGCTCTTTTAAAGTTGCTGCTTTGTCTGTACGTTCCCATGAAAGATCTACATCAGTACGTCCGAAGTGGCCGTAAGCTGCTGTTTGTTTGTAAATTGGGCGACGTAAGTCTAGCATTTTGATGATACCAGCTGGGCGAAGATCGAAGTTGTTACGAACTAGTTCTACTAGTACTTCTTCAGATACTTTACCAGTGCCAAATGTATCAACTGAAATTGATACTGGTTGTGCTACACCAATTGCGTATGCAAGTTGTACTTCTGCTTTTTCAGCAAGACCAGCTGCAACGATGTTTTTCGCAACATAACGAGCTGCGTATGCTGCAGAACGGTCAACTTTTGTTGCATCTTTACCAGAGAATGCACCGCCGCCATGACGAGCGTATCCACCGTAAGTATCAACGATAATTTTACGTCCTGTTAAACCAGCATCCCCTTGTGGTCCACCGATTACGAAACGACCAGTTGGGTTAATGAAGAATTTCGTTTCTTCATCCATTAATTCTGCTGGTACTACAGCTTTGATTACGTGCTCTTTTAAGTCGCGATCGATTTGTTCCCATGTAGCTTCCGGGTGATGCTGTGTAGAAATTACAATTGTATCGATGCGTACTGGTTTACCATTTTCATCATACTCAACTGTAACTTGCGTTTTACCGTCTGGACGTAAATATTCTAATGTTTCATCTTTACGAACTTCCGTTAAACGACGAGCTAATTTGTGAGCAAGCGAGATTGGAAGTGGCATTAATTCTTTTGTTTCATTACATGCAAAACCAAACATTAAACCTTGGTCCCCTGCACCAATTGCCTCAATCTCAGCGTCAGTCATTTGACCTTCACGCGCTTCTAACGCTTGGTCAACACCCATAGCGATGTCAGCAGACTGCTCATCAATAGATGTTAAAACTGCACAAGTTTCTGCATCGAATCCATACTTTGCACGAGTGTAACCGATACCTTGAATTGTTTCACGAACGATTTTTGGAATATCTACATAAGTAGAAGTTGTAATCTCCCCCGCTACCAATACTAAACCAGTTGTTACTGTTGTTTCACAAGCTACACGTGCGTTTGCGTCTTTTGCTAAGATCGCGTCTAAAATTGAATCAGAAATTTGGTCACAAATTTTATCTGGATGTCCTTCAGTTACAGACTCAGATGTGAACAGATGACGTTGTTTTGTCATGTGGTAAACCTCCCTACAGTAATTGTATATATTGTACGGAACTCATCCTTAATTTGCCACAAACTGCGACATTCATATATTCTCCCAAACAAGTAAAAGAAAAACCTTTCCCACTTAACATAGAGGAAAGGTTTAATTTGCTACTTGCATACTGCTTTTTGCCCTTCGCTCTTATCGTTCGAGACCGTTCGCCTCGCACAGGTTTTAGCACCTATTCACTTGTATTTACCGTTACAAGTGAGGTTGCCGGGCTTCATCGGGCCTGTCCCTCCGCCAGCTCGGGATAAGAGAGTATCCGTCCCAACCTATACTAAAGAAATGATATTCATTTGTCAATTAATATTCACATATTCCCACAAGTTTTTCGGATTATTTGTCGAACGAAATATAAATAGGAAAATAATACATTCACACAAACAAAAATAAATAAATAGTATACATTATTTATATGATTGTGTTATACTCTTGTTGGGGATTACGAGAAAAATTTCATTAAAATGAAAAGGATGGTATATAAATATGAGTACTGTGAATGTCCAAATTGGATTACACGAATTACTGAACGGAAGCAATGCACAGGTTCAACTAAGCGTTCCACAATTAGTAGAAAAAGTTCTAATGAGAAATGAAGGGAAATTGACTTCTACTGGCGCTGTATCTGCTTCTACAGGAAAATATACAGGACGTTCTCCTAAAGATAAATTTATTGTGAAAGAAGCATCGGTTGCAGATAAGATCGCTTGGGGATCTGTAAATCAACCGATTTCTGAAGAACATTTTAATAAATTATATACAAAAGTATTAGAATACTTAAAAGAAAAAGAAGAATTATTCGTATTTAAAGGATTCGCTGGCGCTGATCGTAACTATCGCCTTCCATTACAAGTTGTTAATGAATATGCATGGCACAATTTATTCGTACATCAATTATTTATTCGTCCAACTGAAGACGAATTAGCAAATCATGAAGCTGAGTTCACAATTGTTTCTGCACCAAGCTTTAAAGCAGATCCAGAGATTGACGGCACAAACTCTGAAGCATTTATTATGGTTTCGTTTGAAAAACGCATCGTATTAATCGGTGGTACTGAATACGCTGGAGAGATGAAAAAATCAATCTTCTCTATTATGAACTTCTTACTTCCGGAACAAGATATTTTATCTATGCATTGTTCTGCAAACGTAGGTGAAGAAGGTGATGTTGCTCTATTCTTCGGTTTATCTGGAACAGGTAAAACAACATTATCTGCTGACCCACACCGTAAATTAATTGGTGATGATGAGCACGGTTGGTCTGATAACGGCGTATTCAATATTGAAGGCGGTTGCTACGCAAAATGTATTAACCTTTCTCATGAAAAAGAGCCACAAATTTTTGATGCAATTACATTTGGATCAGTGCTTGAGAACGTTGTAATTGATAATCAAACACGTATTGCAGATTATAATGATACTACATTAACAGAAAATACACGTGCTGCATACCCAATTGATGCGATTGATAATATCGTAGTACCAAGTGTTGCAGGACATCCAAATACAATTATTTTCTTAACTGCTGATGCATCTGGAGTATTGCCTCCAATCAGTAAGTTAAATAAAGAGCAAGCTATGTACCATTTCTTAAGCGGTTACACTAGTAAACTAGCTGGAACTGAGCGCGGTGTAACATCTCCGCAAGCAACGTTCTCAACTTGCTTCGGTTCTCCATTCTTGCCACTTGATGCATCTCGCTATGCTGAAATGCTTGGTGAAAAGATCGAGAAACATGATGCGAAAGTATTCTTAGTAAACACTGGCTGGACTGGTGGCGAATACGGCGTTGGAAAACGTATGAACTTAGGTTACACTCGTGCAATGGTACAATCAGCATTAAACGGCGAGCTTGATAACGCTGAAACAGCGAAACATGACATCTTCGGTCTTGAAGTGCCACTTCATGTACCAGGTGTACCTGATGAAGTATTAATGCCTGAACAAACATGGGCTGATAAAGCAGCTTACAAAGCAAAAGCAATCGAGCTTGCAGATAAGTTCAAAGAAAACTTCAAAAAGTTCGAGAACGTTTCCGAAAGCATTATCAAATTAGGCGGTCCAATCGCTTAATTTAACCTTTACTGTTTGAATACCCCTTTACTCATATGAATAAGTATAGTGTAGCCTAAAAAGTTCGCGTACTCACCGACAAAACCCATGCGACTTTATAGGTTACACATACTTACAATAAAAAAGAAGCTTACGCTAAAACGTAAGCTTCTTTCTATATATCTTGATTTTCTAACATATAAATCGTTGCTTGGCAAACAAATACAGATTCTCGACTCATTTTCTCCATTTGTTTTCACATGACATAGAGTAAAAAAATTCTCTGACCACTTCTATTCACCATCGAATCCTCTCTCTTACCTAAAAAAGAAAAGGTTCTGTATTTACCTATTTCTTCGCATCTTTCATGCTGTAATAGCCTAAATTAATAACGATCAAGAAATAACCACCCATAATTCCAACAGCAAATGCCCACATAACCATATGATGTTCAATTTCATACATAATAATTGCGCCGAGTATCGCTGCTGCAAAACGATTAACCATACCAAGTGTCGGTGCTTTACTCTTTTTTACAATACTATCTCCAAGCTTTTCAATACGTCTTCCTAAAATCCAAACGCAATACATACTAACGAGTAAACCAATCCCTACACCTAAAAAGTGTGCAGAAAAAGGTGTCATCGCCCAACCTAATAGCATTGCACCTAGCAAATAATACATTTGGATTTTAAATGACCTTAATGACATACTAATCATGCAGTTCTCCTTTATCATCTTATTTACATATCATCAGACTTTATCTGTTACATTCGAAAATAAACAACATAAACACTACACTTATGTTGTTAAAATATTTTTTGGAAATAATATTATACAAGATTTTTAGTTTGGAAGCAGGCGCAACTTGTGACTTTTTTTCAAACATTTCTCATAGATTTACAAAAAAGTGATATCAATCTACAAAAATATGGATATGATGTAGATATATCCACTTTCATTTTCCAACATATAAACCAAGGCCTTGGAAACAAAAAGAGATCTCCGCTCGTTTTCTCCTTCTGTTCTCACATGGCATGCGGCAAAAAAAGTTCTTACCACTTCTCCGCTCGACCAAATCCTCTCTCCCACCTATAAAGAAAGGTTTTATGTCAGTTTTTCAATTTATATGTATGTAATGAGTACACAAATAAAGGGGGCGTCTAATGATTTATTTTTTAATGGCTCTCATTCACCTCATTATCCCTGCACTTATAGGACTCTCATTATATTGGTACACAAAAGAACATAGTATCTTCTATGCTGTCCTCGGTGTTCTTCTCTCCGGAATTATTCTTATTGCACTATTCCGCATACCTTTTCTCAACTTTATCCCACTTATCATTTCCATTTTATTCCTTATGTTTTTACCAAAAATAAAAAAATAGGAAAGCAGATCATGACTGATCTGTTTTCCTATTTTGATATATATTCTGATGCGATATGCTGTGCATCAAGTTTTTCAGACTTTACAAACCATAAGCCGAGAAAGATAATACAACCACCAATCATCTGTTGGAACGAAATATGCTCTTTCGCCCATACCGCCGCAAATACAACCGCAACAAGCGGTGTAATGTACATATATACCATCGTATGTGAAGCACCAATTTTTTGAACCCCGACATACCAAATGACTAAACCAAATACCGTTACAAAGAAAATAGAATATAGTAGTGCAAACCATGACATCCCTTGTTCAATTTGGAATGGCAGCAAAAAAACATGTGGGCCGCTCAGTATAACAAGCGGAATTGCTCCAACAACTGCTGACCATGTAGTCACACGAAGTGCCGAATATTTTTTTATAAGTGGTCCAGCTAAAACTGGATATAGCCCCCAGCATATCGATGTAATGAGTCCAATTCCATTTCCATAAAAAGACCCAGCAAGTGAATGTCCTACTAATAAAACAAGGGAGGCACCGATGCAAGCTATAATAGAGCCAACTAATTTTCGCGAAGAAAACTTCTCTTGTCTAAGAAAAATTGCAAACACCGTTGTAAAAATAGGTGAAATAGAAATAAGTAAAGAAGCATTCGTAGCGGATGTATACTTTATAGTTTCCATAAATAATGTTTGATACAGCACGATTCCCACAACACTAACTACAATGAGCCTTGGTATATCCCTTAATTCCATGTACAATGACTTTTCAATATAAAATGTAAGTACTACTAATAGCGGTGCTGCTGCAATCATCCGGAGCGCAGTAAACTCAATTGCTGTAAGTTCTACAAGTCCGTATTTTCCAATTGTATAATTGATACCCCAAATCATAACCACACTTAAAAGTAATAATTCAATCCCCCATCTTCTCATATGTATCCCCTCCGCACAGAGAATTATACAGAAAATTCAATTATATGTACATTTCATTACATGAAAAATTACATAAGAAAAAGGAGCATGCAATTTGCCCCTTTTTAATAAATTATACTCGAATATGCAGTTTCATAGTTGGATTATAAAATTGGCTCGGACTTTTCAGTTGAAAATGCCCGCCTGATTCATGTAAATCAACAATAAGCTTATCATCCATAAACACAAGCTTTGTTCGATCTGCAATGAATTGTAATTTATTTGATTCAATATCGACATCACGTTCATCTTTTTCTGATACAGCCACTAAGTCGATAATCCCGCTCATCACGCAGCCGCACCCTTCATTATCATAAAATAATTTTATAAACTTTGTTTCACTTGGAATCGTATCCATAATCTTTTTATATGCTGCATCTGTTACAGTCACGTTCATTTCTCTTTCCTCCTACTTCTATACATAATTCTTATATTGTACCATTCTTTTTGTGAATTCTATCCACTTGTTATATACAGAAAATTACAACTACTATACAATGAATGTGATAAAGGAGGAGAGATTATGCCAGCCTTAAAAGAAGTACAACATGCACTAGATTCTTTATTTCAAATCAAAAAATACGGAAAAGACAGTGCCTTTAGTCGATTTATTCCAGCTGTATACGATCCAATCGAATTTCCTTGGCGACAATTTTTTGAAGCAGACTTTGTAAATACCTTTAACGGTCTTATGATAAAAGGTGCTGAAACTGTAAACACAATCTTTTTAGCTGTCTTTCCAACAGATGATGTTCTTGAAAAATTCATCTCACAATCCAAGCCAGGTGATTTACTTTTTATGCATCACCCTCTTGTGATGGAATGTGGTGATCCACTCGGAAAATCTGGACGAGGATTTGTACCTATTCCAATGCACGATTTACAAACTATCAAAGAAAAAGAACTCTCTATTTATACATGCCACGTTCCAATGGATCATCATCAAACATATGGAACAAGCATTGCGATTGCTAAAGCTCTAGAGGCCAATATAGTAGATGGATTTGCTTATGATGGAAAAGATATACCCTGTGGACTCATTTGCGAAATGCATGAAACAACAACAAGCAACCTCGAACAACGTCTAAAAGAACTCTTCCACGTTCCGTACATAGACTTTGAAGGTAAACACCATGAATCTATCACAAAAATTGCGATTATCGCTGGTTGCGGTGATAAAGTAGATCTTCTCAAAGAAGCAGAAGAAAAAGGCGCCGAGGCGTATATTACAGGGGAAATTCATTGTCATATCGATAATGAATACGGCAAATACAAATATTCATTAATTATGGATTATGTGAAAGAAACAAATATGTCGCTTATCGGCGTATCGCATTCAGCTTCTGAATACTTAATAAAGAAAACTTTGATGCGTGATTGGTTTATAGAAAACTTTAATGTGGATATTGTTTTACTCCCGCAGAAGAAATGGTGGTATTAAATGAGAGGTCGAATACTTTCTTTCGCACTCCTCGTTCTTGCTTGTTTTCTATTAAGCTCATGTAAAGGTACTCCTAAGGACGAATTAAAGAAAACGGTATGGAATCAATTATCTGAGCATGCGAAAGAAGAAATAAGCACTGGCTGGAAGCATGCTACAGTTACGACAGAAACGTTGCAAGCTGGAATATCTTCTGTCAAAGATTCCTCTTATATTGGAAAAGAGGTCTATCGTGTTTCGTTTCCATCTGATCGTTCTTACAAACTTGGAAATGTAGATGCGTTTGTTGATATGAAAACGAAGAAAATCATTGGATTCGGTCTGCGAGATTAATTATAAAAAGGTACCACTAAGAATCCTTTTTTCTTCATGCTTGGCGGTTTCTAAAAAAATAATCACTTCCTTTTTCTATCAGATTTTGCTGAAAGAGTACCCCTACTTCAAACGAAGTTAAGTGGGGGAGTATTCATGTAAACATCTACCTATCAATAGGCTATATTAGCCTAAGCTATAATATGAAATATTGCATATCATTCCTTCATATCTTTATATGATATAATCCTAAGGCAATCTGTTAGTAATCCTTCTTCATGCAAATCGCTAACTTGAAAAGTTAAGGGCTACTAGAACCCAAATAATATGTAAAACTTATTACATCAAAAAAGAGAAAATTCGTTTATTGAACGGATTTTCTCTTTTTATTTTATTGCGAAATTGGAAGCACAATCTCAACCGTAGTTCCAACTCCCACTTCACTCTCAAACTGTA
This sequence comes from Bacillus sp. AFS023182, assembly GCF_002560575.1. Classification (NCBI taxonomy): domain Bacteria; kingdom Bacillati; phylum Bacillota; class Bacilli; order Caryophanales; family Bacillaceae; genus Bacillus; species Bacillus sp. AFS023182. The sequence goes on along the minus strand of NZ_NTRO01000069.1, from coordinate 18,133 downwards.
ACTTGCCCTGATGTTCTTCAATAATCTTATATGTAACCATTAATCCTAAACCAGTTCCTTCATCTTTCGTTGTATAAAAAGCTTCGCTCAGTTTAGGAATTTTATCTTTCGGTATGCCGCATCCCTCATCCTTGATTCGAATTACCATTGCATCTTTTAATGTAACTTCAATGATAATTATTCCACCATCTTGCATGGATTCAATCGCATTTTTTATTACATTTAAAAACACCTGTTTTAAACGTTTTTCATTACATATTATACTTGGCAATTCACCTTTATAAATGGTATGTATTTTAATTCCTCGTTCCGAAGCAGGCTGTCCCATAATTCTTACCACGTATGAAAGAATATCCTTTATATCATGATTCTTGTATTCCATCGGCCTAGAATTCCCAAGCTCCACAAGTTCGGTGGCAATTGTATCGATTCTTTCAATTTCTTGCTCCATAATATCACAATATACTTTATCATCAGGATACTTTTCGTGTTGCCCTCTAATAAAGCTTTTCAAAAGCATTAATGGATTACGCATTTTAAAACCGATAACTGTTGCCATCCTGCCAATTACAGCCATCTTCTCCGACTGTTGCAATTCCTTATGTGTCATTTCAATTGTGCGTATATAAGCTTGGAATCTCAATAAAATAACCCATCCTATAATCGAAAACAAGCTACAAAGGACGATAGGAACGAGAACAATAAAAGAATGTACAACCACTCCCATTAAGGCATACTTTACTATTGTTCCTCCTGCTACTAACCAAAAATAGCGCTTGTTCAAAAAGAATGGTGCAAAAAGAAAGAAAAATCCTTCCACTATATTTCCTGCATCAAACTCTAAATCTGTTCCATAGTAAATGATAAAATTATGAATAAAATCTAATGTATTATATCCTATGAAAATAATATATTTCACAGCATATGGATTCTTTCGCCTCATCACATATATTCCTACAAGCACCAATATAGCCGTAAGAATATACAACCATACCCCTAAACCTTGTTCTACAATTGGGGCCTCATTTACGCCTTCTAGCTTCGGCATAATATAATAAGATGCAACATCATAAATAAAAAAAGTAGCAATGAATAAACTTAAAAACAGCCTTAACGTTCGAACCTGTTCCCTTGTTAATCTATCAATACTGTCCATGTAGTAACTCCTCTATTCACAATACACATACTTCACAAATCTTTCCTTCTATATAAATCTATTTTGATTTTTTAACATATAAGTCTCTGCTATAAAGAACAGAAGATGGCCTGTACTCGTTTTCTCTCCTTGGAAAGATTATATGTCGATTTTCCAACTTATTCTTATATAGGTAAAATAATGTCTACTTTCGTTCCTACATTTCTTTTACTCGTAATATGTATTTCCCCATTATGTTCTTCAATAATTTTGCAAGCAACAGTAAGCCCTAAACCTATGCCATCTTTTTTTGTTGTATAGAAGGCCTCTGTTATACGATTTAAATCTTCCTCCTCTATGCCACACCCATTATCTACAATACTTACTATTACATCATCCTTGTTTCGCTTCTTTATATCTATCCAAAGTGTTCCCCCATGTCCCATCGCTTCAATCGCATTCTTTATTATATATAGAAATACTCCTTTTAATTTACGATTATCACACTCTATTTTTATTTGATCAGGTGCAACATCATAAGTGAGATACAGCTGTTTTTTGTTTATTTCTGCACTCATTTCTTTCATCGCTTTTGATACAATTTCTTCTATTAAATGACTACTATATGTAGAAGGCTTACAAGTTGCCATCGCCATCAGTTCACTTATCATATTATTTATGTGTTCAATCTCATCAATCATATGTTCATACACCTTATCATCCGCATATTTCTCTTTCTGCAATTGTGTAAATCCTTTTAATGAGGAAAGTGGATTTTTAATTTCATGTCCAACAGACGCTGCCATTTTCCCAATAACCGCGAGCTTTTCGGACTCTCGTTTTTCTATCATCACACTGTTTACAGTAGAAAGGTACTGTAAAAATCGATTCAATAGGAGATAGGCTACAAATAATAAGAGACTATACATAACCAACTGCATAAATGCTGTTTTTTTCCCCAGGATCAAAAGTGCACTATATTTACCCATAATAACTAAAAATAACCACTTCAAGTACCGTTTACTCATAAAAATTGGCACAAATAAAATAAAAACAAATTCAAGTATATTCCCACCATCAAATGCTACTTTATTGTGAGTTGCATACCAGTACAAATTGAAAATCTCCGAAAGCATATAAGCTAATAAATATATATACTTAATACGATATGACTGTTCCTTGTTTACTAGATACATACTGTATGCTATTAAGCAAGCTCCATACAAAAGCGTTGGAACTTGAACCTTTAATCTTATTAGTAGTTCAGAATCTCCTAGCATAACAGAATAAGCTGTTTCATATATACCCCATACAATATTCAATACCCATAAAAAGAGTCGAGCATTTTTCTTTTCTTCTTGAAATGAGATAAAGTTTTCTTTCACTTTAACACTTCCCCAAATCCCATATACTTTCACTATATTATTATCAATATTTATTATAATAAATGATAGTAGTGTTTGACCAAAATAATATCTAATAATGCAGAAAATTTTAACCTAATTCACGAATTTGATAATTCACATAATTTTCAATAATATGTACTTAAAAACGTTATTATGTGTTATATACTGAACTTGTCAGGTTAACTGTAAAGAGAACTCCCCGGTTCTTTGTGTTTGAGCTATTTTGTCTGATTACCCCGTTATGAAATATAAGTCAAAAGAGAACTTGTAGCATCTCTACAAGTTCTCTTTTGTTTTCAATCAATCTATTGCATCACACTTTGAAGTTATGTCAAAATGTGATGCAAATCAAATTATTGATTCACCGCTTTTGCTACAAGCGCAGCATATGCTTCTGCACCTGCTTTCGTTAAATGTACACCATCTGGTTCAAAATATGCCTTATTTCCAGCACTTGCTGTATACCAATCGACTAACGTCACATTTTTATACTCAGATGCTACCTCTTTTAATTTCTCATTCACTAATGATTCCCATGGACGTGGTACCCTCGTATTGATTAATACAATTTTACGTTCATTCCCAATCAATTGTACTAATGATACTAATTGATCCTTAGTAAACGCTCCATTTGTACCTAATCCAACGATAACATGATTTCCTAAATTCCCCTGATTTTTTAGCTGTTCTACAACAGGAATTGCTTTAGACAACTGTCGACCAACCTTCGCATCAATTACAATATTAGGAAATGCATTTTTCAAATACGGAGCGATATCAATCATAATGGAATCACCTACAGCTGTAACTGTTAGAGGATCTTTAGGCGGCGTATTAGCTTCTTGTTGTTCTTTATTTTGAGGCGGCTCCTCAGCTGATTTTTCCTGAACTGCAACTGGGTGTTTCGCCGGTTCCGCTTGTACCGACTCTACCTTATCTTTTTGAGAATTCTCCTTTGCTTTACTAGCTGTTGATAATCCAAAAACAGCTATCGAAGAAATTAATAATGCACCTACTATAGCTAACTTACCACTTAATGCTAAGTTTCTTATTTTCCAGTTCTTAGATCGAATGTTCCGGAGTGCCCCTTGTCTGATTGGATTTTCAATAAACTTCCATGAAATTTGTGCCACAACTATAATAAGTACAAATTGAAGAATTGCTCTTGTAAGTGAAAACTCTCCAGCATGTACCTTCGGAGTCGTCAATGCGATAATCGGATAATGCCAAAGATATATCCCATACGATCGTACACCCATCCAGCGTAATGGTCTAAACCTTAAAAATAGAGCGATTCGGCTAGCTGGATGAGCAAGGTTCGCTACTAGCAATGCTGTAGCGATTGATAAAAGGACCATTCCTCCTTGATATAAAAACGGATCATATTGATTCGTTTTCCAAAACATAACGAGGATGACGATAAGAGCAATTCCTCCAACTACATCAAGAATAAGACGTGCCTTTGGAATAATTTTATTCGCAAGTCTACTGCTTGGCCAAATTAAAGCAAGTGCCGCTCCAATTAATAAGGAGAAAGCCCTCGTATCAGTACCGTAATAAATTCTGCTTGGATCAACTCCTGGTTCATACAGAATAGCCATCGCTAATGCAGAAGCAGCTGCCCCTAAAACAATAAATAAAATGATACGTGATTTCTGTTTTATGTAACGAAATGCCAGGCTAATAATAAATGGCCAGACTACATAGAACTGTTCTTCAACTGCTAACGACCAAAAATGATTCAACGGGGACAGTTGGTTAAAACTATCAAAGTATGATAATTTGTGATAAATATACCACCAGTTACTGAAGTATAATAAAGCTGCTAGTGAATCTCCTCGCATCTTTCCTAGCAAAGAGCTATGAAAAATTGTAATCCATGCTAAAACAACTACAAGCATGACAAACATTCCTGGAAGCAATCTTCTTGCCCTACGCAACCAGAAATTCTTCAAGTCAATTCTCTTATTTCTCTTCCATTCTATAGCGAGAATATCCGTAATTAAATAACCCGACAATACAAAGAATACAGTAACCCCTAGGAACCCCCCAGGCATCCAATTAAAATTGATATGATATAAAATAACACCTAGTATGGCTAGACCTCTTAGACTGTCCAATCCAACCATATAGCGACTATTTTTCTGTAATGGTTTAGGCATTCACAGTCACCTCCCTATATTTATCTAAAAATTCCGTCAATAACAACAGTAATATAAAGCGCTATCAATCCTCTAAAAACATATAAACCTAGTCAAAATATTACAGAACCAAATTACAAACACTCTCACTGTTTATAATTGCATGCACAGTAATTAGAATTTTAACATGTTATCTAACTACATAAAATAGTTTCATGCATAAACTTTCTTTTATAAATAAATAAAAATTCAAATATACAAATTAAAAAACCTGCATAAATCCTTTTTAGGGTGAAAGAGAGCGTCTGCTCATAGATAGAAATGGGCTTGCCTCATGCCATAAAAACAGAGGGAGAAAACGAGGGGGAATTCGCTTTTGTTTCAGAGGCCGTAACTTGTAGCTGAAAAATCAAAGTGGATATATAAAAAGAGGTTATCCTAAAAAACTACTTTTAGGATAACCTCTTTTTGTATTAACCGACACGCTAGACTCTACCAAATCCCCCATAGAATGCATATAACCAATATAAGTGTATAATCACCAAAATCTAATGTAGGACCCTTCTTCACATGCATATCCAGCCACATATAAACGAGCTTTATTCTTTTATATTTATGAATATTTTTCTTTGCAAATCGATAAACAAGAACCTGCAAAATCATAAAACCCGCTACAAATATAAATAACAAAACAAAAAAATCAACCATCCTATTTCTGTACAGCTTTTTCCAATATACCGTGCCCCAAAAGCCATTCTTCAAACTTCGCACTGCCAAATTCCCAGCTTAAATCATTGGCATGTACGGAAAAAACGCGATAACCTGCATACTCATCCATATACGCATTTTCTTGCATCTTGCTTGGCGAAATCCCATAAAATGAAAAGTTGAAAAAGACATCCCACACATCTTCATGTTTTCTTTTATAAGCAATCGATTCCATATCGTACTCTTCTCCGAAATAATCAAGATGTAAATGCATGCTATCATCATATTCATACTTCATTTTATCACCCCTTATATTTGTACTTCTTTACCATCCAAAAAATTCCTTCTATGTCCACTCACATCTAGGCACTTACCTACATATTATGGCAGTAGATTCATTTCTAGGAGGTGTCATATTTTGAAAAAATTCATAGCTGTTTTTTGTATATTTGTACTTACTGTTTTTACGTTTGTAGCGTGTAATAAAAAGGATGACGCGAAGCAGCAGACAAAAAAGATTCGCATTGGTGAAGTTACACACTCTCTCTTCTATGCACCGCTATATGTTGGCATTGAAAAAGGATTTTTTAAAGAAGAAGGATTAGATATTGACCTGCAAACGACAGCTGGTGGCGATAAAACAATGACAGCCTTATTATCTGGCGGAATTGATATTGCACTTGTGGGCTCTGAAACATCCATTTATGTTCACCAGCAAGGGGCAAAAGATCCAGTTATTAACTTTGCACAGCTCACGCAAACTGATGGTACATTTTTAGTTTCACGTAAAAAGTTAGGCTCCTTTAATTGGAACGATGTAAAGGGTGTTACGTTCCTTGGTCAACGTAAAGGCGGTATGCCGCAAATGGTTGGGGAATACGTTTTAAAGAAAAATGGTATTGATCCGCACAAAGATACAAATTTAATTCAAAATGTTGAGTTTGCCAATATTGCAAATGCCTTCGCGTCTGGTACAGGTGAATTTGTGCAGCTCTTTGAACCAACTGCAAGTATTTTAGAAAAAGAAGGAAAGGGCTATATCGTCGCTTCTTTCGGTACTGAATCCGGAACTGTTCCTTACACAACATTTATGGCAAAGGAAAGCTTTTTAAAGAAAGATAAAGTAGCTGCGGAGAAATTCACACGTGCATTATATAAAGCACAGCAATGGGTAGATACACATAGCCCAGAAGAAATCGCAAAAACTGTTACACCTCTTTTCAAAGATACTTCACAAGACATTACGCTGAAGGTCATTGAACGTTACAAAAAGCAACATTCCTACGCAACGAATCCATTATTAGATGCGGAAGAATGGAAGCAACTTCAAGTCATTATGAAAGAGGCTGGGGAATTACAAAAAGAGGTTCCACATGAGGCGCTCGTCAATACAAAAATTGCCGAAAGCGTTATTAAGAAGTAGGGGCGAATACGATGAGTTTCTTACAAATATCTCATGTTTCCCAATGCTTTTTTTCAAAAGAAAAAGCTCGGCTTATCCTTGAAGATATTAGCTTACACGTAGAAGAAGGGGAATTTATATCCTTTCTCGGCCCAAGTGGCTGCGGCAAAACAACACTCCTTTCTATTATTGCAGGACTACTTCAACCAATCCAAGGTTTTGTCTCTTTTGATGATAAACCAGTAATAAAATCAACAGATTCAATGGGATATATGCTTCAGCAAGATTACTTATTCCCTTGGAAAACGATTGAAGAAAATATAATGCTTGGACTGCATATTACAAAAACATACGGAACGGAAACAAAGGAGCATACATTACAACTTTTAAAGCAAGTTGGCCTCGAAGGCGTCGAAAAGCAATATCCTTCGGAATTATCCGGTGGTATGCGTCAAAGAGCCGCACTCGTTCGTACACTTGCGACAAATCCGAAAATCCTTTTGCTTGATGAGCCCTTTTCAGCTCTTGATTATCAAACAAAATTAAAATTAGAGGAGCTCGTATTTTCTTTATTACACAAGTATAAGAAAACTTCTCTTCTCGTCACACATGATATTGAAGAAGCAATTGCAATGAGTGATCGCATTTACTTGCTTCAAGCAAACCCTGGGAAAATTGCTAAAACATTTACCGTACCAGAAAGCATTCGCTCTCTACCACCACTTGAGGCAAGGTACCATTCCGATTTTCCGGCCCTTTTTCAAGACATATGGAAGGAGCTGGAACGTCTTGGATAATATTAAACAATTACACGAACAGTTTCGAAAAAAAGAACGTCAGCGTACCTGGACTGCTGCCTTTTTACAATTACTACTGCTCGTACTCTTTCTTACATTATGGGAAATTTCTAGTAAGAAAGAATGGATTGACCCCTTACTGTTCAGCTCTCCTTCAAGTATTTGGGAGTTATTTTTAAGTAAATGGGGAGATGGCTCACTTTGGATTCACATATGGACGACACTCTTAGAAACAAGTATCGGCTTTATTCTCGGCACGGTGCTCGGAACAATTATCGCCACACTCCTTTGGTGGATACCACTTCTAGCACGTGTATTAGACCCATACCTTGTCGTGTTAAATGCGATGCCAAAAGTAGCACTTGGTCCAATTATTATCGTTATTTTCGGCCCAAATCTTTCTTCTTCAATCGCAATGGGAGTCATTATTTCCATCATCATCACCATTCTTGTTATTTACAGTGCATTTGAAGAAGTTGATTCGAATTATATAAAAGTAATGGATACGTTTGGCGCAAATAAATGGCAAACCTATCAACAAGTTATTTTACCGTCTTCCTTTCCATCTATCATTTCAACTTTAAAAGTAAACGTTGGATTATCGTGGGTTGGTGTAATTTTCGGTGAACTTCTCGTTTCCAAACAAGGCCTCGGTTATTTAATTAGCTATGGCTTCCAAGTGTTTAACTTTACACTTGTACTGCTGAGTGTGTTACTGACATGTATCCTCGCGACTCTTATGTATGTATTTGTGGAAGGACTTGAAAAATTACTTGTAGGGAAAAGAAAAAGAAGCTGATTCAAGGCAACATGCCGAGGTCAGCTTCTTTCGTTTATACTTCCTTTGAAATTTCATATAGGCCAGATAACACTTCAGTACGCATTTTTACAAGCTCAGGGAATTGATAGAAGAAAGCAATTTTTTTATACTTCATCTCTGTACCTTCCTTCACTTTCTTTGAATCTTGTAAAATGAATGCAGTAAATGTATCAGCAATGTCTTCTGCTACATTTGTTGTGCTATATTCTGAAACAAATTGATCCTGTTTATCTTTAAAAAATTGGATTTGTGCTTCTAAGTTTGTTTCAATTTCTTTTTCTTTCCATTCATTTTCAATTTGCTTCCAAAACGATTCATAAAACTTATTGATATAAGAATTCTCTTTCGTACAACCTTCTTGTAAGAAAAGATTTTCACATTTGGCTTTATACGATGAAATATCTTTATCCTCTTCAAATGCTTTTATATACTTTTTATCTACTGGAATTTGCGTATCATTTAATGTTAATACGTGAGCTGTTTCATGAATTAACGTTTTCATCACTTCATCTATATTTATGCCGGAATCAAGTGTATCTAAACTTAACACCCACTCTTTCTGATTTTCCATACTAGGAGCCACATGTGCAACAACTCCATCATATCCATCTGTCACAATATCAAATTCTTTTATACTCTCTCTATATTTAGCAGGGATCAGTGTACGATACATTTCCCATAATGTATCATGATAATCCATATCCTCATGCTGGGCGATGACTTCTTCTTTTGCTTCTTTATCATCCGCAAACACTTTATTTAAACGTTTCTTATCTAGTTTTTCAAAATAAGGATCTATAATATCTTCATTATCAATATAGTAAGATGCTAAAAAGAAATAATTTTCATCATCATTCTTCTTTTGCTGCGCTTCCTTAATTACTTCTGCACCTTCTTCAAATTCCCCCGGTACTTCTAGCTGAGACAGATTTTCCATCTTCTTATATACTTTTTGAATCATACCATCCCCAATCTTCGTACACTCTTCTTCTGTTTTACATATTTCTTTCTTTTCGGCAACATTCACCGATTTATTGCAACTTACCGTAAAACAAATCGCTAAAATAAAAAGGAATATCTTACCATAATATCTCTCCATATAACCCTCCATTATTCCATTCTACAAAGATATTATACAGTGAAAATTTAATCAGTAGGTGAACCTTTTCTTCCCCCTAATTTCCTCATTTCTATTTACATTTTAAATTGGGAGTATTACCGCCTGCAAATAGTGGGATAATCATTTTTTTGAAAATATGCGATAATTATTTTAAGTGGGCTTTTTACTTTAAGAAGGAGGAATGTATTATGATACGTGCTGTATTATTTGATTTAGACGGGACATTATTAGATCGACGTCAATCTTTGGAAAGTTTTATTGGCGACCAATATAGTCGTTACGCAGCGCACTTTACTGAAATAGAAAAAAATGAGTATTGTACTCGCTTTGTCCAACTTGATAATAACGGCTACACTTGGAAAGATAAAGTCTATGCCATCTTGCTCAAAGAATATAACATTACGACTCTAACAGTTGAACAACTTTTACACGACTACGTCACAGAATTCACAAACCACTGTATTCCATTTCCAAATATGCACGAATTGCTACAACAATTACAAAATCAGAATATCGCAATTGGAATTATTACGAATGGCTTTACCGAATTCCAAATGAATAACCTTCGTGCCTTGCAGCTACATACGTATACAAATACAATTCTTGTTTCAGAAGCAGAAGGCATTAAGAAACCTCATCCAGCTATTTTTGAGCGTGCTCTCAAACAATTAAACGTTCAGGCAGAAGAATGCATCTATGTTGGAGATCATCCTGAAAATGATGTCATGGGAGCTGAGAAGGCTGGGATGACTGCGGTTTGGAAGAAGGATTCATTTTGGAAGGATTTTGAACATTCTCGTACAGTTCGAGATTTGCTTGAAATACTATCTTTTGTATAAAAAAGAACTCGGCTCCTTTACTTCGTAAAACAGCCGAGTTCTTCTATATGTTTCATCGTACGCGCTAATACATCATCGCGCATAATAAAGCTAAATTTCCTATCACTTTTAATGTTATCAGGGATTTCTTTTAATAGAACAGACCCTTTTGTCTCTTCATAGTGCGTATGTTCTTCTACTGCGCTAATTGTTGCAAAATAAATGTTTTTAATGATTATTTTGTCTTTTCCAGATACTTTGTATTGTCCTAAGTAAGTTAAATCAGAAACAATCCCGCCAGTTTCTTCATGAACCTCTCGAACTGCCGCTTCTTCCGGTGTTTCCCCGAGTTCTACCTTACCACCTGGAAATTCAAGACCGCGGCGCAAATGATGCGTTAATAACCATTGATCCCCGTACCGGCATACAACCCAAACATGCTTTGGCTCAGGAGAAAATGGGTAACGTTCAAACGATAATTGTACAGTATTGTGGTAATAATCTTTAAATTTGTACATGCCATTACTCCCCTATAGATGGTTACAAGATTTTCCTACCACAAATTGTAGCACAATTCGTATTCATATGCATAATGTTATCCAACTATAATCCATTGATTATTCCCATTTGTGCGACTAATTCCTTCGTTTCATGATTCCCTAAATCATAAATCATCTTATATGCTTTCTGCAGCTCAGCATCATACCGGTCATTATTTGAATCATGATGATATTCCACATATGGAACATGTGAACGTACAAAAGAGCCAAGATCTTCGCGATATGCCTGATCGAAGCATTCCCGTAACTCAATAATTTCCTCATCATTCGCCTGGATTTCAAAGCTATATGTATCCGCCGTTTTCACCTGCGAAATCTGTCCATTTCCTACTGATATATAGTAAGTTTTCTTATTATCCATATAACGCTCCTTCTTTCACCTTTTTAACTTCTATTGTTTTCAACAATTACAAAATTATGTAAAACGAAGTTTCGTTTAGTGATAAAATGGAGAAAAGGAGGGGTCCATTTGATTAAAATATTAATTATTGGAGTCATTATTGTACTTATCGTATTGGTTCTCTCTGTGCTGACAATCAATAAAGGTTATTCTTACAAACATTCAGTGGACAAACCAGAGGCTAATCCTTATCTAACAAATAAACAGGAGGATCAATAATATGCTTCGTATATCCCGCCTCCTCACTACTTTCATTGTCATTATCGTATCCTTATATAGCCTCATTACACAGAATGATGCATTTCTTACACTCTCACAATTTTTCGTAGGAGCCTTAATGTTTATAATCGCAATTGAACAAATACAAAAGAAAGACCCAAGTACTGGCCTAACTTGTATGGTGGCAGGAGTTTTCGTGTGGGCTGTCCTCGCAGTAAAGTATATTATGTAACAACTATTTTCTTACGGAGGAATGAACATATGTTAAAGACCGTTCGGGTTACCTTTGCATTCATTGCATTAGCTTTATCTATCTATAGTTTTATCACAGATAACAGAGGTATTCTGCTTTATATGTTCATTGCTTTAGGCTTAGTGTCTTTCACTATGAGCATTGACGAATTACGTGAACAAAAGAAAGCAAGTGGAACATTCTATTTATTAGCCGAAACACTTACTTTATTTCTAGCTACATTCGATTTATTCTGTTAATTCGAACTTTCAAAGGAGGGACTTTAATGCTAACTGGATTACGTATTTTTCTCTTGCTTACACTTATTCTTTGTATATATTCTTTTTTTACCAATAGCCTCGCAATCACCCCTTACGTACAACTTAGTTTTAGTTGTTCATTTATCCTTATCGGCATAAATGAAATAAAAGCAGGGCGAAAATCAATGAGCATTCCGTATTTTGGGATTTCCGCTCTTATGTTCTTCGTTATGGTATCCAAATTTTTTCACTAAATAGAGCAATTTATAGAGTTAAAATAACCATCCATACTCTACTTCTCTTACTACATATCATTTACTGAATAAACTGTTTCGGCTCTTTTTTAATATGCTTATCATCCTCACGCCAATCATACGTTTCTTCCCGTGAAATATCTAAAGTTTGATCTCCAATTCTAACTCTATCTTTATCCATCCATTGAATGTATGGATCTGTATCTGGATAGTTCCAATATATATTCTTGGTGGAATCGGAACTAAGATTAACCAGCTCTCCTCTAACAGCATCTGCACTTAATGACCCAGCATTATGAAAATAAGTTTTTATAGCATGCTTTCCATCTGGGGATTGCACAGTTCGAATCCATTCCCCTTTCGGAACGCCTTGCAAACTAAAAAATTTCCAATATCCGAAGCCAATGATTATTACTAGCGCAGCAAATAATACCAATGCTACTTTTCTCTTTGTCTTTTTGATTTGCATTTTTGTATCGCTCACTCAACCATCCCCTATAATATTGAATATAATCCTCTTAAAACCATATTACACTACACACTAACCTTTAAGATAACCTCATAAAGAGAAACCCCTGTTTCAATAAGCAGAAGTTTCTTTTTTCATTTATTCATTTACTAAAAACTACTTTCCCTAATGTTTAATTTCGTTGACAAAATTACCTTTTTAGCTACATTCCGTCCTAACAATCGTTCCATTAATAAATCCACTGCCGTTTCTCCCATAAGTCCTGTATATACTTTCACTGTACTGAGCGCTGGAGAAAGATACTGGGAAATACTAATATCATTTACACCAATTATATTTACTCTTTCTGGAACAGCAATTTCATGTTCATTTAGTGCTCTTAGACATCCGATTGCCATCGCGTCATTTCCAACAAAAAAAGCCGTCGGTAACTGATCCTGCTGCTCTTCTATCGCCTGATTCATTAATAAATAACCATCGTTTACTGAAAACTGACCCGTGTATATATAGTTCTCATAAAATAATTCTTTTTCCTTCATATATGTTATAAAGGCACGTTCCCTTGAATCTTCAATTTCGGAAGTCTGATCTTTAAATGTTTCCCGTCCTCCTATGTATCCAATCTTTTGATGTTCCTTTTCTATTAAATAATCAATCACCTTCATTGTTGCCTTCTCAAAATTTACCACAACCGAATCAAAAATCTCTTCATTTGGAGAATAATCTACAAATACAATATTTTTTGTTATCATTTCAAATAAACCTATTTCTCGTTCACTAAATTTCCCTATTGCAATCATGCCTTGAATATTTTCCTTCATCAACTCTTCCATTTGGCTATGAAAAAGTTTTACAATTTTCACCCCTTGCTGTTCACATCTTTTTTCTATTCCTAAACGAATGGACATATAATATAAATCGTTAAGCTCTTCTTCCTCTGTATACCAATGGATCAAAGCAATTTTCGGTAATTCTTTTTTACGATTTGTACGCTTCTTATAAGAAAGCTCCTCTGCTGCCTCAAATATCCTCTTCTTCGTTTCATCACTGACAGAAAGTAATACATCATTATTTAACACCCGAGAAACAGTAGCTATGGATACGCCTGCCTTCTCTGCTATATCTTTAATCGTTGCCATACCTAATCCACCTACTCTTCTCAATTATTCAACCCGAAACGTATATTTCGTCGAGGAAGAGAATAATTGATTTTTATTTAAAATGTACGAAGGAAAATTCGAATGATGAATGGCATCAGGCAATCCTTGCGTTTCTAGACAAAGTCCTAAATACTTTTTGGATTGTACCCCACATATTTCAAACTCACTTGGTAATTGGTTTCCTGTATACAAAACTACGCCAACCTCATCTGTTTCCACGACTAATTTGCGGCCACTTTCTTCATCCCATAATATAATTTCCTGATCGTAGTTGCTATTCAACAGAAAAGGATGATCATATCCCTTCCCTACTAATTCATTTTGATAATAGCGAGAATATACTCCCTCTTTTATTTGCCTTCCTGCTCGGAAATCGAAGGGCGTATCTATTACATCCAATATTTCACCGGTTGGTAATAATTGCTCGTTTAATTCTAGAAATTGATCACTGTCAATTTTTAAAGTATGCTGTAAGACATCCCGCTTTAAATTTCCACTTAGGTTAAAATACGTATGATTCGTTACGTTTAATATCGTCGTTTTATCCGATTGTGCTTCATAACGAATCAAAAATTCATTCGCATTATTTAATGTATAGAATACTTTTACATGTACAGTTCCTGGATATCCTTCTTCTCCGTTAGGGCTAGTATAAGTGAATTCAATTCCGATTTCCTTCTCATTTTCTATTATTTTAGCATCCCAAACGATATAACTAAATCCTTTCAAACCACCATGAAGGTGATTGTCTTGCTCGTTCTTTACTAACGTATAGGTGTTGCCATCCAACTCAAATTGAGCCCCTTTGATTCTACCAGCTACTCTTCCTACAACTGCTCCAAAGTATGGAGAATATCTCTCGTAGTTTTCCAATTCTTCAAACCCTAAAACGATATTTTCATACTTTCCTTTCCTATCAGGCGTAATAATTTTCGTAATCACACAACCGTAATTTAAACACGTAACCTCTATACCCTGGGCATTTTTTAATGTATAAGCGTACACATCTTTTCCATTTACTTTACCAAATATATTTTGAAAGACTGTCATATCCCTATCGCCCGCTCCTATAAACTTTGTATAAAACGTTTAAATGCAGCTATTCCTCCATCGTTTCGTTTGAAAACTCCAGCATCTTCTAATGCCCTTAAAAATTTAGCTGCTAGCTCTTTTTGAACAATGTGATGAATATTCTCTTCATTCGCTTCTACTTTGTACCGCTCTCTCAATTGCTCTGCCCATCGTTTGTGATATTCTGCTACACAATTGTCTTTATACAATACATATCGTTCTACCTCTTGTAACTCTAATTTCAACCTTGCTGGAAGTACAGCCAATCCCATCACTTCAATTAAACCTACGTTTTCCTTCTTAATGTGTTGTACATCTTGATGCGGATGAAAGATACCAAAAGGATACTCCTTACTTGTACGATTATTTCGTAGTACAAGATCTAACTCATACTGTTCATTTCGCTTGCGAGCAATAGGTGTAATCGTATTATGCGGCACACCGTCTCTACTTGCGTAAATATGAACGGATGGATCGCTATATTGCTTCCATTTATCCAAAATGGAAGCTGCCACGTTTACTAATAAATTAGAATTTTTACCTTTTAAGCGAATAACAGACATAGGCCATTTCACTACTGAACATTGAACCTTCGGAAATCTATCTAATTGAAATACATAATCATCTTCTGCTTTTGCCATTGCAAATTCGTATTTACCACCTTGATAATGATCATGTGATAAAATGGATCCGCCTACAATAGGTAAATCCGCATTGGAGCCAATAAAATAATGAGGGAACCGTTTCACAAAAGAAAGTAATCTTTCAAAAGCTTGACGATTTATTTCCATATTCCGATGTGTTTCCGCTAGCACAATGCAATGTTCGTTATAGTATACATAAGGAGAATATTGTAAGTACCAGCGCTCTCCTAATAATTCCATTCGAATCATTCTATGGTTAGAACGTGCCGGATGGCCAAGTCTACCCGCATATCCTTCATTTTCAATGCAAAGTAAGCATTTCGGATAATCCTTATTCTGTATTAGATTTTCGTTTACAATTTCTTTTGGATCTTTTTCCGGTTTAGATACATTAATCGTAATGTCCAGTTCTCCATACTCTGTATTGGCTTTATAATTAATATTTTTCTGAACATGCTTCGTTTGAATATAGTTACTTATTCGACTTAATTCATAAAAATAATCCGTTGCATGTTCTGGATGGCACTCGTAATGTTGATAGAAACATTGATTAATAGTTGATGGTTTTGCCATAAAGCAGTTCATAATTTGACTCGCTAATATGTCTCTTTTATAAGAAGAATCATCAATAATTCCTTGTTCACTCGCATACTGAACTAAATCTTCTAGTAAATCTGTTATTTCTTTTTCTTCCGCTTTACTTTCTTGCTTTTCAAAACGCTCTAAATGAAGAAGGTGAAGAATTTGATTTCTTATATAAATTCCATCTTCTCTTTCGATAAACCGAAGTGAACATGCTCGTTTTATAAGTTGCTCAATGACTTGATAAACATTCATGATACTTTCCCTCCGCTGAATCGTTATATCCATTCGGACTATTTTCATTCCCATCCTAAACTATAAAGAAAAATAAAATAGTTACACATTAGCTGTAACTACTACATTAAACTTTGCCCTACGAATTGCTATACAAGCACGAACACCGATATAACCTGCCATTTATTGCATTGCCTCTCTCTGCAGCTCTCGTGCCCCATCCCCAATATCAGCAACATAAAATGTCGCTTCGTAACCGATGACTTCTTTATACTTTTGTCCAACGTTGCAAATAAATTGATCCGTATATTCTTTCCCAACGATCGCAATTGCACAACCACCAAACCCCGCACCTGTCATACGTGCTCCTATAACCCCTTCTTGTTTCCAGGCTGATTCAACCAATGTATCTAGTTCTTGCCCTGTCACTTCATAATCATCACGTAAAGAACAATGGGATTCATTCATCAGCCTTCCAAATTCTTTTATATTATTTTCTTTTAATTCTTTTACAGATCGCAATGTTCGGCAATTTTCATACACAACATGTTTAGCCCGTTTTCTTAAGCTCTCTTCCTTAATTACATGCTTATATTGTTCAAACATTTTTTCAGTTATTTCTCCTAGGGAGCTTATATCAATTATCTCTTGTAAATTTGCAAGTGCCTGTTCACATTCCGTTCTTCTCTCATTATATTTAGAAGTAGCAAGCTCTCGCCGCTTGTTTGTATTCATAATAATGATATTGTAGTTATCCAGGTGCAGTGGCGCATACGTAAAATTCATTGTTTGGCAATTTAATAACATCCCATATCTTGCCTTTCCCATCCCAATAGCAAATTGATCCATAATGCCACTATTTACACCGATAAAATAATTCTCTACTTTTTTACCAATTTTAATCAATTCTATACGATCTAATTCGAATTGAAATAATCCTTCCATCGTTACCCCTGTTACAAGCTCAATAGAGGCAGACGATGACAATCCCGCACCGTTTGGAATATTTCCATAAAACATAATGTTAATTCCTGAATCAATGCTATATCCAGCTTCTATGAGATAACGAATCATACCTTTTGGATAATTCGCCCACTCATGTTCTTGCTTATAATCTAAATCCTGTAAAGAAAATGAAATAACACCCTTTTCGGGGAAGTTCAATGAATAGGCACATATTAACGCATCATCTCGCTTGCTTGCTAACGCATACGTGCCGAAAGTAATAGCACATGGAAACACATTTCCTCCGTTATAATCAGTATGCTCTCCAATCAAATTAATCCGACCAGGCGCAAAGAAAGTACGATACTCCTCTTGATGAAATATTTTCTTAAAGTTCTCCATTAACTGGTTATGTATCATCTAAAGGCCCCCTTATATAATACGAACTAAAAAGTTTTTCCATTCTAACTCCGAATTCATTCTACCAAAAATAAAGACTTATTATCTTTTTACTAAAAAAATTCAAAAAAGTCAAAATTTTTTAGTAAAAAACTGCATCATTTTTGTACATATTTTAGTAAAAAAATACCACATAATTTTACTTTGCAGTTTAAAATGGATTACATATAATAATTCAATCTCTCATAATTGGTTTAATCGCGCAGAAAATCCTCTGAATTTTTATTGATTAACTCCCCTAAGATGTTCTTGAGACTATAAAAAGCTCCCTGTTTTTATGAAGTGAACCCTGAAAAT
>NZ_NTRO01000068.1:0-9241 GCF_002560575.1 Bacillus sp. AFS023182 | reverse complement strand
ACCATGGTGTTGATGCTGCCCATGGTGTTGATGCTGACCATGGTGTTGATGCTGACCATGGTGTTGACGCTGACCATGGTGTTGATACTGACCATGGTGTTGATACTGACCATGGTGTTGATACTGACCATGGTGTTGATGCTGACCATGGTGTTGTGTTTGATATAAAACAGCCTGTGGATGAATTTGATGGTGACCATGATGATGTACTTGTTGCTGATGATGACCGTGTTGCTGGTGATGACCATGATGTTGGTGGTGACCGTGATGTTGGTGGTGACCATGATGTTGGTGGTAACCGTGATGTTGGTGGTGACCGTGATGTTGGTGGTGACCGTGATGGACGTGATGACCATGAATCATTTGTGGACCTACTCCTCCTACTAGAATAGGAGCAACACCACCAAATCCTGGTTGCGGACCAACTGCTGCAGGGAAGCCAGATTGTGCCCCGCCTACAAATGTTGGAAATGTAGTTGGTGCCCCTACAGGAACTCCACCTTGTGCTCCTCCTACAAATGCCGGAAATGTAGTTGGCGCTCCTACAGAAACTCCACCTTGCACTCCTCCTACAAATGCCGGAAATGTAGTTGGTACTCCTATAGGAACTCCACCCTGCGCTCCTCCCACGAATGTTGGCATTCCGGTTTGCGCTCCAGCTACAGATGTAGGAATTCCTTCTGATGATCCGCCCATCCATGTTGGGTTCCCGCCATATCCTTGTTGTCCAGCTCCTCCCATTAGCATTTGTGCATAGCCATCCTCACCTATCATAAAGCCGTGCGATGCGTTATTATCCATCCCTTTCATTTCTTTCACCTCTTTCTCTCAATTTAACCTGCCTTTGTTATCATATTTCTCATACAAGAATAGGTGTTTGTCTATAAGGGAATTCCACTCATTTTTCAGTTGTCTCAAAAAAAGAGCAGCCCTCTCATAAGGACTGCTCTTTCCTATTAATTTGCAACGATATTAACAAGTTTTCCAGGAACAACAATTACTTTACGAACTGTTTTTCCTTCAATTTGTTCTTTAACTGCCTCAATCGCTAGTTGTTCCATTTCTTCTTTTGATGCGTCTTTTTTCGTTTTCAGTTTTGCACGAACTTTACCCATAACTTGAACAACGATTTCAACTTCATCTTCTACAAGTTTTGACTCATCAAATGTTGGCCAGCTTGCATATGTGATTGTTTCACTGTGTCCAAGTTTGCTCCAAAGTTCTTCAGCAACGTGTGGTGCGACTGGTGCAATCATTTTCACAAAACCTTCTACATATTCTTTCGGAAGAACTTCTGCTTTATATGCATCGTTAATGAACATCATCATTTGAGAGATTGCCGTGTTAAAACGAAGCTCTGCATAGTCTTCTGTTACTTTCTTCACCGTTTGATGGTATGCCTTTTCAAGTTCCTTATTTGGTGCATAAGTAATTTTCTCACTTAGTTCACCGTTATCTTGAACAAATAGACGCCATACGCGATCTAAGAAGCGACGAGCTCCATCAAGACCATTTTCAGACCAAGCGATTGAAGCATCTAATGGTCCCATGAACATTTCGTAAAGACGAAGTGTATCTGCACCATGACTTGCTACGATATCATCAGGATTTACAACGTTACCTTTTGATTTACTCATTTTCTCGTTGTTTTCACCTAAGATCATACCTTGGTTAAATAGTTGTTGGAATGGCTCTTTCGTTGGAACCACACCGATATCATATAATACTTTATGCCAGAAACGAGCATATAGTAAGTGAAGTACAGCATGCTCTGCACCGCCGATATAAATATCAACTGGAAGCCATTGTTTTACTTTTTCAGGATCTACAAGTGCTTCGCTGTTGTTTGGATCAATATAACGTAGGTAGTACCAGCAGCTACCAGCCCATTGTGGCATTGTATTTGTTTCACGACGACCTTTTTTACCAGTTTCAGGATCTACAACGTTCACCCACTCTTCAATGTTTGCAAGTGGTGATTCACCTGTACCAGATGGGCGAATATTTTCTGTTTTTGGAAGAACTAATGGTAATTCTTCTTCTTTCACAGCTGTCATTGTGCCATCTTCCCAATGGATAACTGGAATTGGCTCACCCCAATAACGTTGACGGCTGAATAACCAGTCACGAAGACGGTATGTTACTTTTTGATTTCCTGCACTTGTTACTTCAAGCCATTCAATCATTTTTGCAATTGCTTCTTCTTTATTTAAACCATCTAAGAATGCCGAGTTTACGTGCGCACCATCACCTGTATGTGCTTCTTTTGTGATGTCTCCGCCTTTTACAACTTCTTTCATAGGAAGATCGAAGTTTTTCGCAAATTCATAATCACGCTCATCGTGAGCTGGAACTGCCATTACAGCACCTGTTCCGTAAGTTGCAAGAACATAGTCAGCAATCCAAATTGGTAATTTCTCACCGTTTACTGGGTTAATTGCATAAGCACCAGTGAATACGCCTGTTTTTTCCTTCGCAAGTTCTGTACGCTCTAAATCACTTTTCGCTTTTACAGAATCAATGTATACTTCTACTGCTTCTTTTTGGTCTGCAGTTGTAATTTCTGCAACAAGTGCATGCTCTGGAGCAAGTACGCAGTAAGTTGCGCCAAATAGTGTATCAGGACGCGTTGTGAAGATTGTAAACTTCTTATCTGTACCATCGATATTGAAGTGTACTTCTGCACCTTCAGAACGACCAATCCAGTTACGCTGCATATCTTTTAAGCTTTCTGGCCAATCAAGCTCATCTAGATCTTCAAGTAGGCGATCTGCATAAGCGGTGATTTTTAACATCCATTGTTTCATCGGACGACGCTCAACAGGATGTCCGCCGCGCTCACTCTTACCGTCGATTACTTCTTCGTTTGCAAGTACTGTCCCAAGTGCTGGGCACCAGTTTACAGGAATTTCATCTACGTAAGCTAATCCTTTTTCAAATAGCTGTAAGAAAATCCATTGTGTCCATTTGTAGTAGTTTGGATCTGTTGTATTTACTTCACGGTCCCAATCATAAGAGAAACCTAATGCTTTAATTTGATTACGGAACGTGTTAATGTTTTTCTCTGTAAATTCTGCTGGACTGTTTCCAGTATCAAGTGCATATTGCTCTGCTGGAAGACCGAATGCATCCCATCCCATTGGATGAAGAACATTATATCCTTGCATACGTTTCATACGAGATAAAATATCCGTTGCTGTATATCCTTCTGGATGCCCTACGTGTAGGCCTGCACCTGATGGATATGGGAACATATCTAGTGCATAAAATTTTGGTTTTTCTGTCTCATCTGGCGTACGGAATGTTTTATTCTCTTCCCAATACGATTGCCACTTCTTCTCAATTTCTTGATGATTAAAGCTCATGAGATATCCTCCATTCAAGTTATATTTATTTTCACCGCCTAAAATACAAAAAACCTCTCATCCCTAGAAAGGGACGAGAGGTTATAGATTCCCGCGGTACCACCCTAAATTAATGTAATAAAAGATGTTCAAAACGTCCCGTAAAGGTCGCTAAACAAGCATCAATATATACATTCGCTTAGATCCGTAACGTGGATTAACGGCAATTGCTACTTCATTTCACAACTGCAACTCAAAGGCGAGTTCATAACGAAACGTGGATTGACTTGCACCGACCGTCAACTCTCTAAACCAGCTTCTATTACTACTACTCCTTCTCACTGTTATTACAATATGAGTTAATTTAAATATATTCTAAAACAAGTTACATGTTCCGTCAAACTAAACCGCAATTTTTTCTTCTACTGTTTCTTCTACTTTTACTCGTTTATCATACATACTCGTTGCGATAAGTGCTACTACAAGCATTACCATGATTGCAATAAACAATACTTCCATATTATATAAGTCAACAATCGCTCCGCCGACAACAGGTCCAAACATTTTTCCAACAGTCGCCGCACTATTTACAACGCCTTGATAGAAACCAATCTTATCATTTGGCGCAAGGATATTTGCAATTGTTGGAACAGCTGGCCATACAAATAATTCACCAATTGTTAATGTCACCATCGCGACAAGGAACATCGTGAATTGCTGCGCTTGACTAAGTACGATAAATGACACTGCAAAAATACCGATTCCGATCATAATTTGTTGTTTTAAAGAACGCTTCATCGCACGAATCATCATACTTACAAGCGGCTGTGCACAAACGATCATTGCCCCGTTTATCGTCCATAATAAACTATAATGACGAAGGCTAATATTTAGCTCCTGCATATGCGTCGCAATTGCACCTTGCCACTGTACATATGTAACCCAACATAAAGCATATGCTACACATACGATAAGAAGCGCCTTGAATCCTGGTGTAAGTGACCAACCTTTTTTCGCTTTGACCGCTGTTTGTATACTTTGTTCGTTTTTGTCCTCCATACCACGGAATCCGATAAAGGCAATTAAAAAGAAGATAAAGTATAAAATAAAGTTCGCTAAGAAAATATAATCAAAACGATACGAAGCAACTAAACCACCGCACGCCGTTCCAACAGCGATTCCAACATTTTGTCCAACATACATCGCATTAAATGCTCTTCGTCCTCCCTCTGGCCAAACAGTGCCAACCATTGCGTACATCGATGGAAAGACCATTCCAGACCCGAATCCAATTAACGCTAGCCAAACAACATACAACGGCCAACCATGGAAAAACACAAGACCTAAAATCGACACAAGTGTAATAACAATTCCTACTAAAATTGATTTATATCCGCCCCATTTATCAAATAACACACCACCGAGCAAATTACCGATTACACCAGTTAACGAGTTAATCATCAACACCATTCCGGCCACAGATAGAGACTTCCCTAAATGATCGTGTAAATAAATTGTATTAAAAGGCCATAAAAAAGAAGCACCCGTGACATTAATGATCATCCCAGCTACTAATAGCCATACTTTCCTTGGCATAGTTTCCCCTCCTATTCTGTTTTTTCGTTCTATCCATAATAGTAAAATTGTAGTCGTTTTTAAATAGGAAGGCAACTGATTAATAGTTGGTGAAATTCAGACAATGAGATGTAGACTATATAAACACAAATTAAAAAATCGATATAAAAACCCTCTTTTTTAGGCAGGCAAGAGCATCTGGTCACGCATAGAAACCGTCAGGGCCTTTTCCTGCGACATGCAAGGTCTAAAAGTAGCGATCATGGTGTATTCTGCACGGCAGTGACTTATAAAGAAAAGCGGAGCCGACTGTTTAGGCCTGTTGGCTAAGGTTCTTTCACGCAGAAGGTGTTTTTTACCTTCTCGTGTGGAAGGTTCTTAGACATGAGGGCCTAGGAGGCAGAGCTAGACAAAGATGTCGAAAAAATTAAAATATATATAAAACCCACATCTACATAAAGAGGTGGGTTTTCGTTCACGCTTTACAGCATTGGGAGAATACACTGAAATTTCATCCCCTTATAAATCACGTGATTTAAATGTACGAATCGCTATAAAAATAGCTGCTAGCACATATAAAACAACATAAACAATCATCATATTACTCGGCGCTGAAACACTCCCGAACACTCCTTGTGAGGCTATTGATAAAGGATTGTCTCCTGAATCAAATAAATAGATTGTCATTTTACGATACATTGTATCAATTGGGAATAAAAGGCTTGCGATTATGCCCATGTTTACAAGTGCTGTTTTTTGTGCCAATGTACCGATTTGTTCAACAAATCCGCCAATAAATCCAGTTCCGTACAAAATAATTAACACAATGCCAGCATTTAATGTTGCCATACGCGTGCTTAGTAATATCGCGATGCTAATTAAAATAACGGGCTGGATCAAGAAGAGAGCCAATGCTTTTATAATCTGCGTCGCCGTGAAATCTAAATGAAACGCGCTCCCTCCCATTGTTTGATGAATAAGCACGATACTTATAAATAGAAAGGCTGCGTACGCAATCAGTAACAAGCATAAGCCGATCCATTTTCCCATTAAAAAGGAAAAGCGTGAGATTGGCCTCGTTAACCACGTATCAATTTGATGGCTTTCAATTTCATTGGCAATACTGCCAACACTACTTAAAATAGCTAACAACGCCGTAATAAACGAAGAAAAGTACAACCCCACTCCAAGAAGCTGTGTAGAAAAGAAACTCTTACCCATAAAGTCTTGAGCTGCCGAAATACCGCTAGATTCTCCTGGAAGAATTTCACTAACGGCATAATGAATGGCCACCCCATAAAATATTAAAAAGACAAATGTCATACATAACGTAATAGTAAAAATACGCTTTAACAGAATTTCTTTAAATGATAACTTGGCGATTGTCCACATGCTGCGTCCCCTCTCTCTTATTTACCCAGTACATAAACACATCTTCCAAATGCGGGTGAACCGGATTTAACTGATACACTGGAATATGTAGTGCTACAAATGCTTCTAACAATCTAGGAATGTCATCTTCTTGTTGTAGCGTAATAATCCAACGCTTACGATTTTGCTGTTCTTCTATCTTCCGTACATTTTTAACAAACGAAGGCAGTTGTTTAAAGAACAATTCGCTCTTTTCACCAAGTGTTACTTCAATTTCCGTTTGAATCATCATCAACGAGCGCCAATCTCCTTGGACAATTAACTCTCCCTTATTAATAATCGCCACGTGATCACATACATGTTCAATTTCATTTAATAGATGGCTGTTTAAAAATACTGTCTTCCCTTGGTCCCGAAGCTCTTCCATTAAATGACGCACTTCTTTCCGCCCGATTGGATCAAGCGCAGATGTTGGCTCATCTAAAAAAATCAATTCCGGATCAGAAAGCAGGGCACACGCAAGTCCGATACGTTGCTGCATTCCTTTTGAATAACCGCGAATTTTTTCTTTTTCCCTACCCTTTAAGCCAACTTTTTCAATAACCTCACTCATTTTTGCTTTCCGCTCACGAGAAGGAAGATCGCATAGTTTTGCATGTGTTTCAAGTAACTGCCATCCGGTCAGCCAATCAGGATAGCGAAACAGCTCAGGTAAATAGCCAATACGCCGTTTTGATTCTATTGTCCCAATCGGCTGTCCTAACATTTGCGCTGTTCCCGAATCCGCATGGATCAATCCAAGCATCGTTCGCACAAACGTACTTTTCCCTGCACCGTTAGGACCTATAAATCCGAATACAGTACCGCGCGGCACATCTAATGAAATGTTGTGGATACCGCCTTTTCCGTTATATTGTTTTGTTAAGTTCTTCGTTTGAATAATCCAGTCTTGTTTCATGTTTTACCCCCGCTCTATACAGGAACAGAGCCGCCCCATTTCGCGGAGCCGCTCTTGTTCAATCATTATTTTAATTCATTTGCAAGTTTAATAAGATCGTTTGCATTCAATTCTTTCTCTTGCTCTTTATGTTGCTCGACCATGTGCATTTTCCCATCTTTCTCCCAAATAAGTACATTTTCATATTCAGCGCTATATAAGACGGCCTTTACTCCTTGAACCTTTGTCTCCGATACTTTTGCACCTTTTGCTACATAGGGAATCGGCAATGTATGTGTCCAATCTTGAATACCTGCAAGTTGTGTTTTCACATTCCCTGGAATAATCGGAAGCTCTAAAACTGTTTTTTGTAATTTCGTAACATTTACACCTTCTGGAACAGAAATTTTTGGTGCATCAATTACATTATAGGAAAAAGCGCCTGATGTTCGATTGCCCTCAACTTCTATTTGAGTACGTACTGATTCCGGAACTGTGATTGAAAACTGCTTACCATTCAAAGCACTTTCAAACTCAGTATTGCTTTGTAGTTGTTTCAATAATTTATTAGCTTTTTCTGTATCGAGCTCAAATTGCATAATAAATGACGAATTCACATCCACATTCGTTACCCGATATCCATTTGGCACTTTTGGAACTGCATACCCAGCTTCTCTTGCTTGCTGTTCCGACTGAAAATGAGCATCTTTTTTGCTTCCATTATCTTTGATTCCTATTTTACCAATTCCTTTAATGGACTTCTCTCCTTCTTCCATATTAGAGATCCATCCTTCAATTTCACGTAAGTCCGAATCGGTAAGTTGAACGAACTGCACATCCTTTACTCGAAAAATCGATAACAAGTTATTTGCTCCTGCCCGTACTTCTGGAACTGTTAAAGACACACATACAACTGCTGCCGCTGCTGCTGCAGTAATCCAACGTTTAGATGATTTCTTCATATTATGCCATCTTCCCTTCTTTTTACTTTCTTCACTGTTTGTTTCTTCCATTTTATGATTTTGTATATTTTGTTCAAAGGTTTTCCAAGCTTGTTCAACATCGATATCAATCTCTTCACTAACGTTTGTGAATTCATCATCCAATACAACTTCTACCCATTGATTAAGCTTACTTACTTCTTCTAACGCCTTTTGACATGCTTTACAATGGTCAAGATGTTGAATATATTGCTTTCTTTCATCACGGTTTAATTCTCCATCTAAATACGCCTGAATAAATCCAATATCTTGGCATTTCATTTGTCACTCCTCCTTCATCCCTCTATACATCTTCCGAAATTTCGCTTTCGCTCGTGCTAGCAATGTTCCAACCGAGGAAACTTCCATATGAGTAGCCTCCGCGATTTCTTTATATTGAAATCCCGAAAACTTCATTAATAAGAGGGTACGTTCACGCTCATCCATTTCTTTTAATGTACTTTGTACACGAGTAATTTCTTCTTTTTGAATACATTTCTCTTCCGATGATGGACTACTCATTGATTGTTTATAATTTGCTTCTTTTTCAATTCTTGCTTGATGCCTTTTTTCAGATCGCAAATAGTTATATGCTGCATAAATAGATGCTTTTGCCAGCCATGCCGATACACTTTCAATCTCTTTCCATTCTGTATGATATAATTGCAAAAATACTTCCTGCGCTAAATCTTCAGCAATCGCTTGCTCTCGCACAATTCGCATAATTTGTCTCACAACTTGAGCATAATATTGTTTAAATACATCTTGAAACTGTATATTAGAAACTGAATCTTGTTCATATATATTTAACAATGAAGCTTTCACCTCCACTCGTTTCTTCCTCCTTATTAGTCACTTTCACTATAAAGAAACCACAAATTTGCTATTTGTGACAAAAAATAAAAAATATTTTCTTGTAATGGTTCATTCTTATTATAACCGTGTATTGAAACCCATTTTAATTCCTTGATCTCTAAGAAATTTTGTTCAGAAGCATAAATCTTATATATAAAAAAAGGAGCTGCCTCAAAAGA
>NZ_NTRO01000067.1:0-15852 GCF_002560575.1 Bacillus sp. AFS023182 | reverse complement strand
AAACTAGGTTGATTATCTGCAAATGCTTTATTTGCAAGTTGTACTGCTCCCGGATAAGTACGATTAGCCACAGAATCAATAATTGAAATATCCACTGGTGAAGTTGTAAGTGATTTTTTCTCACGTTCAACTACTACAAATTTACCATTTGAATTTGTACTTTCTTTCGGAACAAAACTCTCTACTTTATCACCATTTACTGCTAAAACCTCTTGATTATTATACTTTAGATTTGCTATACCAGTATCAATGCCACTAGCATTTTTTGTTACATCAGCTGTACCTGTTTTTGTTTCCGCGAAGGAGATAGATGAATAATTAATAGTGCATAAACTAACTGCTAAACATGCTAGAAATTTTATTCCTTTATTTCTTTTTGTAATTTTCAAAAAAATCAACTTCTTCCTTTTTTTCTCGTATTAAGGTATGATCATTATTTATAAATAATTGCTAAATAGTAAACTTACATAAATGCTTTTAAAAGCTCTTGAACGAATGGAAGTACTCCACCTACAAATTTTAAAATTGGCATTACGATTGTCATGTTATTGCCTCCTCTTTTGTTGTTGCTAAGATGTGACTTATTCTTTATGATTTTATTATAGTAAGCGCTTACATTTATAGCAATATATTTTCATATGCAATATTGCATATCTGAGTAAGATCAACGAAATCTCACATTTTGAAGTGCCCCCAAAACGAGAAAATTGGCATCTCTAGGTGAAATGTACTTTAGTTCATCTCGATACCTTTATCTTGAGCTTTCGATAATATACTCGGAATAGCAATAGAGTTACTCCATGAAAGGGCCAGATTACGGAATACGGGAAGAATATTTTTATTTAAAAGAAGGAAACATCCCCTTTTAATAGAATGTAAACATTTTAATTAAGAGGAGGTTGATGTTGTTGGAGAGACGAGCTTTACTGGTATCTTCATTACCACAGTATGAAGAAGAGATTGGCAGATGGCTATGGTGTCTAGAGGATGTTCGACGTACTCTTATAACTGAATTAACTGGAATCAGCCAAAGCTTAATTGATCAAAAATTAGGCGAAAGACAATCAATTGGGACACTTTTGTATCACATTGCATTGATTGAGGCAGATTGGTTATATGTAGAAGTACTTGGAACCGATTGGGATCCTGAAATTAGCGCATTATTTCCTTTAGAACATCGAACTGACGGCAATTTAACTCACTTTGAGGGAGAAAGTATAGAGGAACATTTTTACCGCCTTAATAAGGTACGTGAAGTATTTCTTTCCCACTTTCGTTCAATGGACTTAACCGATTGGCGTAAACCGAGAGTACTTGAACATTATGACGTCACACCTGAGTGGGTTGTTTACCATTTGATTGAACACGAATCGCATCATAGAGGTCAAATTTTTCAAATTCTTCGGGAATTACGAAATGATAAGTGTTAAAGAGGAGGAACTATAATCCATCTTGAATTAACGGAATGGCTTTAGTTAGTTATTACATCAATAAATGATGTTTAAGAAACAATAGATAAATCAAGTGGTATAGTTATTTCATTATTTTATCACGTTATTTGCGGGCAGTAAGCCTCCCAACCTCAAAATTCGGCTAAGGCATTGTCCAGTTCCAGTGGTTAAAATGTTCGGTGGCTTCGCTTCTTCCCCCCTCACATTCTGGACGAGCCACTTCCACTTTTCTTTAAGAAGTTAGGTGGGAGATAAACTGCCCGTAAAAGCCCGATTGATGAGGGCTAATAATCAGTGGGGGATGAAGAAAATCCCCACTGATTACAGTTTCACTTTATTGCATCACCACAGAAACTGCTTTTTCACCATTTTCATGAAATCGTCTTACAAAATGAATTTTTCCTTGTTTGTCAGCAAAAGCGATATTGCCATTTTCCAGGATGCTTCGTTTGTTCCAAACCCTGTCCATGCCTCATTTGATGAGATTTGTGCGTACTACCCCATACCCATCAACTTAAGAAAAGTAAACACCCCCAAAACGAAAAAAACAGCCGACTTCTCAAAATAACTAACTATAGAGAAAGAAAATTTTCATTTTGGGGGTACTTCAAAATTTTAGCTTGATGGCCATGGGATACCGCCAGCATTTTGGAAAAAAACTACGCTAAGAGCATGCAAGATTTTATACAATTTTTCAGCTAATCTAGTAACAAGTGATAATCCTAAAACCCACGCTAGGATAAGAATGTATAAAAGAGTGAACAGAGTCATAGAAAAAGAAAAAGGCGGATCCACCTTGTCCTCGCTATCGATAATGAGGCGTTATGTTAAGTAGATATGTATATATTAT
The DNA here is from genome assembly GCF_002560575.1 of Bacillus sp. AFS023182. NCBI lineage: Bacteria > Bacillati > Bacillota > Bacilli > Caryophanales > Bacillaceae > Bacillus > Bacillus sp. AFS023182. The sequence continues at coordinate 13,551 of NZ_NTRO01000067.1, read as the reverse complement.
TCATAAAAAATTAATCATTCCTTCTTTTAATTGATTTCATAAAGTTTTTTACACATAATTGTAACTAAGGGGGATGATTCTAAGTTGAGTAAACAGAATATTAGCACAACGGTTTCGGGGGATTTAATTGTTACCCATCTGATTGGCAAGATTAAAACAGATGATGTTAACGAATGGTTTAAAGGATTCGAGAAAGTTTGTCAGCAATTCATTTCCGAAGGTCGGAAATACAAATTGTTGGTAGATAGAAAAGGGTACACCCCAGATCATTTTTCAGTTCAAAAAGCATGGAAAGATAAGTTTTTCAATGAAAACATTTTGAATCATAGTAAAGCAATTGCGTTTCTCCTTGAGGAAGGAGAGATAATGAATTATTTACAACAGTCCAATACAAAAGAATCTGTAAATTTTTTCGATAATTATGAACAATCATTAATTTGGTTGAATGAATATCCAATATAAAACCTTTAGGACTAGCATTTAGCTAATCCTTTTTTTGTTGAAATCAAAACTACCGATAACGAAAATTATTGTTAATTTTTTTCTCTCTTTGTCTATACAGAAATGTGAGCAATACGGTCAGTCTTAGAAGTCATAATATCAAGTATACCTTCAGGGGATATTGGTTTCTGCTGTAATTGGTCAGTAGTGCGCCAAACTAGTTTTACCTCTTTTGGCAGTTCTTTATGTATAAAGATTTCTTTGTTTTCTGTCATATGAACAAAACTGCGGTGTATTAAAGTACAATGATGGTTTGTCTTCCCGTTGTATTCAAAAACCGTTTCATTAATACAAACAAGCTCACCTACATTTACTTGCAAATCATATTCCTCTAGCAGCTCCCTCACAATCGAATCAGAAGCTGACTCTCCAAATTCAATGCTTCCACCAGGCAGACGATAAAAACTCTCTTCTAGATCACATTGAACGAGAAATTTGGTTCTATCCGCATTTGAAATGATTCCTTCTGCCCTAAGCTTTGGTCTATCCATGTACATTCCCCCTTGCTTCTAATTGTAGCATTTGAAATAAGAAATTCAGCACGAATTTTATATTGTATATTACATTCGCTTTTTGTTAACATAACGCACCATTATTGGTAGAGAACTATTTAATACATAACGAAAAACAGCTGTTTACTTTAGATAGCTGTTCCTCACAAGAGAATAATGTTAATAATTATAAGAGAATAGAAAAATTTAAAAACGGGAGTTGAATAAATGGATGCTAAGGTAATTGCTATTAGTGGAGTAACTGCTGGAGGAAAGACTACATTGGTTAATCAGTTAGTAAAAGAATTTCCTAATGCATATGCTTTATACTTTGATAATTATGAAATAGAAAATGCACCAGATGTGAAAGGAATTTTAAACAGACCATCCGATTATTTTAATGCTTATCAATTAGATAGCATGATAAATGACTTAAAAAAAGCAAAAAATAAAAGTGATTATATTTTTTTAGATCATCCAATAGGTTATGAAAACAAACAAATAGGTATGCATATTGATAAGGTAATTTATATAAAAACCCCCTTAGATATAACCTTTGCAAGATATTTACTTAGAGACTTTTCTGATTCTTCCGCGAGTGAGATTTTAGAATGGGCAAAAATTTATTTGGGGGAAGCTAGACCAATGTTTATTACACATGAAGAAATAGTTAGTAAACATGCAGATTATATAATTGATGGCACACTTGGATTAGAAGAAAAAATAGCCAAAATTAAACAGCTATTAACTTAGAAACTACTTAATAAACAACTGTATACTACATACATGTCAAGTTAACATAACGTAATATTATCGGGATTTAATGTATTTAGAAGACTATTAAAAGTTCTCCAGATTGTTTAACCGGAGGACTTTTGTATTCACGTAATCTTTGTTATCCGTAGTTAGGTTTCTTTAGTTGAATGGGAATGTTTTGATCCAGTAGAAGAATGCAAAACCTCCAGCTACAAATAAAGCAGCTAAAATGAATGTTATTAGGGGTATTTTATTTTTCATACTTTTTCCTCCAATGATTTAATCTTAAGCTAATTTAGTTAATATAACATGCGTTAGCGGAAGTTAAGAATTCTTAGTTTCTTGCTCAATTAAAGCACTACATTAATCTAGAAATTCAAGTAATTTCAATTTTTCAATTATCATTGACTTATATTTGATAGCTTCATACTGTGAATTATCAATTTTTGTCTTTTTTATATTTAACATATCAAATATTTCTCTTTCAATATCTCTTCTTGCTTCTAAAACTTTAATTGTTCCGTCTAAACCGTGATAGCCTTTCATTTTCGCATACCCTTGATTTGTATAATACTCAATAAATCCAGCAGACCATTCTTTTGCTCTTTCATTAAATACCTTTCTGAATGAGAATTCCAAATCATCTTGTTCTATATAAAACAATACTGGATTTAATTTCTCTATGATTTTCGCTAATGAATTAATATAACTTATAACTTTCTCTTTTTTTTCACCATATTTGACCATTCCGATTGTTAATGGATTTTGTATGAAGCAACATTCAAAAATATAAGTTTTATTTTCGTTGTTGGCTATTTCAACAAAATCCCTCCATTTTTCAGTTATTAATTCAATATTCCTCTCTAGCGGTAATTCATATATATCATTTTTGAAAATGGTATTTAATAAACTTTCAGGAAAATTAGAGCTGTATTCATTTTTAATTTTTTTATATGGCAATAAATAATTGTTTCCTCGCTTCGTGACTCTATCACTAATTACTTCCCTAAAATTACCACTATTCACTAACAAACTTTCGAATTCACTTTTATCAAAACAAGATACCCCATCATAATCAGCAGGGTGGTCTGGATTCCCTTCAAGAAATAACTCAACGTCAATATTTTTTTCAATTAGAATATCGTAAAGCAAGTTTGCAGTGGTGGATTTCCCAAAGCCAGGAAGCCCTTCTACTATGATTAATTTTGTATTCAAAAAAATCTACACCCTTCTAAGACAAAATAAAAAGTTTCAAATTAAAAATAAATCGTCCACTGAACTCACCCTCACCTTTTTCTAAATTTTACCATCTGAATAATGCGGTAGTAAAGAAGTTTTTCTTGTATATCGTATACATAATCGGTTGACATAACGTCTCATTATCCGTAGCAAGGAAAAAGGCGGAACCTTACTCTCACAAGGGATCCTCCTTTTTTGTTCTATGGATTTATGCATTTTTTATACATTCCTATCCTGGCGTGGGTTTTAAGGTTCTCGTTTGTTACTGGATTAGCCGAAAAACTGTATAAAATCTTGCATGCTCTTAGCGTGGTTTTTTTCCGAAATGCTGGCGGTCCCCCTTCTTTTGAACTTGATGCAAATGTAAGGGCGCACTATAGTTAGTGTTTCATTTTCTTTGAATTATTTTGCATTCTCGGCACGATTGCTATGTAAAAATTGCACAAAAAACGAGCCAACTTTCTTAACTAAGAAAAATTGACTCGTTTCAATTTATTCACGTTCGTTTTTCAATTAACTAAATTTGAAAAATATCCGATTCCTTTATACCTAGAACCCGCATTTCATCTTTAAACGTTCTCTAGGATTCAACGTGAATGGATTTTGTACTTCTATCCCTTAATGTGTACACTCTCATGTACTGTAGCTTCTGTTTCTTAGTTCTTTCCACACGGTCTTCCCCCGTTATTTTTGATTGATGTAATCATAATATCTTTTTAACGAAAGTTTAGACTTAAAACCTACCTGTTTTATTATTTCGTATTCTGAAGTTTGATGCTCAATAAGTCTTAAGATGAAAGTGTTCCGTAAGTGTTGCGCTGAAATACCTTTACGTAAATTTGCTCGAGCAACTTCAAGTCGAATCATCTTTTGAACAGCAATTTCTGTTAAAGCTTTTGGTGCATCATTTTCATATACCCAACGAAATGTATTTCGAGTATAATCGAATGCCACAAATAGTGGATCAGTACTATGATATTTGGGACGAACAGGTTCAGGAATGATTTTATAATAGCTAAATAATCGCCTTTTATCATCTTCACTTAATACAATCGTTCTTTCTACCCCTGTTATTCCTGGAACTGTGAGAGTATTATTCTCAAAATGAACATGCTTCATTTGTAAACCCACAAGCTCTTGTAGTGATAGTCCATAGTTCAGAAGGAAATGTACGATAGAAATGTTTCGATCCTGAAGTATAGGACGAACGGCACTTTGTCTCTCTGTTAATCCGTCCAATGAGGTTAAAATATACTGTAACGTTTTTTCTTCCTCTTTTGAGATAAAGTCCTCATCACGTAACGCACGATTTGGTTGAATATTCAATTGCATCTCTTCTAAAGGACTTGGCAGTTGTAAATACTGATACAGTCTATTTAAGACAACATAGACACGATGCATTGTTTTATCAGAGTACTGTCGTTGCTGTTTTAAATCATAGAAATACGCTTCATAATCCTTTGTACCAAGCGTCGTCCATATATTACATGTAGGGAGTTTTTTAGAGTTTTGCAACCAATGACCAAAATCTTCAATATCATAAACATATCGTTTTATTGTAGAAGGCTTGCGGCCTTTATTTAATAAGAAAGAAGAAAAATGTTGTACCGTATCTTGAAATTCTTTTGTTGGCATAAGCTTATCATCCTAATTTTTCTTTTAGTATATCAAATTTTACACATATTCCACTTACCCATTCATCCCCAAAGAAAATATATAAATAAAAAAGATAAGACCAGAAACTCGGTCTTATCTTTGGCATAAGGAGAAAAAACAGGGTGATAACCATTACTTTTTTATCATATTACATTGACTGTTAATTTTGAATATTATAGATAAAAATAGTGATAATACCCATATTGAGAAATTTATTAATTTGTTTGTACAGTATCAAAAGGTACATCTTTTGGTAAGGTGGTTTTTGAGTAGAAAACATGGTGCCAAAATGTATGAAAATAATTTTAGGTTTATACCGAAATCAAAACACACCTTTAGGTACACATTAGCTATAAGAATTTAATGATCAATTTTACAAACTATAAAAAGTCATGAACTTAGTTTTACTTTCTATTATATACAAGTTGTTAGGGGCGATATCATAGGCTAAAGATTGTTCCAAATATTCACTTAGAAATTTCTGATAAGTTTAAAAATATAACAACAAAACGTTTAAAATATGATAAAATACAATTACATTTGAAAAAGAGCAGTGGGTTCAAGTTGTTATTTACATGAATTCCAAAGAAAAAAGCCAAATCTATCTAGAATTTGGCTTTTTTCTTTTTATGCATTTGTAGCTAAAAATAGCATGGTCTATAAATCCTTGTTAGGGGCAAGAATTTAAAGAAGAGTTTAGCTTAATTATGATTTTACATAAATTGCATATTATAGTAAATTGATATTATTTGTACTAAATATTGTAAATGTTCAGATATTTAGTCCTTATATTATTTATGAGCAAAGTTATAATTAGTGAGTTTTAAAAATGATACAAAATGTTAAAATAATAAAACCCAGTGATATCAGTACGTGTGCATGATATCACTGGGTTTATATTTGGATATTTAACGGTGTGTTTTACAAATTATAAAAAGATGTAAACTTTGTTTTACTTTGTACTTACGGACCGTCTAAAAATTGAATAAAAAAGATGGGGTCCAAAGAGTTGTTAAACTAACGGGTGCTTTATGAAGAAGATGTCATTTAAATTCATAAGAAAAGGAGCTTGATTATACAAGCTCCTTTTTATTGTGCTATTTTCACTGTTTTTTGGTGTTTTGTACTCCAAAACCAAACCCATTAGAAAATAGTTAGGGATATTTCCGTTAAAATGTGGGTGGCACGCCATCGCCATCAAGCTAAGAAAAGCAAATACCCAGAACGAGAAAAGTGACTATAGCATTTTCATGATGTATGAAACAATGAAAGCTACTTTCTATCGGTTTTTATGAAGCTGATAGAGAGTAGCTTTTCTATTTGTGTTATTGAAGAAAAAGACGAACAGGCATATTTAAACTCAAAAATGCTACACACGTCATGTGAGGAACAGGTGGCGGTATGATTCCTAAAAAATTATAGAAGATTATTATAAAAAAGGATGATAAGCATAGGATCGGTATATTTGTTTATCCCGCATTAACGGGCAGTAATAATTCTGGCGTCCCCTCTCTAGTTATTAGGATATTTTTTCTTAATATATACATACTAAACATACTATAGAAGGCACATAGAAAGTGAGGGAGTCATGGCTAAATTTCTGAAGCGGTTAAAATATAGAGGCAATCCTAAGTCATTTTCCATACGAGACAATACTCATTTTCGGGAAAAAGATATTGAGGACTCCCTCTTAGACGCTGATTTATCGAAAAACATAGCTGATATTCAAAATGTATTTCGTCAAGCACCTGATTTAGTGATTCGTCGATTTCAAATGAAAGCAGATGGATTAGAAGCAGCTTTAGTGCATTTGTCTGGATTAACAGATAAACAATTGATTCAAAATCACGTTCTAAATCCTTTGATGAATAGTGTTTTTGATACGAATACGGAACTTCCGATTCCATTAGGGCATATCAAAATTATTAATACGTGGAGTCAGATTGAAAATGCTATTTTTGGAGGAGATAGTGTTTTATTAATCCATGGCCGAACAACAGCGCATCAATTGGATACGAAAGGATGGCCACAAAGAAATATTGAAGATGCTCATAACGAAATAGCCCTAAAAGGTGCGCATCAAGCATTTGTAGAAACTGGAAGCCAAAATATCGCAATGATTCGAAGATATATTCCTGATCGCGAATTAATGATAAAAGAAATAATAATTGGTATACGAAGCAAAACGAGGATTTCTATTTTATATTTGAAAGATGTAGCTTCTGACGATGTGCTAAAGGAATTAGAAACACGGATTCAAGATATTACGGTCGACGCTGTTGAGAATACTGGTGAACTTATCGAATTTATTGAAGATAACCCGTACTCACCGTTTCCGCAATTTATATTAACTGAAAGACCCGATGTGGCTGTATCTCATATTCTTCAAGGTAGACTTGTGGTTGTTGTGGATCATTCCCCAAGTGTATTAATTGCTCCGACAAATTTTATATCTTTTTTTCAAGGAATTGATGATTACGGGACACGTTGGTTAGTTGCCTCGTCTATTCGTATACTTCGTTTCTTAGCTTTTATGATTGCTCTATTTTTACCTGCGAGTTATGTTGCGTTTATTTCCTTTAATTTTGAAGTCATTCCTGTAGAACTTTTTTTGTCTATTGCAGAATCAAGAACGCGCGTACCATTTTCTCCGGTTATGGAAGCGCTGCTTATGGAAATGACATTGGAAATGATGAGGGAAGGGGCTTTGCGCCTGCCTACTCCGATCGGCCAGACGGTTGGAATTGTAGGTGGAATTATTATTGGACAAGCGGCTGTTCAGGCGGGGATTGTAAGCAACATTATGATTATTGTTGTTGCTGTTACAGCCATCGCTTCTTTTATTATCCCTAATTACGACATGGGAGCGGCAGTCAGACTTTTACGCTTTCCGATGATGCTATCAGCTGCCTTATTTGGAATTGTAGGACTTGTCATTGGGTGGATGACATTAATTGCGCATCTTATCAGTCTTGAATCGCTAGGAACTCCTTATGGAACTCCGTTAGCACCGTTTCGCTTTGCAGATATGAAGGATGCTTTTGTACGCTTTCCTCTATGGGCAATGAGAAATCGTCCTAAGGGTACGGGAGCCACTCAATCTATTCGACAAGGAAAAAACCATAATAAAAGGTGAAACTATGAAAAAGTATACCTATAATGACATCACCCTTATGCAGTATATTTTTTTAATCAATGGAATGCAGGTGGCCACTGGAGTGTTATCTCTCCCACGAGTGCTTGCAGAAAAAGCTGGAACAGATGGATGGATAGCTATACTAATCGGTTGGGTATTCTCCACAATATCAGGTATTTTTATAGTGAAAACAGCTGCAAGGTATCCCGAGGACACGCTTTACGACATTCTTATACGATTATTTGGAAAAATAGTAGGGAAAGCGCTCGTTGTTATTTACATGATATATTTTGCCTTTTATTCCGGTATCATTCTTGTGAACGCTATGCTTTATCTTAAGGGATGGCTTCTTCCGAAAACGCCTGACTATATCATTATCTTTTTGTTTTCGATTCCTACCTTTCTTGTTGTACGCAACGGCCCTCGTATTATAGGACGGTACTCCGAACTTATTTTTTATATGATGCTTTGGATTCCGCTGTTTTTTTTGATACCGCTAAAAGAGAACGGGAGCTGGCTGCCCTTCTTTCCACTCTTAAAAGAAGGGTGGAAACCTGTATTAACGGCTGTACCGACCACTATTTTTGCTTATTTAGGGTTTGATATTGCTTTCTTTTTATATCCCTTTTTACAAAAAAAACAGTATGCAGTCCATGGAATCGTTATCGCAAACACTTTAACGATGTTATTTTATTTATTTGTTACTATTGTTTGCTTTGCCTATTTTAGCCCTGATAGCATTACACAATTTAACCAGCCAGTACTAAATTTACTTAAAGTAATTGAATTTCGTTTTTTAGAACGTTTTGACATGATTTTATTAGCTGTTTACTTAACCGTTGTTTCCACAGCCTGGATTCCTTGCATATACTGCGCTGTATTTTGTTCGAGCCAATTACTTGGGAAACAAGAGCACAGCTCTCATGTCGTTGTTCTATTATTGCTCATTATCGGCTTCGTATTTTGGACTCATCCTAGTTGGAATCAAGCCGAAACTTGGCAACAGGTAGTATCGAATACTGGATTTGGATTGACGTATATATCACCTATCATTTTATGGATGTATAGCTGGGTATATGAGAAGTCTCGCTAGGGGGGATACATTGAAAAGAAAAGTACTATGCTGTATTTTGTTATCGGTGTTCATGATGACTGGATGCTTTGATCAAACAAATGTTGAAGATGTTTCCCTTACCCTTCTCCTTGGTATCGATTTAGATCGTAATAATAATTTATTGGTGTACATGTCAAGTCCTGTTTTTCATAAAGAAGCAAAGGTAAAAGAAGAAACTACTGGTGTGAAATCTGTTACAATTCGAAATGCTAGAGCGCAATTTGACGCCACGGTTATGGCGCTAACCTCGGGAAGTAAAACACAGGTTATTTTAGTTGGAAAGCGGCTAATGAAACGAAAAAACTGGGAAAATTATCTCGACCCATTTTACCGAGACCCTAAAAATTCAGTTACTACAAGGGTTGTTGCTGTAGATGGACCCGTTTCGGACCTCATCTTTTATCACCCAAAAGATAAGCCGCGTCTTCCTTTATATTTAACACAACTAGTTGATACTGCCTATTTAAGAAATATCACAGTAAAAACAACGCTTCAAAAATTACATGAACAAATAGCAGACAAAGGGATAACAGCAAGTATTACTGAGATGAAAAAAAAGAATAGAATATGGGTGACAGGTACAGCTTTGTTGGATGAAAAAGGAAGGTATAAATTAACGCTAAAATCCGATGAAAACAAAATATTACGCATTTTGCAACAAGAAACGAAAGGTGAGTTTCCATTTACAATTCCAATTAAACTAAAGTCGGATAACCAGGATAAAGATTGGATAAGCTTTAGTGCCCAAAATATTAAAGTAAAGACAAAGGTAAGGTATGATAATCATTTTATATTTAATATAGATGTAAAAATGAGAATCGGTATTACAGAACGACTTTTTTCGTTCAATACAAGAAAGGACGCAGCAAAATTAAAAAAGGCGATTGAAACTAAGCTGGAAGCTGATTTCAAACAATTAATAAAGAAGGTACAAGCTGCCAAAATCGATCCGATTGGGCTTGGGGTATATGCAAGAACTTACACATATCCAGAATGGAAAAAAGTCCAAAATAAATGGAATAATGAATTAGCAAAGGCCGATGTAAACGTCAAGGTAAATGTAGAAATTGGTGGGATGGGAACGATTAAGTAACATGAGTTCACCTGAGATTCATCCCAAAATTACAAGCCGCTTCAATTTTAAGAAGGTAAATTTCTTTAATAGCTGTGCAACTCCACATGTAGTATGTAAGGAGATTGCCTCATAGGTTATTTACAAATTGTAGATAAGAAATATTTAACGCTTATTCCAACAACATTCACCATATAAAAAGAGGTTACCCTGGTACCAAGGTAACCTCTTTTTATTATTCCCCAATCAACTCCGACATGACATAAGCAAACACAAGCGCCTCCGTATGTGCGATTGAACTCTCATGCGTACGCTCAAATGCATGAGAAGAATCAATTCCTGCTCCAATTAGCGCGTGTTTCACATCAAAACCTGCACGGATTGCCGCGGATGCATCTGATCCGTAATATGGATAAATATCTACCTTATATTCGATGTTGTTTGCTTTTGCAAGTTCCACTAAATGTTTACGTAAACCGTAATGGTATGGACCACTAGAATCTTTTGCACAGATGGATACTGTATATTCATCTGATGCCTGCCCGTCTCCAAGCGCTCCCATATCAACCGCTAAATATTCAACTGTTTCTTCTGGAATGTTAGAGTTACCGCCATAACCAATTTCTTCATTATTAGAGATTAAGAAATGTGTTGTATATGGCAATGTAATATTTTCATCTTGTAATCTTTTCATTAATTTTAGTAGGATTGCAACACTTACTTTATCGTCTAGATGACGTGATTTTATGTAGCCGCTCTCTGTAATTTGAACGCGTGGGTCAAACGAGACGAAGTCCCCAACCTCGATTCCTAGTTCACGAACTTCCTCCTCTGAAGATACGCGCTCATCAATGCGGACTTCAATATTTTTTTCATCGCGTTTTGCTTCACCTGCATCTTTATAGACATGCACAGATGTTTGGTGCATCAAAATTGTACCAGTATATGTTTTTCCGCTCGCTGTTTCAATTTCACAATATTCTCCTTCAACAGAGTTCCAGCGAAATCCTCCGATCATCGATAAGCTAAGACGACCATCAGATTTAATTTCTTTTACCATTGCACCTAATGTATCAACGTGAGCAGTTAGTAAGCGGTGTTGCTCATCGTTATTTCCTTTTACCGTCAAAATAAGTGCACCTTTATTATTACGCTTCGTTTCTACATTCCATTCTTTGACGTAGTTTTCAATAAAGTTAATGATTTTTCCTGTGTTTCCAGATGGACTTGGAATAGAAACAAGTTGTTTAATTAATTCCATCGTTTCTCTTGCGTGATGTGCCAATGTAGTTCCCCCTCGCTTTTTTTCTAATATTCAGTATACCGAAATTATTGTCAAATCTCTACTTATAATGATGGAGATTTCTGTATATCCCATTTTCTAAATTACATAATTATGGTAAAACATTCTTTCATACCATATAATTAAAGGGGATTCATTGGAATGAAATTAACGAAAAAACATGTAGAAATTGCATTAATCTGGTTTTTATCATCTTTGCTTTGTTTACAGGTTTCTTATACTCTGCATACATCTACTGCGATTACAATTGGATGGGGACTAACAGGAATACTTTTTATCATTAGCCTTTTTGTAACGAAAACAAAACTAGCAAAAGCAAAATAACAAAAAGCTCAACCTTTCTAGAAAAGGATGAGCTTTTCATCTATATATAGCTATTAATTATCTTAACTACTTATCCTTATTTTCTACTAGCTTGCTGAAGAAATCATGTGAAGGTCAATTTTAGTATGTTGTATAACTCTCTACCAAACTACTCCTCCAAAACATCCAGCAAATAAATTCCTCTCTCAAATCCACCGAGTTCTTCTTCTTTCTGCTTACGAATACGTTCAATATCTTCAAATGTCGCTCCTTCTGCACGCGCGAGTGAGAGGATGACTTCTAATGCGTCCGCAAGTGAATCTAATGCATGTTCACGCTCTTTCATTGAAGCAAATTCACGAATTTCTTCCGTTCCAATTTTCGCTAATGCTTCTATGTATGCTTGCCCTGTTAATTTTTTTGAAGTATATGTTTTTCCAGACATTAAAATCTTTTCTGGAACGAAATCTCTAACTAATTTATTATAAGTTGACATAGTTCTACCCCCACCAAAATATCATACTTATACTATAGCATATCTTCTTTCCATATTTAGTAGCATCCTAACTCTGCTTGGTAGAAAAACCATTTCTTTTTCACACACGCACTAATCATATCAATCCCTGTTCCATGAGCTTGTACATGCGGAAAGAAGTAATGGTCCGGTTCGTTATTTTCTGTCCCATACAATGTTTGATAAGCTGTAGGAAGTGCCTCTTTTTCTATATTTCTTTCCTTCGTAATTTCTCCTCCTATAGCAACCTTTGGATGCCCTTCAAAAAATAACGCCGTACGAACAGCAAGCGTTGGTGTGCTATGTAGAGCAAAATAGATTAGTATAAATAAACCGATAATATATATAACTTTTCTTTTCATTTTTTCCCTCGTTATTTAAAAAAGTGCTAACACTTAGGATTGTGTTAACACTTTCTCTTTTTTATTCCCCTTTAAACGCAGGCAGACGCTTTTCTAAAAATGCAGCAATTCCCTCTCTATGATCAGCCGTTTTTCTCATTGCATATTGTCCACGTTTTTCAAGCTGAAGCGTTTGTTCTAAGCTTGAACGATTCACTTCGCATAGAATTTGTTTCGTTTGAATCATGGATTTAATTGGTTTTTGAAGCCACTCATTGATCTTTTGTTTTACAGCATCTTGGAAGTTTTCTCCGATAACTTCGTCAATTAATCCACACTCTAACGCTTCTGTTGCTGATAACTTTTTACCCTCCCAAATGATTTGTTTTGCCATGTTTTCACCGAGGCGTTTTTGTAAGAAGAAATGCCCCCCGCCATCTGGTATTAAAGCGATTCCAATAAAATTCATCGCAATGATAGATGAAATGTCTGCTACTACATAATCTGCTGTTAAAGCAATACTCAATCCAAGCCCTGCAGTTGGGCCATGAATTGCGCTGATCACAAGTTTTGGCATTGTATATAACGTTACGACAATTTCTGAAATAGTGTTCATAATACTTTCAAAATGACTTTCATCATTACTAGAAAGCATAGATTTAATATCTCCACCCGCAGAAAAACCACGTCCATTGCCGCATAGTACGACAATATGAACGTTACTTTCAGCTACTTCTTTCAATTTTGCTAATAATTCTTTGAGCGTAGGTTCATCTAACGCATTTAATACCTCTGGACGATTCATCATAATCGTTGCTACTCGTCCTTCATATTTCACAACTACAGACTCTGCTTTACTTTTTACTTCCATTATATATCCCTCTTTCCTACTTAAAAGATTATATTTATATAATTAAAGAAAAGGGGTGTAAAACCCTTCTTTTTTCGTAATTTTCTGTCTAATATTCTCGAAAATTTACGAATTCCCTATTATTAATGAAAGAAAACAATCTCTTTTTCTAAAATATACTACTGAGTTCCAACAATTTTAGCGATATATTGTTGATTTGAAAGCAGGTTAAGAAATCAAAAAATAGCATCCAATCTGAAGTGAACCCTGAAAAT
>NZ_NTRO01000066.1:0-10659 GCF_002560575.1 Bacillus sp. AFS023182 | reverse complement strand
AGTATAAGAATAGAAATACAGAATGAAGTAATAAATCTAATAAAGCTACAAGGGGTCACTATATCATTCTGGGAAAATTGTACGCTAAGGGATACAAAACCTTATCATGGCAGCATCTTTAATAGATAAATACATGTTCAGAAAGATAAAATTCAAAGATTAATTGAACATTGAATTATGTACACACTTTATGAACGTGATTATAGCTAGAAAACCTTGATATTATTGAATTCTATGCTCTGTTCATAAACATAAAATTTTCTGGACACAGGTTAAAGTAAGTTGGAAAATGTCATCCTTTTTAATTTGATGCAGATAAACTTTTGGGAACATCCATACAGGCTTCAAGGAAGAGATTTATTTAACAAGAACGTGTAATGATTTTCTGTAAAATTATTGTAACATTTGTAATAATAAGTTTGAAAATTAGAAATTAACCTTTAATTCTAACAGCATTTTTAAACGTATGATGAGTTTTTAAGAAAGAGTAAACCAATTCCTTTAACGTGATATAAAAGAAAAAATTAGGACCTTTATGTGCGTTAAATGACTATAAATAGCAATGTTTAGGGTATTCAAGTTCATTTCAATTTAAAGTGATTTTAACACCGGTGAAACAACAATTTTTAGAATTATTAGTACAATTAAAGTATAAAATTTAATTGTAAAGAAGGGATCATTTTGAGAGAAACAATTAGTAGTTATGAAGATTTATTAGAGATGTTAGATTCATTATTACGTGAACCAACTCAGTTTTGGGATGATTTTTATTCTAATCGTGAAAAAGGAATCCCCTTTTTTGCTAATAAACCAGATGAGAATTTAGTGGAATATTTTGAGGGGAAATTACTTAATCCAGGAAAAGTCTTGGAACTCGGATGTGGACCAGGCAGGAATGCAATTTACTTTGCTAAAAAAGGATGTTTAGTTGATGCAGTAGATTTATCGCAAGAATCAATTCAATGGGCGGCAGAACGAGCGAAAGAACAAAATGTAAATGTAAATTTTATTTGCGACAATATTTTTGACTTACAAATTGAAGAGGGAGCATATGATATTGTGTATGATTCAGGATGTCTTCATCACATTGCTCCACACAGAAGAATAAGTTATATAAATTTGGTAAAAAAAGCTTTAAAACCAAATGGGCATTTTGCAATCACTTGCTTTGTTCAAGGTGGAGAATTAGGTGGAGCAGACATAACTGATTGGGAAGTATACAGACTACGAAGTCTTAAAGGAGGACTAGGATTTACAGATGAAAAGCTAAGAACCATTTTTAAAGACTTCTCTGAAATAGAAATACGTAAGATGAAAGAAATTAAACAATCAAATGAAGTATTTGGTGTGCCTGCGCTATGGACAGCCTTATTTATGAAAGAGTCTACTAAATAATGAAAAAAGATGTATTACTATAAGTAAATTATATTATTTATTTTCACTAGCAAGGATTACATAAAAAAAATAGCCGACTCCTTAACGTACAGGGATTCGGCTATTTTTGTCTAAAATGTGTCTAAGCGTACAATTTTCCCAAAATGATATGGTGACCCCTTATAGGAAACATGTTGTCTAGGTGTTTTTTCTTTGTCTCACCAAATGGGGTCAGACCACTGTATATTTCTACAAAAAGAATAGCGTTTTTTTCGTTTTATGGATACAATTTTTTAGCTTGATGGCGCTGGTCGGATACCCGGTTATTAAAAAATTTAAACCTCGCTACCGCCATTTGAAATTGTTATAATTGAAATGTTTTTAATATTTAAATAATGGGGGATTAGAAAATGAAAATTGCAATAGTCTGTTTCGATAACTTTACTGATATAGATGTTTTTTTACCATGGGATTTATTAAATCGTGTACGTTTAGTTGGCGGTATTTCTGATTGGAATGTACAACTATTAGGAACGGAAAAAACTCATATATCCATGTCTGGCTTACGTATTCCCATGACAGGAAGCATATCTGATATTCCTTCTGCTGACGCTGTAATATTTGGAAGTGGTAAGGGTGTACAAGATTTATATAAAAATCAAGAATATCTTAATAGCATTCATGTAGATCCTCAAAGACAATTAATAGGCTCTATGTGTTCTGGTTCACTACTACTAGGAGCTAAAAAATTGTTAACTGGCAAAAAAGCAACTACATATCCATCCGTAGTAGAACAGCTAAAAGAATTTGATGTAGACGTTATTGAACAAAGTTTCGTAAACGAAGGAAATATCTCGACTGCTGCAGGTTGTTTTGCTGCTCAAGATCTCTCAGCTTGGATTATAAGAACCCTAATTAATGAAGACATGGTTGATACTGTGTTAGAAACCGTTCAGCCAGTGGGCAAAGGTTTATATTTTTAATTTCAAATCAAGTTAAAAAATTGGTTGTTCCCCATACAAAACAAATGAGTTAAATTCTCATAAAAAACTGTAAAATAATAAAATTTTCGTTTTGGGGATACTTCAAAATCTTAGCTTGATGGCGATGTTGCCGTACCCCAATTAAGTTCATTTTTTCGTTGTTGAGAACAACTAATTTTTTAAGTTGATGGAAATGCGGCTGTACCCCATTCTCAGGGTTCACTCCACTATAAAAAGAATAGCGTTTTTTGTGAATTATGAGTAGAAATTCATCTGAATTTCAGTTTTCTAGCTAATTGAAAAAATTAATCAAAGACTGAAAAGAAAAGCTTTTTAATTGTAAATAGGAACATTATTTGGGGATAAATTTATAAATTCTACAGGAATTTGATATCCTAGCCAACGTTGAGCGATATGTTCGAATGATGAAACAGAACCTGTTGTAAAAAAACGATGCTTAAGATTAAAATACTCAGATAAGATACCTTGATGTTGTAAAATAGTACTTAATTCTATTGCTGTTTCTTCTGCGGAACTAATAATAGAAATATCTTTCCCGAGTTCTTTTTTTATATATAATTCTAAATGTGGGTAATGGGTACAACCAAGAATCAAGGTATCTATGTCTTCTTTAGTTAATGATGATAAAGCTTGTTTAACTTGTTGTTCCACATATATTGTGTCGTCTAATCGATTTTCTACTACTGTAGCTAATGTTGGGCATGCAAGGCTATGTACTTTTAAATTTGCATGAAGCTCTTGTAAAGCTTTTGCATACATATCAGACTTTATCGTGCCTGTAGTCCCAATTACTCCAATCTTTCCTTGCTTGGTCACCTTAATTGCTGCCCTTGCCCCTGGATGGATAACTCCAAGAACTGGAATAGGAAGTGATTCTTTCAGAGAGGGTAATACAGCAGCTGAGGCAGTATTACAAGCAATAACAAGAGCTTTTAATGGGAATTGCTTGAGGAATTCAACCATTTCAAATGTAAAAGATTTAACTTCTTCTACACTTCTCGGCCCATAAGGACAACGCTTATTATCACCAATATAGTAAATACTCTCTTTTGGCAATTGTCTCATAATTTCTTTAGCAACTGTTAATCCTCCAACCCCTGAGTCTAGTACGCCTATTACGGAATTTTTATTAGCTAAATACATATAGTTCATCTCTTTCATCTCTTTGGTCTTATGTTGATAACATCATTTATTATACTCTTGAATTTTAAAAATGCCATAATAAAATATCCTTATTTTGGATGTTTCATCTGAAAAATTGTACTTTCTATTAGGGGTCACCATACATGCCCATCAACTTAAGATTCTTTACTATCCCCAAGTGTAAAAAAACGCCATCCTTTCCTATAATTCTACAGAAAGGATAACGTCTTTTTCGCTTTATAGGTAGTGCAAAATCTTAGCTTGATAGCACAATGTGGTGCTACCCCGTATTGTTATATGTTAAGAGAGCAGACACTACTAGATAGGGGTTTAGGTCTTTTGACAAGTTCTCCTTTACAATTAGGACAAACATAATTCATTAATTTTGTACATTCCTCACAAAATGTACATTCATGTGTACAAATAAACGCCAAAGATTGCTCTTCAATCTTATTACTACATTTCTCACAACATTTCCTCATCTCAAGTCCCATTTTTATTCCTCCAATAATATTTTTTTCATTATATACATAAAATTATAAATATAATATAATTTTCTTTAAATACAAATTATTAGTTATTTTATCCAAAAGACTTAAAAAATTTATTTATTATAAGCGTTTTACTTTAAATTAAAAGGGGGGTTTAGAATGGATCATATTGATCAAGGAATTTTACATATTCTTCAAGAATATGGACGTATATCTATGACTGAACTAGGAAAAATGGTGAATTTATCAACACCTGCTGTAAAAGAAAGAGTGAAAAAATTAGAGGATAAAAATATCATTACAGCCTATCGGGCAGTTATAAACCCAGAGAAATTAAATAAGAATGTAACGGCTTTTGTTTTGTTTGAATCAAAAAAATGCCAACAATTCAGAAGTTTTTGTAAAGAAAATCCCATGGTCCTTGAGTGCCACAGATTAGCTGGACAATATAGTTATTTGGTGAAAATAGTCACAGAATCGATGCAACATTTAGAAGAATTTATAGATGCTTCAATGGAGTTTGGCCATCCATCAACTTTAATTAACTTATCATCACCAGTAAAATATAGATGTATTTTTTAGAATAGAGTTCTTCGAAGCTATTTAAGGGATGCTGCCACATCACCATCAACTTAAGAAATTGATTGTTCCCCGAAACGAAAAAAATGAGCCGAATTCTCATAAATAACTGTAAAAAGGCAAAATTCTCGTTATGGGGGTGTCTTAAAATCTTAGCTTGATGGGCATGGGGTACCGCCAGCATTTTGGAAAAAAACCACGCTAAGAGCATGCAAGATTTTATACAGTTTTTCAGCTAATCCAGTAACAAGTGATAATCCTAAAATCTACGCCAGGATAGGAATGTATAAAAGAATAAACAGAGTCATAGAAAAAGAAAAAAGCGGATTCCTTGTGAGAGTAGGGATCCGCTTTGTCCTTGCTACCGATAATAGGACGTTATGTTAACCTTACATGAATACTATATTCATGGGTAAGAACAAACGTTTGTCATTTGTTTAGAAAATTTAGTAAACTTGTTTATGAGGCTAAGTGAGAGGAGAAATATAAATGAATACAATTGATTTATTGTTATTAAACTTAACAGAAGTTAGAAGACGGAGTATAAAAATATGGAAAACGATTCCTAGCGATAAATTGGATTGGAAACCAGATGAAAAAGCTATGACTTGTTTAGAGATGATTCGGCATGTACTGGAATCAGAGCATTATTATCATCTGGCTATTGAAAATAGGGGAAGTCTGAAAGAGTATAATTCTCCATTTGAAAACAGACCTTTTTTATCTGTCGAAGATGAACTGGATTTTGCTGAGATATATCACAAACAATTTTTAGATACTGTTCGTTCTTTTTCTAATGAAGATCTAAATACAATTAAAATTGATCGTTCAAATGTAGGGTATATTCGTTCTTTAGGAGATATGTTAATGCGTATAGCATATCATGAGGGTGTTCATACAGGACAAATGTTAGATTATATGAGAACAATGAAAATTGAACGCCCAAATATATGGGATTAATAATTTCACTACCAATAACGGGGGTTATGTAAATAAGCTGTCCAGATGGACAGCTTATTGTATTTTTTGCGAAATGCTGGTGGTACCCCATCGCTATCAAGCTAACAAAACAAAATACCCCCTAAAATGAAAAAATACGCTATCCTTTCTGTTGAATCATAGGGAAAATTGACGGATTTGTTTTTCAACAGTTTGTAGAGATACTTTTTTCTAAGAGGAAATATCTCCATTTCTATATTTATTGTACTTTAACAGCATATGTCCCATCTTTTCTGTCAGATGTATACACACATAAATAATACTTCCCTGGTTTTGCAGTAAACTTTCCTTTAAGGATATTTTCATTAGATTGTTCGCCTGCAATGGTGCTTCTCAGATCTGATTCATGAACAAGCGTCCATATCATGTTGATTTTACCTTCGTTTATGACAGAAATGTTCATTTCTTTTGGCGATGACACATTAAACGTATAAATGTCGGTATAATCTTCATCCTTAAATGAACCTTTGAGAAGCGTATTAAACGGAATTACATTTGCTTGTTCAAAACGACTATTTGGTTCTGTTTCAGTTGCTCCTATTCGATCTACATGAACTGTCATTAGTTCTTTACTTTCTTTTCCTTTATCATCTTTCATTGTTAAGGTTGCCGTATACGTTCCTTCTTTTTCATATGCATGAGTAGGATTTGCTTCTGTGCTTGTGTTACCATCTCCAAAGTCCCAAAGGTAAGAAACGATTTTTCGACCTTCAGCTTTTGAACTATCGCTCTTAAACTGAATTGCGGTATTTGCTTCACCATAATATGGCTCATTTCTCTTTACAATCGTTCCTTGGCTTGCACCTTCATCTGTTGCAATGCCATGGAAAACAATATCATATTGGAACTGATTTTCATTATTTACACGATAATTTACAAAGTACGCTGTTACTGTTTTATAACCGCTCCATTCTTTTTGTGACAGTTTCTCTAATGCTTCGTTTACTTGTTTACTCATCGTTTTCCAGTCTTCAGATTCACCTTTCGTTACATTGCCTGTATACGTACCTTCAACTGTAAATGTATTAAAGAATTGAGACTTATGCTTTGTAATCTTTGCATCTTTTACATTCGCAACATCCGCAATTTCCTGCTTCACTCCAGTTAGTGCCTTCTGTTCATGACTTACTAAATAATCATCTGATACTTGCGGCACAGTAAATTTTTCTCGATTATCAATTAATTGCTGCATATATGTTTGATATTCTTTATTCAATTGTTCATCTTTACTTAACGCCTCACGGTATGCATCATAACCTTGTACATCATTTGCACGAATTAAATCTTGTACTTTATCGAATGTATCAAATTTGTGATTATACATATAAGACTGCAATACAAAGGAATAGTTATAAAAATCCCACGTTCCGTATTTTGCATATAATGTTTGTTCTGCTGTATAGCGTTTTGCTGGTTCGTTTGATAAACCTCTTATAACACTCTTACGCGGTACTACATTATTCGTACGCGTCGATCCTGCAAAAAATTCCGCGTTTCCTTCTGCATACCATGTCAAACGTTCATTTTGCTGTATATCTCCTTGCCCAAATAATCCAGGCACTTCATATCTTCCTTGCAAATAGTGTGTAAATTCATGACGAAATAATTCTTCTAAACTAAAAATACTTTGCTGCGGCGTACGTTCATATGTAAAGAACGTTCCGTCTTGTTCAATATAAATACCACCATTATCCGTTTCATATCCGTACAATTGCTGGTTAAATTTATATTCATCTGGTGTATTATAAATTACAATTGTTAATACATCATCCGCATTCCCTTGTTCTAATGCTTTATCATTTCCGATTACACGGTGATATTGTGCTTTTACTTCTTTCGCAGCCCAGTACATTCTTTGGATTTTTTCCTCTGTCACTTTATCTCCCGTTTTAAAGACAATTGCTCCGTCATCAAATGTATACGTGTTAGGTAAAAATTTCTTCTTTCCCTCTTCTTTAATTTGATCTAAATTTACTGTTTTTCCGTTCGCATCTACTCCGCCGTAATTTGTAGCAATCTGCTGTGCTGCACCAAAATATTGCTCTCCTAAATATGGATACATCCCCATTGCTTGCGTAACAACGTCTAACCCTTTCTTCGGATTACTGTGAAATTTCCCTAAACGTCCTGCATAGTAAATCCCGTTATTAATTAGCCAACCATTTTTATCCGTCACATTACGTATAAGCGCCATTTTATTGACTTCATTTATAAAACTATCAATCTTTCCATACCACATTGTCTCATTTGGCTCTTTACCCGAAAGGCGCCAATCAGTCTCTATATCGGCATCAACGGCTCCCATCAAAGCGTATACAGCATCTCCTTTCTTACGGTCACTTTCATATGTAGAAAGGTTATTATTATACTGTTTTAAAATTTTTGCTGCATATTGCACCGTTTCAACGTCACCAGAAGCATTCCTCATTAAATCCCCGTATGCATTTACAACCAAATCTTGCTCAGCTGTACCTAGTTTAAAGTTTGGATTCTTTGCAATTGCTTTTAATGCCGGTAAACACTTATCTTTGAAGCTTCTCTCTTTTAAATAACTTAAACTTGATTCCTCATTATAAAATCCAACATAAAAAGCGGAGCGAAGCACTTCAGTAAATGTATCAATTCCTTTTGCATCATTTTTTGTAAACGTACTTCCTCGTTTCTCTAATCCATTGATGATTACTTGCATGCGTTCTTTATTTCCATAGAAACCCTTTGTTTCTTCGTTAAACTGAAATAAATCTTTAATTTGTCCGCTGCGAATATTCGCTAGTGTATTAATTAACTCCTCATCGCTCATTTTATTCAGCTCATCTAAAGTATAGCTTTGCTGCAACTGCTCCGCTTTCACACTTTTCTTAGTGGAAGCTGGCTTCTGTGAAAAATCTCCTACTTTTAAACGTTCTTCATATGATAATGTTTCATCAGCCTTTGAGGAATGAGCAACTGCATCTTTTGGCGTTTCTACCCCTGCTGGTTTCATTTGCATTACATTGTAAGGTACTTTTTCTTCCGCTGATACTTCAGCTTGCAATGTCCCTAACGACAATGCCATTGTACTAATTCCAAGCATAATTTGATTCATTTTCTTTTTCATACTTTTCCTCCATATCTAAAAATCATTAAAATAGAATAACATATTATTTAGGTTGAATAATTTAAATATGCAAGAGTTCATATCACTTTTTAATAGTTTTTAAATACTTCGTGAATTATTTAAAAGGGGAACCGCCCATTGCCGTGAAGCTAAGAAAAGCGAATACCCCAAAACGAAAAAATGACACCTCAAGGTGAAAATGTACATTTTTTTGTTTTTGGGGGCCTTATAAATTATTAAGTTGATGGATGTGTAAGGTGACCCCATGCCCGTCAACTTAAGAACGGAAACAAAATGAACTTTCATTCAAATAAACTACAATATGCTTAAAACACTTTTTTTCATTAAAAATGAGCATGCCAAATAAACCTAGATAGGTATTATTTTTTAAGATTATGCAGCTTTCTTTTGTTTTCTAAATCCACTATATTCATAGATAACACCCATAATATCAAAGACTGTTTTCTTCTCATATCGATGAGATTTTCGCCCGTTTTTCTGTAGTAGGTGGAATAGGCGGATTAGAATCTTTGTTACTTCTTGGGTGTTTTTCTGTATAGCTTGATACAGAAGATATAAATAATCTTGGATCATCCCTATTGCCTTATATTCGCTTAATTCTCTTTTCTTCTTTTTCAAAAGAAGTTGACGCATTTTAAACATAGTAGAGGAGCACAGGAAAATAGCAATTAGCTTTCCATATAATTGGCACTCTAATCGTTCCTGTTTTACATGACGATAATGGTCTATTTTGAAGAGTGATTTCCACGTTTTAAAGATAATCTCTATTTGGGGTACAGCCGAGATACGTGTAATTTTGAGTATTAGCCATACATTTATTTCCAAACGCACTTATAATCACGAATTTCCCTATTATTTTTCAACTTATTATCATACATCCTAATCATACGGTTGGAACAAAGTGTTTTCAGTAGCTAATAGATGGATGATTAGGATGTACCCCTAATAGACAAAACGGTATTTATAAGCCCTATAAATGGCATATGGAAATAAAAGTAAACCTATGACCTATTTTTACACGTATCTCGGCTGTACCCCGATTAGAGGTTTACACTCAAAATCTATAATGTTTTAATGAAAGTAACATCTATATAAATCCATTTTAATTCTTCGACATATCTACTATGCAGAATACAACATGATCTGCACTTGCTTTCTCCTTTTGAAGTGGTGGAAAAAATCATGACTGTTTCTATACGCGGCCAGATACCCCCCCCTTCAAAATTATATATAGGTATAATTTTTACGTGTATGAAATGAGAGGGGGATAAGTAAATTTAAGAAGTAGTCATAGCAAGAGGAATTTTTATTACATTAACGTAATAAAAAGATATAAGAGGGTAGTGAGGAAATCAGCGTTTCGTATGAACGTTAGAATGGATTTAAATGAAAGGACTGATTCATATGAGTAGAAGAAAGAATCATAGATTACAAAAACCAATGAAAGTACTTATGACATCTGCTGTTTTGACAACGACATTATTTACATCTATGACTGTAAATAATTTGAACATTCATGCTGAAACTACACAAACCGAGGCGCAATATGAAGAGAGGCAGTTTGAACTTCCAAGTACAGGACATTATATGGGTGAAGCGATAAGAGAAAAAAGAAGTGAGCAACGAAACTATGTGCCAACAGGAATCTATGTACAACCGAATGAACAAGTCACAATTGAAGTATCGGGACTATCGGGATTAGACAAGCTTGGAGCAACTATTGGGACAAATGAATATGATAAAGAAGGGGGAAAAGCATTTCGTCTTTCCCCGGGTTCTAACACCATCTCCTCTCTAAACGGTGGTTTATTAGGATTTGATAACTCTGAAGGAAAAGGAACTGTTAAGGTGAAAGTAACACAAGGCGGGAGCCCTGTTCCATTCTTTGAATTAGGGAAGCATACGAAAGAAGACTGGATTGCCATGATGGACAAGTATCCAGATGCGCATG
>NZ_NTRO01000065.1:0-50256 GCF_002560575.1 Bacillus sp. AFS023182 | reverse complement strand
ATTAATGGGGTTCACTTTATAACACCGATTATGCCGGGGTTTCTTTATTACTTGTATTTACTATCAAAAATTACCTATCTATTCATCTAGGAGTTTTCCAGATTTATTGATTTACTGATGCAAAGGCTGTCTGAGAGAAATTAGGTATAATCTGATTTAATACTTTATCTAATGATTGACCATAGGCGGGTAAAAGTTCATCAAGGAAGCGCTTCCCTTCGTTAGATGAAGTGAGAATGGTCTTAACTAGTTGTGGATCAAATATAGTACACGGTGAGACTGCTAATGAGTTTACTGACCAATACATTCCGTATAGTTTGAAATCACGCTTCGTTGTTGCATATTTAAGAAATAAATCCATATATCTTTGGCCAAAAGAGATGCCTTTCAATTGCTGTGAACTCACATATTCGACACCTTTCCACTGTAAATCAGTAGCACAATTGAGCCACCAAGCTGGTTCGATTACATCTTGCATTTTTTTGAGAACCCTTTGTTCGAAATGAGGGGTAGGGTTATGTTGTTGTTCTTGCAAGCAAGACTCGAGCACTTCTACTTCAATTGCAGCAACGGTCATGCCTTGGCCAAAAATAGGATCGTAAATACAGAATGCGTCACCTAAGACTAACAATCCAGAGGGCCATCGCTCCATTTGTTCAAAGTGATGACGAAACAGTTCTGGAACACGATAACTTCGAGGGGAGCATATTGGTTCAAAATCGTACAAAATCTCGCCGATTATCGGACTTGGGAGCTGGGTAATAGTCTGTTCAAATTCCCCGGCATTTGTAGGAGGATAATGCCCACCAGGACGATAGATTAGCACCTCGGCTATATTATTTTCAATAAAGGAAAAGACACCTGTAAAAGTTTCTTTAGTGGGCTGCCCTGCAATGTTAATTGTGTCCCATTTTTCTGTGAGATGTTGGAGATGGGAAGGAACCTTATAGCGGCGGGTACTATATCCAAGAGAGACTTTCAAACGATCTGATTCCGGTACATCATAGCCGTAATTTTGAAGCCAATTCACGAGTTTAGAGGAGCGACCACTCGTGTCAATTATCAAATCAGCATGCAGTGAACGTTCTTGTTCAGATTTTCCACGTTCTGAGACTTTGACTCCTGTAACAACTGTTCGATCAATTGTCATTAATAAATCCATTACGTTATGATTTGTGAGAAAACTAACATTAGAAATTTTTTGTACTTGTTTACGAAGCGTCCATTCAAGCAAAGCCCTACTGAATTTAACATCATTTCGTGGATATTGCATTTCTATCGTGCCATATTGGTTCATGTTGTGGATGGTTTTGTTTAGTACTGAGGGTGCACCTTGTGCTACTAAGTCATTTTCATATCCTGGGAAGAGTCGGTCAGTAATTAATTTACCACGCTGGGTAAAACGATGTGGATGAAAGGCTTGTGGAGTACCAGAACGGTTGTCAGGTCTTTCTGGAAAAGTATCTTTATCGACTATAAGCACTTCTTTATAGTAGGTCGAAAGTACTCTTGCAGTTAGTAGCCCTCCAATACCACCCCCAATGATAATCGCTCGTTCTGTTTTGCCTGTTGTTAGTGCATAGTTGGTATGAGTCATAATTTTCAACCTCCATTTATTAGGTGAATTTTAATCAGTATTTTTCATTCCACACTGGTTATTAGAGATTGGCTGAGTTTTTTCCTGCTTGCTAAATTGAATATTCTGTATTAAGGCCAGTTGAAGAAGCTAGAATGGTAGCTGAAAGATAGGTAAAGTTTTTGAAAGGAAAAAGAATGAAATAAAAAAAGCGTTATTCGCTCCTAATATTGTTTAGAAAGAACAACGCAATGTATTTTAAAGATTATTACAAAGAATTTTTCTATTCTTATAGAGGAATTTCATTTTTGAGATTCCTTAAAAACAAAATGCTCTTTAAACTTTCTCCCTTCCACTTTCTGACCACTTCGCATTGTACGGAAAGGATGCTCTTGCCATGTAATCATCACATCTACTTTATCTGCTTTTACGGAAACAGGAAAATTCGCATGTTCAAATCCTGTTTTCCCACTTGCTAATCGAGCTTCTTTTAAAGAAAACAGTTCATATTTTGTCTCTGTTTTTGGTTCATTTCGAAATACTTCTACTCGAACGTTATAAACTTCAGTTTTTCCGATGTTTTGTACGGAGAAGTGATAGGTGTGAAAAACACCTTTTTTAGATTGTAACATGCCTTTTTCGGTTTTCTTTACTTCATCAATATTGACTTTCCATTGTTTTGAATTCTGTGAGCTGGGTAGTGATTGTGGGGAATAGGCGTACACTTGATTTGTAGTAATCATGCATAATAGCAAGAGTAAGGAACTGACTGTTTTTTTCATGTATAGACCTCCAGGAGAAATTTACTAATAATATGTGTGAAAAACAAATTGTTATGTAGTGAAATAAGAGTTTTTTGAGAAGAATGGGATTCATGATCTAAAAAAATTACAAGAATTTGAATGAATGTATCCAAAAGATCAAGTACGGATATTTTTTCATAAAAGGGAATATAGGAAAAGGATCACGGGGAATGAATTTAGAATTAAATTCAGAAAATAATAAAAAAACACCTTGCATTTTCTCTTTTAAAGGAATAGAATACTCTGTAAATATAAAAAGCGATGAACAGGAAAAGTACATGATGCAAGGGTCTCCAGAGAGCAATCGATTGCTGTGAAGATTGCGATACCGCATGATGGAAAGACACCTGTGAGCGTTGTTTTGAACGTGATGATTAGTAAAAACAAACGGTACCTACCGTTATCAGGTTTAAGATGGTCAGTATGACAATTTGGGTGGTACCGCGGAAAAATCCGTCCCTATTTATAGGGGCGGATTTTTGTATTTTTTGAAAGGAGGTGAGTGGCTGTGGATGATGACGATGACAACAATAATGTAAATAAATATGAGAATATAGGAGGGGAAAGTAATGGGTCAAACAATGAAGCGGTCACTCGTTCGTGAATGCAAAACATGTAGTAAAAAGGTAGTTTTACTACAAGGTTGGGTGAAAAAAATTCGTCATTTAGGGAATATCAGTTTTTTATTGTTACGTGATCGAACAGGTGTTATTCAATGTGTATTAGAAAAAGACTTGGCCGGATATAAAGTAGATGTAGAAAGTGTTGTTCAAATTATTGGCGAACTTGTGGAAACTACAAAAACAGAATTAGGTTTCGAATTGCTTGTAGAAGAAGTAAAGGTGTTAAATACTTCTGAACCACTTCCTTTTGAAGTGAATAAAAGAAAACTGCAAGTTGGTTTAGATCAAATGTTGAATGAGCGCGTTATATCGCTTCGGCATGAACGGATACAGGCTATTTTTACGATTCAATCTACGCTCGTACAGGCATTTAGTGAATTTTTACTAGAGAACGATTTCACACGTATATTTACGCCGAAAATCGTTTCACAAGGAGCGGAAGGGGGAGCGAATGTTTTTAAACTCCCTTATTTTCAAAAAGAAGCGTATTTAGCGCAATCTCCACAGTTTTATAAACAAATGATGGTAGCAGGTGGTTTGGAACGTGTTTTTGAAATCGCTCCTGTTTATCGGGCGGAGCATCACAACTCTTCCCGTCATTTGAATGAATATATTTCTTTAGACGTAGAACTTGGGTTTATTCATGATTTTCATGAGGTAATGGCATTAGAGGCAGATGTTTTACGTTATATGTTTGAACAAGTAGGCCGGAAATGTGAAAAGGAATTATCGCTCTTACAAGTTATGGTTCCAATCATTACAGAGATTCCAAAGATTACACTTACAGAAGCGCAGCGTATGTTAAAAACAAAGTATCGAAAAGACTCACCAGCAGGCGATTTAGATACAGAAGGAGAAAAACTCCTTGGAAAATATGTGAAAGAAACGTACGGAAGTGATTTTGTCTTTATTACACATTATCCGAAAGAAGCGAGACCGATGTACACGGTGCCGAATAAAGAAAATCAGGCTGTTACGGATTCTTTTGACTTATTGTATAAAGGATTAGAAATTACATCAGGCGCGCAGCGAATTCATGAGTATGATATGTTACTTGCTTCATTTAAAGAAAAAGGATTACATCCTGAAAAATTCCAGTCATATATCGATACATTCCGGTATGGCTGTCCGCCACATGGTGGATTTGGAATTGGATTAGAAAGGCTTGTATATAAATTTTTAGAATTATCAAATGTGCGAGAAGCGAGTGCATTCCCGAGAGATTGTACGCGTCTTGTGCCATAACCATAATAAAAACTCTTCATATAATGGAGAGTTTTTATTGTATTTGAGAAAGAAGTTGAGAATGGAAAATAACATTTGTCCGTGGAAGATGTATTCTTTTAATCATAAATTATTATATTGATAAATAATAGGAAAAAAATTCTATTATGCATTGAGAAATAGAAAATTCATACGTTATAATAAACTATGAATATAGAGAATACTTGTATAATTTTTTGTGAGAAAGGGTATGGAAAATGTTATATCAAACACAAGCAACACAGCAAACACCAGCGTATATTATTTACCTACTTGATGTGAGTGCATCAATGAATCAGATGATGGGTGCAGGAGGAGAGGAGAAGCGACGTATTGATATTGTGACAGATGCTCTTTCTTTAGCAATTCGCCAAATGGTGTTTCGTTCTACGAAAGGTAGTCGTTTGTTGCCGAGATATCGTCTATCTATTTTAGCGTATAGCGATCATGTCTTTGATTTATTAGGAGGCGTAAAAACAATTGATGAAGTCGCGAGATTACGTCCGTTAGAAAAAATCCAAACGCATCGTTTAACAGATACAGCAAAAGCTTTTTCAGTAGTAGAAAAATTATTGCAAAATGAATTACCAAACTTGCAAGAAGGACCAGCTCCCGTTGTTTGTCATATGACAGATGGAGCATCAACAGGTGAAGATCCGGAATCAATCGTACAACGGATTATGAATATGTCAGTACCAGATGGGAAGGTACTCGTTGAAAATATATTTATTTCAGATGAAATGATACAAGAACCGATTTCAAATATTAAACAATGGAAAGGCATTATGCCAGATACAAACATTTCGGACGAATATGGTGCAAAGCTCCAGCGTCTTTCCTCACCTATTCCTGAAAGTTATCGTGAAATGATGATTGAACATGGATTTCATATTGCGGATGGAGCACTTATGATGCTGCCTGGTACGAATGCTGATTTAGTATCACTTGGGTTTCAAATGTCCGCTGCTACGCCAGTTCGATAGGAGGTGGAAGGGAAGGTGATACATACTTTGCCGCAAGTGAAAGAAACGCTGTTGCAGAAGCAGAGCACGGAATATTTTACATATCGTTATAGCTATTTTAGAGCGAAGGAAACACAAGAGTTAAATGAAACCGGACAGGATTTTTTAGCGTTCCAAGTAAGTGGAAATCGTTTTATATTTGTACTATGTGATGGTGTTGGTATGTCTTTTCATGGAGAAATCGCAGCCGAATTTCTTGGGACAAAATTATTAGAGTTATTTGAAACTTATTTGGATAAGAAACAAGATTTTTCCACTATTTTAGACAAGAGTTTACAAGAGTGGAAGAAAGAAGCGATAGAAAAAGTGGAAGCGTTTCGGTTGCCACAAGATACCCCTTGGTTACTCCGGGATGTATTGGAAGAAAAACGAAACCATGGCAGTGAATCCATGTTTATTGGTGGAACAATTGAAGTAATTCCAAATCGAAATGAAGTGAATATCATGGTAGTTGCACATGGGGATTCATTCTTGCATTTATTTCAAGAGGATAAGAAGTGTCTTGATTTGATAGAGTATGAGAGAAATACAGAAAATAGATGGTCTACTCATCGCGGAATACTTGGTGGGGAGTTGGAAGTTATTTCGAAAACCTTAGCCAGAAAAGAAGCAAATCGGCTTGTTATACATTCGGATGGTTTGATGCCACTCCTTCATTATAATTTTGAAGAAGTAACAGAGGAAATCAAACGGGCACAGAGCTCTCCGACAAGTGATGATATTTCATTCCTTGATATTTCTTGGTAAGAACATGAGGAAAAAGGTGAATAAAGTTGGAAGAAATTATTGTGACGTACATAAAGCAGTCAAATGAAGAAATAGATATTGCGATTCCCAATGATGTAAAAGCGGAACAAATTATTGAAGCGATTTTACATCATGAAAAGATAGATGAAACATTAAGTGGAATCTATGAAATTCGAGCAGCAAAGGATAAAGAAGATTGGCATTCTATTCGTAATGATGCGACTTTGCGAGATAATGATGTCTGGGATGGTCAATATATTATGTTGCATAAAAAAGGAGCAATCATTCCTTCTTTTGAGATGTTACCAGCCAAAGAGCAACATAACGAATCTGTCATACCTGATGTGCCTTCTGATGAAGATGAAGGTTATGTATGGAAAATGATTGAATAGAATGTTTTGTGAAAGAGGAAGGAGAAATGTTTTGTGCAGAAATCACCATATTTTCAGCGCTCTCCGCGTATGAAAGTAGATATACCAACTGGAAATATCGTCATTCATGATCCGCCAAATATACCGGAAGAACCGAAGTTTTCAATTGAAACGATCATATTGCCAGCGGCGATGACACTTTTAACATTTATATTATACTTTGTGATGATGAAAGTGATGAAAATGAATTCAAGCTACTTGCCGCTTATGATGATTTCTAGTATCCCGATGTTAGGATCCTATATATTTACAGGAATGGGGTATATACGTAATAGGAAAGAACATCGTCAAATGGTTGAACAATTGAAAACAAGATACTTAGAACAAATTCAAAAACACCGAGTAGAGTTAGATACATTAAAGGTTGAACAAGCGAAGTATTTGATTACTCAAAATCCAAGTCCGTTAAAAAGTGTGCAACGAATTGAAAATCGAGAAAGTAATTTATGGGAAAGAACTCCGGAAAGTCCTGACTTTTTAGATATTCGTATTGGAACAGGATCAAGACCATTTTTAGTTGAATTAAAAGTTCCCGAACAAAGGGGTTATGAAGAAAATACATTAGTTACAGAAGCCCAAAATGTGAAAAGGGACTTTACAACAATTCCTAATGGGCATATTTCAATCTCTCTGAAAAAAAATGATGTAATTGGTGTAGTTGGGAATAAAGAAGATAGATTGAACTTTATTCGAACTGTAACAACACAAATTATGACGCATCATGCTCCAAATGAAGTGAAAATAGCAGCGTTTTATCATGAGAGAGAGAAAAAACAATGGGATTGGATGAGGTGGCTTCCACATGTATGGGACGAGCAACGAAGCATGCGTTTTTTAGCGGAAAATGAACAGAATGCTCAAAAGTTAGCAGAATCATTGTTTACACCGCTTAATATGCGTCGAATCTATAATTCTTCAGCACAAGCAGATGAGAAAGTACCATTAATTCCAATGTATATTTTCTTCTTATCTGCAAGAGAATTTTTAGAAGATGATCCTCTTATTCCTATGTTGCTCAGAGAAGGAGAAAGTGTGGGCGCTTCTACATTCGTATTTGCAGAACAAAAAGAACGATTGCCAATGGAATGTGATATTGTTATTAGCTTAAATGGAGAAAACGGTGAATTAGTTGAAACATTTTCAAACTCGGCTGAAAATAGTGGAACAACACGTGCTAGTTTTAAAGTGGATCGTCTTTCGTTTGAACGTTGTGAATTAGGCGCTCGTAGTATCGCACCGATTCGAATGAAAAGCTCTACAGCAGCTAACATACCGAAAGTATTAACGTTTTTAGATTTATTCCAAGTGAAAAAAATGGAAGAATTACAAGTTTTAGATCGATGGAATGAAAATCGCTATCCAACTTCATTGCCGGTACCAATTGGAGTAAGGGAAGGAAGCAAACCTGTATTTTTAAATATCCATGACAAAATTGAGAAAAAAGGACACGGACCACATGGACTAATGGCTGGTACGACAGGATCAGGGAAAAGTGAAGTTATTCAGTCTATCATTGCAGCCTTAGCGGTTACTTATCACCCTCATGAAATGGCATTTATGCTAATTGACTATAAAGGTGGGGGAATGTCCAATACATTTTCGGGGTTACCGCATATCATTGCATCGATTACAAACTTAGAAGATCCAAATTTAATAGAGCGTGCAAGGATTTCATTGAAGGCGGAGTTAGAAAGAAGACAAAAACTGTTCATTCAAGCTGGAAATGTCCAACATCTTGACGAATACTATGAAACAACTTGGCGCGAGAAAGAGCCATTGCCGCATTTATTTATTGTTATTGATGAGTTTGCCCAAATGAAAAAGGAACAACCAGAATTTATGGATGAACTGATCAGCGTCGCTGCAATAGGTAGAACGTTAGGGGTACATTTATTACTAGCAACGCAGAAACCATCTGGAGTTGTCAACGATAAAATTTGGAGTAACTCTCGTTTTCGCATTTGTTTGCGCGTACAAGATGACGCAGATAGTCGTGAAATGCTAAAAATTCCAGATGCATCTAAAATTAATGTTCCTGGACGTGGATATTTACAAGTTGGTAGTAATGAGATACTAGAACTCTTCCAATCAGCTTGGAGTGGAGCGCCATATAGTCCAGATGAAGAAAAGGTTGTAGAGATCGTTGATTTCACAGAAGTAAAGCTTTCGGGTAAACGAATAAAAGTGAAAAAGCGACCGAAATCTATGACGAATAGTCCAAAGCAATTACAAGCATTTATTCGATATATACAAACAATATCTGAGAAAGAAAATATTAAACCATTGCCAGGACCTTGGTTGGCGCCTTTACCAGAGAAATTATTATTAAATCGATTCTATGAAATAGAGAATTGGAACATGGATTTATGGAAACAAAGAGAAGAAGATTTGCAGGTAACAGTAGGATTGATTGATGATGTCGCAAACCAAGCGCAATATCCTTTGAAATTGGATTTACAAGAGGGCCATTTAAATATTTATGGCATGCCAGGTACAGGGAAAACGACTTTGTTACAAACAATTATTATGTCTCTAGCATTGTCTCATACACCAGAGGAAGTAAACTTCTATGTGGTTGATTTCGGTCGCATGTTTTTAGACTTTAGAGATTTACCACATGTGGGTGGAATTGTACAAGAAGACGAAATTGAAAAAATGAAACGGTTGTTCAGCTTTTTGAAGAAGGAAGTCACATATCGAAAAGAATGTTTTTCTGATATGGGAGCAAAATCTTTCGCGATGTATAACCGAATGGTAGAAACAAAGATTCCAGCTATTGTCATCATGATAGATGGTTATATTAGATTCCGAAGTGAGTATGAGAAGGAAAATGAAATTTTAGAGCAATTATTACGTGAATCAAGTACGTATGGTATTTATTTTTATTTTTCGCTCAACCAAACAACCGACATGTTTGACCGTGTTCGTAACAACATTCCGATGGCAATTTCGTTTGAATTACAAGATAGAACTGAATATTATAGCTTAGTTGGAAGACCGAACTTCCCATTAATTGATGTGCCATCTGGTCGTGGTTTAGCAAAAGGACAACCGCCAGAATTATTCCAAGCAGCATTACCTTTCATTGGGGAGAATGAATTAGAATATTCTCAGCAGTTAAAAACAATTATTCAAAAAATGGATAGAGCTTGGAATGGAGAGAAAGCAAAGGCAATTCCAATGGTTCCAAAAGAGTTGTTCGTTGAAGAAGTGCTAGAGCAATCAGAACCTTCACAAATTTGTGCTGGTATTGAAACAGAAGATATTCGTTTACAAAGCTTTTCATTAGAAGAAATGACAAATATTTTTATTGGTGGAAGAATTGAAGGTGGTAAGACATCATTATTACAAACACTGATTTTTTCTCTTACCTATCAATATGCACCTGAAGAAATTGAATTAATAATGATTGATTTAAGCGAAAGAACAACAGGTATTTTGGCTTTAGGAGACTTACCTCATGTTAAAAAGCGCATAACTAATGACATGCAATTAAAAGAACTGTTAGATGAGTTACTTGAAATAATAAATAGCAGAGAAGTCGTAACACCACCTTTGAATCCAAATGAAAAAATAGAACTTCCATACTCGAGGATTATGATTGTTATTGATGATATTGATCAAATATTGGCGTTATTATCTGCTGATTTTGATGCGAAAAATAAAATTGAGCAAATTGTCCAAAACGGAAGAAATAAAGGAATTCATTTTATTACGGCTGCTACGACTTCAAGTGTAAATAGTTACTCTCATGAAAAATGGTTTGCAGAAATTAGAAAAAGAAGCTTTAGCTACTTATTAGGTACTACGCAAAATAACGACTTGTATTTCTTTAATATAAAACTACCACATGTAGAAATGGACCGAGAGCTAAGTAGCGGTGAAGGGTATTTTGTACGCAGGAAGCAGATTAAAATAAAATGTGCTTTTACGCCTTTACATTTGCTTCAAGATTTAAAGCAAAAGATTGCTAGAAAATGGATAGGATCGACAAAAAGAGTGTAAAACTTGGGTAATTTACAAAAAAATACTATTTTTTTGTAAATTACCCCTTTAAATATTGTGTGAATATAGTTTATAATCTAATTGTTACAATATTAATTGATTGAAAGGGGAAATACAGGATGGAAATTAAAATTACGCCTGAAGAACTTGATCGAATTGCTGGTAACTTTATTAAAGCAGCAGGTGAAGCACAACAACAAATCAATAACCTTGGAAATGACATTGGTAATTTAAATGGTCAATGGTCAGGGTCAACACAAGCAAAATTCAATGCGAATTTTAATGAAGCTAAACAAGAAATGAACAAATACATTCCAATTCTACAACACATTTCTGATGAATTGAAAAAGATTGCTACTAACTTCCGTAACGTGGATAACTCATATTAATAGTAGAACAATTGCAAAAGGCCAGGAGCTATTGTTCCTGGTCTTTTCTTTAAAAATCGTCATATGAGAGTAAGGGGATAAAATGGGATTTCGACCAGAAGTAGGAGAAAAAATATCTTTTCATACAGATGTTTATAGCTTTACAAAACATCCAGCAGTTATTGGTATTGAAATGCCATATGGACAAGAAGGTAGACAAGGGATTGTATACCAGCTCCAGCATGAAAATAGTCCAGAAAGAATTGCATTAAAAGTTTTTAAAGAACGCTATCGTGATGAAAAACACCAGCTGGCATTTTTAAAGCCGCTTTCTCATCTAGTAGGGCTTAAAGTATGTTCACGTTACATTGTTACGAAAGAGGAACACACAGCAGCTATTGAGAAGTCAGAAGAACTTGCTAATAGTATTGTGATGCCGTGGATCGAAGGACCAACCTGGGCAGATATTTTACAAGAACAAAAATTCTTATCAAAGCAACAATGTTTTTCGATTGCCGAGGCGTTTCTTACAACGTTAAAAACAATGGAAGAGAATGAAATTGCACATAATGATTTATCATCTAGTAACATATTAATTCCTTATTTAAGTGAGAATCCAATTGAAGGTCAACATCATATTGAACTTGTTGACGTTGAGCAAATGTATGGCCCAAAAAGCAAAAGGCCTTCTCTGTTACCAGCAGGTTCAGCAGGCTATGCGCCACAATTTTTAAAGGGGGGTGTATGGCAAAAAGAAGCAGATCGCTTTGCTGGAGCCGTTTTACTAAGTGAAATATTAGGTTGGTGTAGTGAAGAGGTACGAAATAAGAAATGGACAGATGCTAGCTATTTTAAAACGGAAGAAATGCAGACAGAATGTGAACGATATACATTGATTAAACAGGTATTACGTAATCAATGGAATGAGCAACTTGCGCAGTTATTTGATCAAGCATGGAATAGTAAGAATTTCATAGGATGTCCGAGTTTTGCACAATGGTACGATGCATTTAATAGTGTTAGAGATATGATTAAAATTGATGCGGAGAGAAAACTAGAAGAAGAGCAGTCTCTTTTTGTATCGAAATGTTTGGAAATTGCAAGATTACTAGAAGAGAAAGGCTTTAAACAAGCAGCGTTATTTGAGTATAAAACGATTTTCAATTCATCACATCCATCAACTGCTCTAAAACAAGAACTAGCTTATATCATTCGGACGATAGAGAGTCAAGAACCTGAAATGAATCACAAACGGGTGCTACATGGTTATTTGGAATTAGCTACTGAATTGGAGAGAGAAAACAATGCACATTTTGCTTGTTTCGTCTATTCACGAATCGTACAATTTCCAAACATTGATCAAGCGCTAAAACAGGAAATTGAGAGTATCATTGAAGAGATAACAGAACAACAAGAGGCAAATGTAACTGAAGAAGTAGCTGCTACAACAGTTCCAAATAGCATTTTGCAAAACCGTAAACAGACAAAGAAACAAGTTGAATATGATATAGATGATGAAATTTTAAATGCCAAAGCGTCGAATCAACCGCTCACATTAACACATGAACAAAGAGAACCATCTGCATTCTCAAAATGGTGGGGTAAAAATAAAAAGCGTATACTCATTGTTGGGTCCATTGTAATTGTAGTTGTTGGGGGGACATTGTCGTATTATTTCTACACAAAGAACTCAAAATACCAACAATTTATGGAACAAGCACAGCAAGCGTATCACGATAAAAAATATAAATTAGCAGAAGAAGCTGTAACCCATGCTATCGCAGTAAAAGGAAAAGATGAAGCACATCTTCAATTAGCGACAGTTTATGTTGCGGAAGGAAAAAATAAAATCGCTATCGACTATCTTACTAAATTAATAAAAGATCGGGAAATTGATAAAGACAATAAAGAAGCAGCATATTTATTAGCCACAGCAAACTTTCGGATTGGAAAATACCAAGAAGCAGTACCGAATTTTGAACAGGCACTTGCAAACAATGCAAAAGGAATTGAAATGTATAAAAAAGATGCGATGCGTGACTTAGCCGTTAGTCACATGAAAATGAAAGAGTTTGAAAAGGCAGAAAATGTAATCGTTAAAATGAGTACAAATACAGATGAAGATAAGGCAATCGTTTCTTATTTAAAAGGACAGTTAGCAACTGTAACCGTCCAATTAGATAAAGCTGAAGCATTCTTTAAAGAAGCTATTAAGCAAGACGATAAAAATACTACATATGTAGTTGAACTTTCCAATCTATATGTACTTTGGAATAAGACGAATTTAATTGATAGTGCAAAAAAAGAAGGCAACTACCAGCAAGCATCACAAGTATTGCAAAATGCAATCCAAAAGAATCCCCAAAATATTGAGTTATTAAATCAATTAGGAATCGTTTACTACGAGGCGGGGCAGTTTTATGAAACGCGTGATGGTGGCAAGAGTAATGCTGCATATCAAGAGGCCTTAAAGGCATATAACGGGGTTGTAACTAGCGGTATGCGCGACATAAATACACTTGTTAATATAGGGATTTTATATGACAAAATAGGACAAGGAAATGAAGCGGAACGTTTTTTCTCTGAAGCATATTCGCAAAATGATGAAGACCCACATGTGAACTTTGCGTATGGAATGTTTAAAA
This sequence comes from Bacillus sp. AFS023182, assembly GCF_002560575.1. Taxonomy (NCBI): domain Bacteria; kingdom Bacillati; phylum Bacillota; class Bacilli; order Caryophanales; family Bacillaceae; genus Bacillus; species Bacillus sp. AFS023182. The sequence continues at coordinate 36,773 of NZ_NTRO01000065.1, read as the reverse complement.
TTAAGCAAAAGAAATATGAAGAAGCAAGTCGATTCTTAAGAAAAACTGTACAAGCTAATGAAAACCAAGCTGAAGTGCAAACGGCACAAGAAAAGTTAGCAGAAATGAAAACAAATGGCTGGATCCAATAAAGATGGGGAATGGGGAGAAAAGCGATATGGAAGAAAATAATAATTTAGGTAAGAAAGTAGCAATATCTATTATGTCAGCAGCTTTATTAGGTACATCCGGATATCTTATTTATGATAAAGGTTTCAATAAAGCTGACAAAGAAGCAGTAAAATTAGCAAGTAATACAGAAGAGAAAAAGGATGATCGTATTACCGGTGGAAACGGTTTACAATCTATGTTTCCTAATTTAATTAGTGACCCAGCAAAAAAAGATGAAAAGCCAGGAGAAAAACCAAACTTTAACTTAGCAGACCTAATTGGAAATAATAAATCACCGATTACACCAGTAACCTATAATCCAAACGAAGTGCAGATTGAAAAAAAAGATCCTGATATTAGGTTATCAGATGCACCAGCACCGCCAAAGCCTGAGCTACCGACTAATATGGGAGGACCGGTGGTAGATCCGAATAAGAATTTGCCGGATCCAGTGAAGAATCCAACTACTATAGAGCCGCCGAAAGAACAAGAGGGTAATGGTAATACTGGAAACAACAGTAATACTGGAGACAACAGTAATACTGGAAACAATAGTAATACTGGAAACAATAGTAATACTGGAAACAATAGTAATACTGGAAACAACGGAAATACTGGAGACAACAGTAATACTGGAAACAACGGAAATACTGGAGACAACGGAAATACTGGAAACGGTGGAGGCGATGGAACTACGGAACCAGAGAAACCAAAACCAGAGAAACCAAAACCAGAGCCAGAGCCTACACCACGTCCAACGATAACAGTATCACCAAAAACAGGTGATATTTTAGTTGAGTGGATTGCTGGAGATGGAAAATATTACTCATCTGTATTCTATAATGATTATTATGGCAGTAAAAAAGGACAGGATGCCAATGCATTAGATACTCTAACTAAGTATTCTACAGAAAAAGAAGACTGGAAGCTCGTTAGCCAATTGAATACACAATCAGAAGCAAAGACGGTAGCTGAACATAAGTTAACATTAGATAATTTGGACCAAATTCTGAGCTCATCAAATAAAAATTATTCAAATCATAGAGAGTTATTCTATTTACGCAATCAAATTAATGTATTGAATGAATCGGTTACAACACAAACAGAGCTGCAATCTTATTTAAATGACAATAAGAAAGCGTACATTCAATCAGTTGCAAAAAAAGTGTATAAAACAGCGACAATAGAAGAAAAGGATTGGCTTGATAATGGGAATACAGCATCTTTAGAACAAGCTTTAAGTAAATATTATTTGATTACATCAGTTTTTGAAAGTGTGGATCCTGATTTAGTAAAAGATGCAAATCAACGTGTAGAGAAGATTTTCTACAAGCTACTCGAAGAAGAATTGAAGAATATGGACATTCAAACGCCAGTGGTAGAAGAAACTTCAAAAGAGGCTGCTAAAGAAACAGGTAGCAACGAAGAAACAAAAACAAAAGAAGATAATACGGCAAAAACAGAAGCAATCGAAGCGTCTAGTGAGCAAGGGGCAAAAGGGGAACTTGTGAAAGGAAAGACAGAGAACAAAGAGAGTAAAGATACTAAGGAAGAAAAAGGTAACAAAGGCACAAGTGACCAAAAGAAACCAGAAAAACCAGATCAAACTCAGCAAGTAATTGAGCAAATTGAAACATATTTCAACCCTGAAAATTTACAATACGAAAATGCTTTATTATTAGCGGATCAATGGATTGATAAAGCAAAAGGTGAGCAACAAGAAAAACTAACTCAGCAATTTAATACAGCTGTTGCTGGTCTTCAAGTACAAATGAAAGATCCTAACGTTTCCGTTACAGATGCTTTAAAGAAAGCGAAATTATTATATGGTACAACAAGAGTAGAAAAATCTGTTCAAGATGAAGCAAAACAATTGTTGATGCCATTTATGTTTGAAATGAAAGCAAATGAGGCTGCAGCAAAAGGAGAATATTATACAGCTGTATTAAATATCGCGAATGCGATCCGTACACAGCATCCATTAGAGCGCTCAAGAGAAGAAATGGTAAGTTATGCGAATCAACTTTGGGAAAGTACAGAGATCGAATGGGGAAAAATTAATGGAACAACAGGCTGGCAAAAGAAAGTAGAGAAAACGGTGCTACCATCATACACATTACTGGCACAGTTAAAAGATATTGATAAAACAATTGAACAAATTAGTGGTATGAATATGATTGATCCTGCGTCTAAAAAAGTAGAGGGAATTCAACTTATCCAAATAGCGAGTGCAGAAGTAAATAAAGACGGACAAACGCACCTTTATAACGCTTTACATTATTATGGTCAAGCGGCTTCCCGTGGCGTTATTGAGACAAAAGGATTTACTAATGTAGCAAATGGTGTATTAAAAGAAGCACAACAGGCAGAAAAAACTGATTATAGTGGTGCTTTAAAAATTTATCAACGTCTATATAAAACACCAGGAATTGAAATAACTGGAGTTAAAGATCAAGTGAAATATGCGATTGATTATTTGGGCACATTTGATGCTGCAAATAAAAAAGCAGTGAAAATAACTACTATTGAGGATTTAGCTTCAGTAATTGAATTAACGGATCAAGCAATGAAGGCAGGGTACCAAGAAAAAATAGCAGTAGACTTTATGGCGTCGGCCGCTACTACTATGCTGGAGACGGGAAAAACAGCCTTTGAAGGAAAAAATTTCAATGACGCATATAAATGTTTTGAGTTTTTAACTCGTCCACAATATGCAACAACTATTGATGGAGAATTGCGACAAAAAGCTATGAATTATTTAGAAGATATTAAGAAAATGGATGCTCAAAAGTAAATATTTGTGAAGTTCGCCATCTTATCTCAAGTAAGATGGCGAACCTATTCTCATTAAGGGGTGAAAGAGAATGAGTTTACTAGAAATTTGTCCGTTAGATGAGGCGCTAGTAGAAGCATTGCAGAACGAAGAAAAAAGAGGGCATTTTTACGATGTTTTACAAAAATCAAATTTATACGTTGTTGCTTCCATAGAAGGGGATACAAATACAGATGAAGACGGCAAATTGATTTCTACAGACAATACACAATTGCAAATTCATTATTTTGAAATGGAAGAGGGATTAATGTTACCGCTTTATTCAGATTTAAAGCATTTAGAAACGGTAATTCCAGAAGAATGTCCTTATGTATGTATGAATGCTGTTGAATTATTACAGACAGTAGATTTAGAGGCGAATGTGATTTTAAATCTAGGGACACCATTTCAAAAGTTATTTGTAAAGGAAGAAATCGAAGCCATTTGTGATGGTAGTATCTTTGATATTTTTTCTAAAGAAGTATAAGTAATAATGGATGCAGTTCCTGCTCTTTTTGGTATAAAATAGAGGAAGGTGGGAGAAGGTTTGGAGATTAAAGTCAAACCCGAACAACTCGAACAAATTGCCAAAAACATCTCAAAAATGCAGAGACACAGCCAGAATGTACAACAAGATCTTAATCAAGCGATGTTCAGTATTCAAATGCAGTGGCAAGGAGCAACGAGTCAGCGTTTTTATGGGGAGTATGTGCGATCGACGAAACTAATGGAAAGGTATATACATAACTTACAAGAAACAGAAAAAGATTTACGGCGCATTGCCCAAAAGTTTCGTCAAGCAGATGAAGAATATCAAAAGAAACAAGCAGAAAAGGCAAAAGAAACACCGAAAAAGAAAAAGAAAGAAGAAAAATCGTGGTGGGAAAAAGGGTTAGATGAAGCAGCTGAATTTTTTGGTGTAAACGATGCGATTAGAGCAGTTACAGGAAAAGACCCTAGCACTGGAAAAGAGCTATCGACAAAAGAAAGACTCATTGCGGCAGGCTGGACGATTTTAAATATTACTCCGATTGGAAAAGTTGGAAAAGGAATTAAATTTGTTGGGAAAAAAGTTGGAAACGCAATTCTTGATGGAGCGAAGAAAGTATCAAGTAAGCTACATGAAGGCGTATCTTTCTTGGCATCAAAAGCAAAAGGGCTAAGTAATAAAATAGGGGATCTGTGGAATAAAGGAAAAACGAAAGTTAAAAACGATTTTATAGAAGCTGGTAAGGCATTCCGTTATGCGATGAAAAAAATGGGAGAATATGTGCCGAAATTTGGTGGAGGCCCTATTCCTGTAATGGAAGGTGCAGGCAAGATTCCTAGTGGAGGAAAGAACCTGCTGAAAGATGCGTATCAGTATATGAAGGATACTGGTGAGAAGGTTTTTGGTAGTGGTGAGAAGGATGTTGGTATAGAAGTAAATGGTAATAGTGTAAGAAAAACCGGCATAGGTAAAACCGGTGAAGGGATACCTTTAGAAGAGGTAAAGCCAGATGTACTTAAACAGATACATGCTGATGATAAGGGAGCATATGGATATTTACCAAATGGAGGGACTGCATACCATAAACCGGAATATGATTTTACAAATGTTGAATGGACAAAAGAAATGCAAAATATAAGAAAAGATTATCTTGATGCATCTAAGCAATTAGAAAGTAATATAGAAAGAATGACATCTGAAGGGTTTTCTAAAGAAGATATAGCTAGACATGTTGTAGAATCACGTAATCAGCAAAAAATTGTAGCAAGGGGAGATATGACCGCTACGGAGAGAGCTGGTTTAGAGGAAAGAAATATTAAAAAATACGGTAATCCAATAGGACCAACAGCTGAGAGTATGTTTAATAAGATAAAAGATTCATACATTGATAAAGGGATTTATGAATCAGATGAACAAGTGTGGGGAATTATTATTCAAAAATCTATGCAAAAAGATGATGTAATAAATACACTATTAGGATTAGTACATTAGGAGGGGGAACTTATGATAATACTGAATAATTATTCTAAGGCTGGGACATATATTATATTAGAGCCTAGCGGATATTCAATAGTTGAAAAAAATAAAATAAAGTTATTAAGACAAGGTGTAGGAGGATTTAGTGAAGATGGACAATTGTTAGGCATTTATGTTGATTCAGATAAATTCTTTTTTATACATAATGAGAAGAAATATGAGGCAATTCCTGATGAGATAATCTGTATAAATGAGAGAACAGATGATGGAAAACGTAACTTTAAAGTTAAAATAATGAATAAGATTGTATGTAATATTACATATAAACCTTATATAAGTCCATTTGTTTTAACTTTTGGCGATGATGAGGATGAATTTGATTTTTTACTATACCTAAGCAATTTGATGTTAAGTAAAGATTCCATTTTAAGCTTTATTAAAGGAATGAGGAAATTAAAAAAATCTTAAGAAGTTATAACATAAGGAGTATAATTTTACCGTAAAACTACAAATCATCTGAATTTATAAATTAAAACGAAAAATAATTAAATCACAACATAAAGAAGAGTGTTTACTCTATTATATTAATAATGCAGTATGGAGTAACCAAAAGGAATAGAAGAAACTAATTTTGTTTTTAGTAATTTATATTAGGTGGATTTTGGTAATTCAACGTTAAAAAATATAGATTTTGATTCTACAATTATAAGATATTTGTAGTAGTGACTGGTATTGTTAGTTTGCTAGACCATGAGAGTAAACTAGCAAGATAAGATGTAAAGGCAAACGGTAGCAAGGTTAATCTAGAAAATGGCTGAGAATTTAAACTGGAAGATGTAGATAATCTTCCAGTTTTTTTATTTAAATGAAAAAATAGATATAATTAAAAGAAGGGAATATAAGAAAAATGAGAAAAACTATGAAAAATTGTTTAAAAGTTTTAACTAGTAACTGAATTTTTCAATGTAAACGACAGTATGAGGGTATTTACAGGTAAAAAGATCCCGTCACTGGAAAAGAACGATCCACAAAAGAAAGGCTCATTGCGGCAGGGTGGACGCTACTAAACTTTGTACCAATTGGAAAAGCCGCGAGCCTTGCTGGAAAAGCAATTAAGTATGGCGGAAAAATGGTCATAGGAGCAATAGAAAAAGGAGGAAAAGCTCTTCTTGATGGGGCGAAAAAAGTATCAAGTAAGCTACATGAAGGCGTATCTTTCTTGGCATCAAAAGCAAAAGGGCTAAGTAATAAAATAGGGGATCTGTGGAATAAAGGAAAAACGAAAGTTAAAAACGATTTTATAGAAGCAGATAAGGCATTCCGTTATGGGCTGAAAAAATTGGGAGAGTATGTGCCGAAATTTGGTGGAGGCCCTACTCCTGTAATGGAAGGTGCAGGCAAGATTCCTAGTGGAGGAAAGAACCTGCTGAAAGATGCTTATCAGTATGTGAAAGATACTGGGGAGAGGTTTTTTGGTTCTGGTGGAAGTAAAAAAACAAATGTGGATGACTTTAATGCGGAAACAGCTACAGCTAAACAAAAAGGTAATTTTGGTGAAATAAAATCAGGTGATAATTTATTAAACAATCAAAGTATAAAAGATGCTGGATATGACTTAAAGGTAATAGGCAGGGATTTACCATCAACCATAGATGATAAAATAGTAAAAGGGATTGATGGATTATACGAAAATACAAGTGCAGAATCAAAGATCAAATATGTTATTGATGAATCTAAGTTTGGTAGTTCACAATTAGGAAAAACTAAAGATGGATCACAAATGTCAAATGATTGGTTGAGAGGTACGAAAACTAAAAAAAGTAGAATATTGAAAGCTGTTGATGGAGATAAGCGATTAGCAGATAAGATTACGAAAGCATTGGAAGATGATGAAGTTGAAAGAGTACTATCAAAAGTCGATAGTAGTGGAAATGTGAAAACATATAGAATAGATGCAAAGGGAGATATTATTGGAGAATGGCCATAATTTAGAAGCTAGGAGGAATCAAATGAAATGAGAGATCATTTATGTATAGAAGAAAAATGTAGAGAAGGAATTGAATATAATAAAGAATTTATTGAAGAAAATAGAGAGGATATTAAAAGTTTAGAAGAAGATGAAAAAAATGGTATTCAAAGAAAACCTAAAGATAATAAAAGTATTATAGAAGGAAGATATCTATCAAATTTTATTTATGAGTTGGAGGATATTAATGCAAAATACTCTTTAGGGGAAGCTATCAATACAATGGAAGTAGATTTTGAGAATGCCGTTATTGATTTGGAGCATATAGGGAAAAGAGAAGTTGGATATATAAATCTGATTTGGATGATATCTTTAGGAATTTTATTAGAAACGGATAAAAAGAATATTGTAAGTTTAGCCAAGATAGTTGAGAAGGAAAATATTAATGATTCAGTGATTGATTTTTTATTATGTGCTAGTGATATCGGATACACAAAAATCACCAATGTTTATTTTAAAGAAAATCCATATGCAAAAACAAGAGAGATTATAGAACTTGCGCAATCAGATAAGAAAGAAGCATCTAAAAGATTGAAAACGTATATGGAAAAAGAATGGTTTAAAGGACATTATGATTATGAATGGAAAAATGCGCACAAAGAACCTGGATATGTAGGGTTTTGGAGCTTCGAGACAGCAGCACTGGCAAAGATATTAGAACTTGATGATACAAGCCTAGTAAATAATAATCACTATCCATATGAATTGGCGCATTACAAGAATTCAATGAAATTCAAACACATCTCCTTAAGTGAATATAACAATGAGGATGAGATGGAAGAGATAGATGAAATAATAGAAGGAATTGAAAATAATCCTTTATTGGAAAAAATTATTCCTTCAAGATGGCATTCGTTTGTCAATGAATTGATACATGATTATGAGATTCTAGATGATAGTGAGTTTTATGAAAAATACAAAAAGCTGATAGGACTAGATCAAATTTGGTTTTTATTACAAGAGTACAAAAAAGAAAATGAGCAAAAAAATCTCTTGGGAAGTTTAATTGTTTTTGCCCTTGCAGAAAGAGATTATATTTTACAATTGGACTATAAAGAGGAATTAGAGGACTACGTTGATAGTATCAAAAATTTCTGGAATGATTCAAAAACAAAGTTAGTTCAATTTATATTAAATAATGATCAGAATTATTATGCATTGGTACCGATAGATGGAAATATTGGGAATATGTATGAGGTTATTGTTAAAGATGTAAAGTAAATGTATTTAAAAACCAGTAAAAGATCTATTTTGTTGGTTTTAATGAGTAACTTTTCAATCAATCGAGTACTGTTAAGGGATATATTAATAAATGTGTGTAAACTAAGTTAAATTGAATGAATGATAAAATGGGGGTATTTGGAAAATCCGACTACCACTATTTTTTTAGTGGGCTTGACTTTATAATTTAGGGTACGGGTAACCTTATTGGAAAAGTTTTAGAAGATAGGTCTAGAGTCGTAAGAACTAAACTATCTGATTCATATGCCAATAAAATAAATTAACAGTAGTGTTAGAACAGTGAAGTGACTGTTAGCAGTTTTATTGTGTTACTTGTTGGTTTATCTTTATAATTTGAACCGGAAGATTGGTTATATCTTCCGGTTTTTTATTTGAATGAAAAGATAGATATAATTAATAGAAGAAAAATATAAAAAGCTAGAAAAAATAACGAAATATCGTTTAAAAGCTACATCAAACAGCTGAATCTTTAGTGTGGATGATGAAATCAGAGGAATTATGGGGAAAATCCTTGTAAAGGTAAAGAGCTATCCATAAAAGAAATGCTCATTGCGACAGGCTAGACGCTTTTGAACGTTATTCTGGTTAGAAAAGGCCTTCTTGATAGAGCGAAGAAAGTATCAAGTAAGCTACATGAAGGCGTATCTTTCTTGGCATCAAAAGCAAAAGGACTAAGTAATAAAATAGGGGATCTGTGGAATAAAGGAAAAACAAAAGTTAAAAACGATTTTATAGAAGCAGATAAGGCATTCCGTTATGCGATGAAAAAATGGGAGAGTATGTGCCGAAATTTAGTGGAGGCCCTATCCTGTAATGGAAGGTGCAGGCAAGATTCCTAGTGGAGGAAAGAACCTGCTGAAAGATGCTTATCAGTATGTGAAAGATACTGGGGAGAGTCTCCTGGGTAGTGGTGCTAAGATTACAAGTAATTCGATTGAAACTTTAACAAGGGACCAAGCCAGACAAGTGGCAGAAAATTTATTGGAGAGGGGAGAAATTAGTCTATCTGATTTAAAATCAATGATTCCTTCAGGCATTCCAGACTCATTTGTATCCACAGGTACAATTGTAGATGGAGCGAAGTATTAGTTTACACTTGCCGATGGACAAAAGGCAATAATACGATGGCATGCACCAGACCCTGTAGCTGCCAGTAAGTATCCAGGATCAGCATCAGGTACTCGCTGGACAGCGCAAGTAAAAATAGGTAACAAACAATTAAAAATAGATGGGACTTGGACGAAAAATCAATCTTTAAATGAAGTTCATATTCCAATAAGGGGGAAATGATAATGAATCTAGAAGAGTACGAAAATTTACCTGATGTATTACCAGTTGAAACATTAGTGTCAATGTTTCAAGGGGTATTGAATGATTTTGAACAAAAGAAAATAGATACAAAAAACTTTTTGCTCATTCTTAGTGAATTGATGGATAGGCAAGTTATGACCTATGAGCTATTAGAAAGTGAAGTAAGAAACCATATAGACATGGTTCTTAGTGAATTATGGAATACAGATTCTTATGATGATGTGGATATAATTCTTTCACTTGTTGTAAATCTAGGATTGAAGAATTGTTTTCAAAAAATTAAGGATTGTATAAATCAAGATAAAAATATAGATAATCTAATATTAAAAGAAATATTAGAAACGATTGATGAGGTTGGAGATAATATATCGAATCCATATTATAATCTAGAAAGGTATAAATAAAGATCTCAAAGGATTTTGTATAAAATTAGGCGATAAGATATAAGTTATAGATCTTTACAAGTAGAGTTCTTGTATGATTTTTGTAAGATTATTTTATGGTATAATTTGAAAAGCAATCATTCCCTAGGAAACTAGCAGAATTATTTTACACAGAACGTTTTCCTACGAGTTAGGCTTTTGAGAGGTTTAGAGGTTGAATGGTTGCTCAATTTGAAGATGTATTTTGTATTTAGATAAAAAAGAGGAAAATAAAATCAGTTGGAAGGCTTATTTAGTCTTCTTTTTTTATTGACATGAAAAAAGAATAGCAGGAGATTTAAATCTGTTAGGAAAGCTGTGATATTATCAAAATCTTTATCAAATAGTTGGAGTTTTAGTGTGTATGGTGATATCAGAGCAGTTACAGGAAAAGACCCTAGCACTGGAAAAGAGCTATCGACAAAAGAAAGACTCATTGCGGCAGGCTGTACGCTTTTGGACATTATTCCGGTTGGAAAAGCCCTTCTTGTTGGAGCGAAGAAAGTATTAAGTAAAGCTACATGAAGGCGTATCTTTCTTGGCATCAAAAGCAAAAGGGCTAAGTAATAAAATAGGGGACCTGTGGAATAAAGGAAAAACAAAAGTTAAAAACGATTTTATAGAAGCAGATAAGGCATTCCGTTATGCGATGAAAAAATGGGAAAGTATGTGCCGAAATTTAGTGGAGGCCCTATCCTGTAATGGAAGGTGCAGGCAAGATTCCTAATGGAGGAAAGAACCTGTTGAAAGATGCTTATCAGTATATGAAGGATACTGGTGAGAAGATTTTTGGTAGTGGTGAGAAGGATGTTGTTAAGGGAGCTAGCGGACTTAATAGTATTGTTAAGAATGTTAATCCTTCAGAAATTAGATGCAGTCAAACTTCTGTAAATGGTTCAGAAGAGATTATCGCTAGTATGAAAGTTAATGGCTGGAAAGGAGACCCGATTGATGTTGTTAGAATGACAGATGGAAATCTTACGACTATTGATAATACTAGGGTTGCTGCGGCTAGAGAAGCTGGAATAGAAGTTCAAGCAACGATTAGAAATTATAATGATCCACTTCCAGCAAACATGGTTGATAGACTTACAACCCAAAAAGGTGTTCCTAAAACATGGGGAGAAGCATTAGATTTAAGAATTCAAAAACAAAAGTCAAGTTTTAGAAATAACAATCCAATGGGATCATATGACTTAGAAAAAATGAAATAGAAAGAAGTGATGACTACCATGAAAACTTTTTATATTGATGAATCTATTTATAAATATCCTGAATCTTATGAAAAGTTAATTGAGTTAAACATAGTTGACTTTGATGTATGGTATTTAATTGAATCAGGACAAGCTACTAGAAGATACTATGATTTGAAGGAAAGATATCCTAATCGAAGTTTGATTCCTTTCGCTAGAAGAGATGATAGTGATGATATTGCTTGTTTTGAAATTGGTAAAGGAAGCAAGGTTCAACTTATTCACGATTTTACTTCTGAAGGTTTTGAACAAAGAAAAGAATTTAGTGATTTTTGGGAGTGGGTTGAAGTTGCTATGAAAGAAATGATTGATTATAATCGGGGTGAAGAAATTGAATGAAGAAAAATTCTATACAAATTTGAGCAAAGAAATTTCATACGCTCTACGTCATGCACCATGGGAATATGAATTAGAGTTAGACGAAAATGGTTGGGTATCTGTAGACCAGTTACTACATGCACTGCATCAATCAATTAAATGGAAAGGTGTAAGTGTAGAGGATTTAAAGACGATGATAGATAAATCAGAGAAAAAAAGACATAAGATAGAAGGAAATAAAATCTGTGCGATGTATGGACATTCTATTCCTATGAAAATAGTAAAAGAAGAAGCTATACCGCCTAGATTTCTTTATCATGGAACTTCTTCTCGATTTATAAATTCTATTGAATTGAATGGGTTATCTCCCATGTCTCGGCAGTATGTTCATCTTTCCGAGGATGTTGAAACTGCAAACTTGGTAGGAAAAAGGAAAGATAATCATCCTGTTATTCTGGTAGTAGATACTGAAAAAGCTAGAGAGAAAGATATTAAGTTTTACTTAGGAAATGAAAAAGTTTGGTTAGCAGACAGAATTCCTAGTGAATTTATCAAAATTTACAAGGATTGATTTAGCCTATTTTGCTAGATTCTGGGGATGAAGAAAGTAATTTTTAGAAGAGTAAGATAAATCGTTAAAGCAAACGGTGAACATGTTAAGCTGAAAGTGTTTGAGGAACCAGCCAAGGTGTGAGCTATTTGGTGAGTTTCTCAATCACCGGTAAGAAAACATATCCACTTTATAACGTTATTTAATGAAGCCTTTGTCTATACGATCTGAACTGGAAGATGTAACTGGTCTTCCAGTTTTTTATTGAACTAAAAAAATAGATATAATTAAAAAGAAATATAAGATAGTTAGAAAAATGATGAAAATTTGTTTAGAAGTTTTAAATAGCAAATAATTTTTTACATGTAAACACCAATATCAGGGGATATACAGGTAAAAGAACCCGCCACCAAAGAAAGACTCATTGCGGCAGGCTGTACGCTTTTGGACATTATTCCGATTGGAAAAGCCCTTCTTGATGGAGCGAAGAAAGTACCAAGTAAAGTAAAAGAAGGTGTATCTTTCGTTGCTTCTAAAACGAAAAGTCTTGCTGATAAAGTAGGAGACCTGTGGAATAAAGGAAAAACGAAAGTTAAAAACGATTTTCTAGAAGCAGATAAAGCATTCCGTTATGTTATGAAAAAATTGGGAGAGTATGTGCCGAAATTTGGTGGAGGCCCTACTCCTGTAATGGAAGGTGCAGGCAAGATTCCTAGTGGAGGAAAGAACCTGCTGAAAGATGCGTATCAGTATGTGAAGGAGACTAGGGAGAAGGTTTTTGGTAAGGGTACCGGTAAACTTTCAAAAACGGATTTTGATAGGGAAGTAGATAAAGCAATGGAAGGGGCTGGACGAAATCAACCAGAGTATAATAGAAAGCCCATCCAACCAAGAGACTATAAAAAATGGAAATTAATGAAGATGGAACGACAACTTATACCGTAGTTTCTAAAAGTAACGGTAAAGAATACAAAGTTACGTATGACAAAAATGGACATCCGATATTTAATGCTCAATTCGATACAACGTTTCCTGAATCAAAATATTTATCCAGTGATTCAGAACAATTTACTTTCTGTAATAAAGCCCTGTTCGATAAGGCGATGAAGGATCCTAAGTTAAAATCAAAATTTACAGAGGAAGAGTTAGAGTGATTCAAGGAAGGTAAAAAAGCCAAGTAACTTATACATGGCATCATCAAGATATAGGTAAAATGCAATTAGTCGACTACTTTGAGCATGAAGCAGCGAAACATACTGTAGGTAGAGCATATTGGGGTGGAGGAAAGAATGGAAGAAGCGGTAAAATAAAGAGAGACATAGCAAATCGAATTAGGGAGTTGTTTTCATGAGAAGAATAAAATGGGAGCGTACACATGACCCTATTACTGAGCAGATAATTTCAGAAGTTGAAGAGAAGTTTAATGTGATTTTTCCTCAAGATTACAAAAATTGTGTAATGAAATATAACGGTAGTCATCCAGTACCGAATATATTCTTCTTTGAAGATGGAGGAGAAGGAGTTTTTGATTGCCTACTAAGTTACACGAATGAATATATTAGCATAACAGTTACTTATGATATTATCTCGCCATACATCCCAAAGGGAATAATACCCTTTGCTACGGATCCATTCGGTAATAAAATATGTTTTGATTTTAGAAATGATAAACACTCACCAACAATAGTTTTTTATGATAGCGATGAGTGTGATGAACAAGCAATTGAATATATTTGCAGTACTTTTACAAATTTAATAGATTCGTTGCATTTTAGTGAAAACGAATGAGTCGGAGGTCGATGAATTATGAATCTTAATTTTGAATATACTTTCAAACAAATTAAAGCCGAAGATATAGAAATCTTTGAAAGACTTAATGGATTAGAACTACCAGAGGACTATAAGAGTTTCTTATTAAGAGATAATGGTGGTAAATCTAATAGAAGAAGATTTACTACGAAAGATGATGTAGTTACGTCATCAATTATGATGTTCTTTCCACTATCAGAGGAAACAGAAAATAATCTACAAAATTATTTGAATTATTATATTAAGGGAAATAAATTGCCTTCTAGACTTATTCCAATAGGAAAAGATCCAGCTGATAACATTATATGTATGTCAATCCAAGGTAGCGATATAGGTAGTGTTTATCACTGTCATACCTATCAGATAAAAAATGAAGAGGAATTAGAAGCAAAGTTTATTAGGGAAATAACTTCTAGCTTTACGGAATTTATTAATAAACTTTCTGAGAAATAGAATTGTATTGTCAGAGGGCGAATTTCTAAAATACCGACATTAGGTACCCTTGGTTGAGTAGGTAGAAAAAGAACAGTGACGGATTGTACAATCCATTATTTGAATCAAAGTTAAACAACATTATTGGTATCGAATGAACCCATCACTCAACCAATAACACATATAACCTCTTTGTAAAGTACAGAAAAAATAGACCGGATTTACATCATGACAACAAGAACATACAATCAGCAAATCAAACCCTTTATAATTTGATAAATACGCTTGCTAAGCTTTCAAAGGCTTATTCCAACTGAACGATGAGGAGGAATGAGCTTTTTTTCATGGCTAAAAACAAAGGAGGAAAATTTGACTGTTACAATGGAATACAACAAAATGACCAATCATGGGAAACAACTAAGTATGGCATATGACATGAACTTATGAATAGCGGAAAAAACCCACAAGTTCACGTGGATTCCAACAGGTTACAAGGGGGATAATAGGAAATGAAAAACATTGAAAGAGAACTATAGTTTTATAAGTGCGCTCAGTGTTGAATTGTTATTACTGTTTTAATAGATTGTAATGGTGATAGTAGAGAAACAATTGTAAAAAAGAGCAGAATAACAACAAACCTCGGATTATTAGTAAAAAGATGAGATAGAGAAACTATTTTTCATTCAAGTTTAGTATAATCATTGCGAGACAGCAAAAATATTATGCTCGACCGTATGAGACTAGCAAGCCTAAAAGTAGAAAAATACGGAAATGAAAAAATGTATCAGCTCGGCGGAAAAATGGCCGAGGGTGCAGATGACGTAATAGCTACCTTCAAAGGTGTTGAAGTAGCTGGAGACGGTACAGTGATAGGGAAGCAAGTTGGCCCAGGGAAAATTACTGAGTGGGTTAATAAGCATCATGCAGGCAGCAGTAACAAAATCAATGATGAGATTCAGGGGATTGAGGCTTCGCTTGCTAAGGGTACGGGTAATAGAGATGCTGATATTCCACCTGTAGCAAAAGCGCAAATTGAGATTGAATACATGTTAGCAAGACCGGCAAGAACGGAACAAAAGCTAGAACTATTAATTTTAAACAAGCAGATCAAAAGTTGGCTGAACAACTTAACAATTCACCAGAGTTGGTAAGCAAGTTTGGAATGACTTCTGGGAAAATTAAAGCAGGAGACATTGCAGATTATCGAGAAGAATACAGGTTTACGTGGCATGAATTAAATGATGTGAAGACTATCCAACTTGTACAGAAATAAATGGCAAATTTGGGCATCTTGGCGGCGTAGGAGAGATAAATGCAGGAGCGTTTAAGTTAGGAGGATTTGTCAATAAATAGAAAGGGGGAAATTCAAAATGAAAATAAATGATGCAGTTTTTGGTGAGCTTGAATATGATTATGTCTGGAGTAGAGATACTACCATTGAGTTTTGTGGAAAAGAAGCCGATATTGCTTTGATGATAGATGGTGAAGAAGATGGAGAATTTAGTGAAAAACAGTATGCTTCGTATAATTCTTTAATACAAAATTGGGGACATCTTCAACAAAGTATTTTGCAACCAATTCTATATTATTACAAACAAAAACGACATGAGCTTGGGTATGATGTTTCATATAATGAAAATTATCCTTTAATTGAAACGATTGATCAACTTCTTGAAAAGATCAGGCTTGTGGGGATTTATGTCCTATCTGTTAGACGCTTTGAAGGCAGATATATTGGACTAACATTTGACTGTACATGGGACATGGAAAATGGGGTAGGCATTCGTCTAATAAATGAAGAAGTAGCTAGGGTAGGATACCAAGACGCTGCAATTTAAATATCACTATTACACATAAAAGATTAGTTCGTTTTGGAAGTTAACGGAAAAAAACAGTAGAGATAAATACTAGAAATCTCTGCTATTTTTTTATATGCAAACGGAAAAATTAATCTTGAAGGTTATTTCTATCGGAAAAATGGCCGAGGGTGGGAGCCGTGTATTACCTCCCTTTAAGGGTTATGAACCAGCTGGAAACGATATATTAGTAGTGGTTCAGCGTAGGTCAGTAAGCATCATACATAAAAGAACTGTTCATCTAAATTATTTAGAAGAATTTTAATGGAAAGGAGAATAATAGATGAGTAAAATAGCAATTAAAATAAGCCCTAATGGTCCATTTAATAAATATGCAGTATCCTTAAGGAAGTATACTGGTTTAGGAGTTACAGAAATAAAAAATAAAGTTGAAAACAAAGATTTTTTTGCCGGAACGGATACGAATGATATTGATGATATGGAGAATTTAAAAGGGTTAGTTGATAATTTGTTGAAGTTAGGTGCAGAAGTAAAAATATTTGCCAGTGATGAATATGGCGAAGGGATTTTTAATTATCAAGAAATTTCTTACGACGAATTTATTAATAATATTGACCGATTAAAAGAAATTATGGGAGAATTACAGGATTATGATGATGCTTTGTCTAACGAAGTTTAATTTAAAAAAATTAAATGCTATGAATTGGGTTTAATAATTATTATTGTGAAAATATATGTTAGGAGCTTGTGTTAGTAAAGTAACATAAGCGGGTGATAAAGCTCATGGTTCTAAAACTGAAAATACAAAAGCACATAAGACAAATGAATGAAAAAGAATGTATTTTTGAGGTGGAAAGAAAAAGAAGTAGTTTAATAAGGTTTTACATGGTTTGCTTTTTTATTGTGAGGGTTTAAGATTACAACATAGGGTACGAGTAAGGGTGGCCCTGGCAGTAATATTTCAGACAGTATCTCAAAAGAAATTAAAAAGTTAGATAAAGAAATAAATAGATTGAAAAAAGAGGAAAATGACAAAGAAGTCAAAAGATTAACGCGAGAAAGAAATAAATTGGACAACAAGTTGGATACGAAAGATGTTATTAGTGATCATTATGACTTGGAGGTTGCAAAGGAGTATGAAAAAAATCGATAATTCTAAATGTTTCTCTTATGATAAAGGTGATTTTGGGGAAGAAGTGACAAAAATCTTAGCTAGACAAAATAATTTAGGTAAAGACGTTTCCGATCTATTCCAAGTGGGGAGAAACGGCATAGATGCAGCGTTCCTATCGGAAGGGCCGCCGCCAAAGTTAACGATTATTGAATCGAAGGCATCAGATTCCGCTAGTTTTAGTTACTCAGATAAACAGAAAAAGGGTGGAGATACGTACTTCCAAGACATGGTTAAAAGCAAAGATCCTAGGTATGCCAGTTTCAGAGGTAACTTAGCGGAACTGAGGAAGAAGAATCCTGGTCTACAATTCGATTTTATTAGAGTTGAAACAGATATCAAGATCACTGATATTGGATTCGGCGTTGATGAGTTACAGGTAAAGGACTGGAATAAGAAAATAGATTAATTCATAGGGAGGATACAATGATAAACCAAAAAAAGTTAGAAATGGCTTTTAAAAGATATAGCAAAAATTTTGTGGATGGAATCAAATTTGAAGATGTTAAAGATGAATATAATGTTAGTAGAAGAGAGATTGAGGAAATCGTTGAGCAAAATGAAACAGAGAAAGATCACATACTATTAATAAATCTAAGCCCAATTTCTTCATATCACTTGTCACTATGGAAAAGTGATGTATTGATCAGCGGTGGAAACAATGTAGAAGGATTAAAGAACATGCAGAAGGTCTTATTTTACCAGTGCATGGGACAGGATCTCTATACAATCAGGTATCCTGGGATGATGTTGGAATATTCGTTTAGCGAAGTCGTCTTCACATTAGTTCATTTTGCAATGTATGGATGGGAGAAAGAAGAAAATATATTATATGATTTTATGGCTCATCACTTCGGTGGACATTTAATGGATGCCAATGAAGAGGATAGACATATTTGGTTTTTGCTAGAGCTGTACTTGCAGTATAAAAATAAAACCATCATGGGAACGAATGAAAAATTGCATCTAGCCGTGATAAATAAGTTTAAGGAAGCTGAACTACGGTACGATTTAATCCCTGAAGACCTGAACATTTATGATGAAGTGCTGGGACGTTGGTCGACTGGTGATTTAGAAGAAATAGAACATCTAATTTCGATCATGTCTCAGTATCATTCTGCATTAGCTTCTGAAATCGGACAGCTAGGTGAATTTGGTGATTTCGGATTCGGATTTTATCCTTTTGAAATCTTATTCTTGATCTATGTAAGGAAACAACTAGGGTTGCCAATACCTACTCAAATCGATAATTTTCTGATGAATACTCCAGAAGCGAAAATGGTATTTGGAGAACGTGAGCCATACCCAGAATGGGATCCCGTGCTTCAGATGATCGATCAATTTTATCGTAAAAACTACCCAGAATATGTTCCTAACAAGCATGGAGAATTATTTCAATAAAAGGGAGGAAGCTAATATGCCTGATCAAGGGATAGCGCAGATTATATTTCCTGATAGCAAGGATTTGGAAACGTTTTTGAAGGAACAAGGAAGTTATGACTTACATGAAGACCTATTAAAATATGGATTGACGACGAAACAGTTTTTATACGTTGACTATAAAGGTGAGCAATACCAAGAAATTGTCAATTTTATTCTTGATTACGAATTTGCCCACCAAATTGAATTAGCAACACAAGAAGAACTCGAGAAACTAGAAGCATTTCATTATGAATTTTTACCTGAAAAGATCAAGGAGGCCAACAAAATACTGTCACCAAAGGGGTATGGACTATTTTCATATCCAAATTCGGGCGACTTCTTCGCACTATTCATTGTAAAAATAGAGAATATAACAAAATTGCTGCAAGAAGAAGTGTTGCTCGATGATAGAATCCCTTTTCAAGAAAGGTGTATCAAGTATTATAGATAGACCTAAGATTGTACGTCTTCAACCTTGACTCCGGTCAAGGTTTTCTTATAAGTTAATATCAAGATTGCATAGCTACCTAGAATGTGCTATTTTTGGCCATGTACAATTGTAAAAACCCAATGTGTTACGGTGATCGTTCATGTTCTTGCAAATTTATTTAAAACTTTTCGCATGAACATTAGTCAAAATAATAAAGATGTTTTGAATTTGGAAGGCTTGATACTAGAAATAGAAAAATAAGTTGAGAAATGTGCCTATTTTGTGGGTTACCTGAACACTGGCAAAGGTATATGCTCAATAAAGGAAGTCAATAGCGACGTTAGGAGAACGTAGTGGCTATCGACTTTTTTATTTTTACAACTGGGCTAGAAAGAAAAGCGTGAGAATTAGGCGAGATGACATTTTATTGAAAAGACATGGAATGGACTTAAAACTAATGAATTCGTACAAGCTTGTAAGTTTTAACGTAGTAGTTGTCATGGCATAATGGTGTCATACTGTTACAATAAAACTTACAAATTTAATGCTACTTAAAAACAAATGAACTTAAAGCACTTCATTATCTATTAGATAACGAGTGCTTTTTTGCGTTTAATCATAGCATTTAAAGGGTTCATTACAATTTTATAAATGCACCAAGTGTTAAATTTTTATAGTAATTTTTATGGCTTGTAACAGCTATGTACAGTGTATGACGGCCGTAGAGCAGAATTGTAAACAGGATTTAAATAATAATTAACCTAGGAGTATAAGCAAAAAGATGAAGTGGAGAAACTACTTTTCATTTAAATATAGTACAATCATTGCGAGACGGCAAAAATATTACCCTTGACTGCGTGAAACTAGCAGGCCTAAAAGTGGAGAAATACGGAAATGACAAAATGTATTAGCTCGGCGGAAAAATGGCCGAGGGTGCAGATGACGTAACAGCTACCTTCAAAGGTGTTGAAGTAGCTAGAAACGGTGCATTGGCAACAAAGCAAGGCAAGGGTTACTGAGTGGGTTAATACGCGCCATGCAGAGAGTACTAAGTTTATGGATGGTAAGATTCATGGGTTTGAGGCTTCGCTTGCTAAGGGTACCGGTAAAGTATATCCTGCAAGATAAATTGATCCAGTAGCAGAAGCGCATATAATAGATAGAGTGAAAGAGCTAAGAGGGAAATTAACTAGTGGATATAAAAAGTCTGGGAACTTTTCTTTAGCAGAAGTAGATGTTAAGGATATTGATAAATCAGAGTTTTTTGCTCAAAGTAGTATAAATGAATTAAATGGTGTGTTAGAGGAAAGGGTAGCCGATATTTCATTAAAGCCTAATAATCCAACTTTTAAAGCTTCAATGGCAGCCGATAAGAATGGAATTGAGTACCCAAGAGATTCAGATACTGAGTATAAAATTCTAAATGATATAGCTAACAGACTTGGAAACAATACTGAGGCAAAAGGAAAAATAAAGTTATTTACAGAATTAGGTACTTGCGATAGTTGTAGTAGGGTGATGGTGTTTTCTGGAAAATATAAAAATATAGAATTAGAGGTTATCCATAATAACGGAAACAGATTAAAACGTCTATAAGAGGGATATAAATGGAAGATTGGGAATATAATGAATTGATTGAGGCTGTTAAAGAAGTGTATGATAATATGTTAAATGAAGATAGAGGATATAAATATGCTACTGCAAGAACATTTTATGAATTCGAAACAGTCTGCAATGAGGGTGAAACAGAAAATTTACTAGTACACTTAGCCATTGGAGAGATAATAGTGACGCATCCAAAAGTTTTTGTGGGTGTAGTTGATACTATAAAAAAAGAGCTAGGAAACATTGATAGGAAGGAATTAGAGAAGGAATTGGTATCTGAAGAGGTTGAGGATCTTTTGACCAGAATAAGTAATGTCAATCATAAACTTAAAAACGTAATACAGGACTATGATTCTAATGCTGATAATTATTAATAAATAGAGTTAGTATTATTAATAGAATGTTGAAAGGGAATATGTAAAGAGAGAAATGCATTCATGTAGTTTCAATCGTGTTTAATAAAATGATTTCCTTTTATGTATAAATATCATAATTAAGCACATGTTATATACAAATATAATGGAGGTGTAATTATGAATATTCAAAGGCATGATAATAATTATAATGAAATTCTAATTTCTGGTGCTACAAGTGCAATCGAGCAGATGAAATATGAAATTGCTCGTGAATTAGGAGTTACACTGGGTCCAGAGACATCTGCACGTGCTAATGGTTCCGTAGGTGGGGAAATTACAAAGCGTCTTGTTCGAATGGGTGAAGAACAATTAATGGGACAATATAGATTACATTAAAATGGTACATATCCAATTAAAAAGAGTATCCTTTACTTCGTTAATGGATACTTTTTTCTTTATTTTTACATTAAATTCAAAAATATAACATCCAGTCCGGAAATTGAATGCGTAGATTTATTTGTGCGGAACTTTTAATCTACGAATAACACCATAGGTATCTAAATGATTAAAATTCATCTATGAGAAAAATGAGCGGTTTGGTGTGCTGTTATTCGTGTGTAGGTTTAATTTAGAGCCAAAAGGTAAATTTGTCATAAAATTCTTCATTTATCTATTAAGAAAGAATATAGTGAATTTGAAAATATTTCAATTTTATCTACAATAATTATAAGGGTGATCGGATTAGTTGATGGATTGTGAATTTTATTTGTGTGACTTTAGCCCAAAATCAAATTTATGAACTGTAACGCAACGATTATCTTCAGATAAAAGATTAATTACCAAGTGCGAATAAACACAATATGAAACTATTTCTATTTATATAGATTAAAGCCTAATAAAAAGATAATAAAAGTGCATCATCTTTTTGCAGGAGTAGTAGACTAGGAGTCTTGCGCAGAATTAATAAACTATAGTAATAGTAACTTGTATGATTTCTTTTACTTCATTTAAAAATGTTTTTTATAGAAGCAGATAAGAAAATCCGACATGCAATTTAAACATTGCTAGAATATAAGTGGATTCCTAGAGGGCATGCCTTTTCGGCAGCAGGCGTAGGTAAAATCGGAGGATCACATTCTCTGAAAGATGCGTATCAATATACGAAAGAGAATGTGGAGAGTTTTTTTGTAACGGTAAGAAGAATGTTGGTAGGGAAGTAAGTGGTGCTGGTGATAGTGTAAGAAAAACTAGTTTTGTTTTTAGTAATTTATATAAGGTGGATCTTTTTTACCCAATATATTTTTCAGAAGGGTTAACGGTAACATAGAGGTAGCATGGAATAATGAATCGACGTATTCTACGGAAGGAATCACTTATATTCATCCTATTGGAATTGAATATATCAATTGAAATGTTTAATTATACTGTTAATTGTTTTATTGAGAATTTCCTGGATAATCTTCTACTTAATTTTAGACACAAAAATGATGCCGAATTCGTTTGCAAAAAAGTAAAGAACATAATTAAATAGTTGTTTTAAAACTTTGAATTCGCTTAAATATGGATGGAACTTTTAAAGGGTTTATTGACCAAATTAGATAAGAGGTGATCAGCAATGGAGATACGTTGATAGCTTTGCAACACTTAGCACGTTCTTACAGAAAGCAACTGTCTGTTGATGTAATTGGTGTTACAGGAAGTAACGGAAAGACAACAACAAAAGATTTAATTAACTCTGTACTCGGTACAACTTACAAGGTTCATAAAACACAAGGAAGTTTGAATAGCCAAATCGGTTTACCGTTAACAATTCTAGAGATTGAAGAGGATTGTGAAATAGTAGTATTAGAAATGGGGATGAGTGAACATGGGCAAATTCAACGTTTGTCAGAAATTGCTGAGCCAAATTTAGCTGTTATCACAATGATTGGACAATCGCACATACAAACATTAGGTTTAAGAGAAGCAATTGCAGATGCAAAGCTGGAAATAGTAATGAACTTAAAGGAACAAGGGCTACTTATCTACAATGGGGATGAACCACTTTTAAAAGAAAGAATTCACACATTGCCTAATGCTAATCACATTGAATTTATTAGATTTGGTGAATCTTCTTCAAATGACATTTATCCTGTGTCCATGAAAGAACATTCAACAGGGATTGATTTTACATTAAACGATGAAGTAATTTATTTCATACCTCTCCATGGAAAATATAATGTTTACAACGCTATAATTGCTATAAAAGTCGGTCAGCAATTCAATTTAGATCAACAAAGCATTAAAAAGGGTTAAAACAAGTAGAAATAACAGAAATGCGTTTTCAAATGTTAAAAGGAAAATCAGGAACTACGATTATTAATGACGCTTGGAATGCTAGTCCTTCTTCCGTTAAGGCAGCAATAGAAACATTTGACCAACTTGTAGGATATAAGAAGAAAATTATTGTGTTAGGTGACATGTTGGAGTTAGGTCAAGAAGAAGAAAAGTATCACCGGGATATTGGTCAAATACTAAATCCAAATACAATAGATTATATTTTTACAATTGGGGAACGCGCAAAAATGATTGTACAAGAAGCAAAATTTAGATATACAAAAGGAAAAGTAAAAGCATTTCTTACAAAAGAAGAAGCTATTACAGAAATTCTCTCTGTATGTAATCTGGAAGATGCAGTCCTAGTAAAAGGCTCAAGAGGAATGGCATTAGAAGAAGTAGTCCAAGAATTAATATGACATTTCAATCTCAATAAATTATCTCCGTTAACTGTTGGTTTTGAATAAAGTTTGATTCAAAGTATGCTAAAAATGTTGTTTTTATTAAAGAAGAACTCTTCATATTTTGAAAAAAGATTGGTCAAAAATAGATTCATTGTTGTGAATTAGTGTACAAATATTATAAAAAAGGTTGACCAATTTTTTTATAAAACTTACTACAACAATATATGAATATCTTTGACTGTTTTTGTAATTTATTGTAAAATAATATACATAGGAAGGTGTTTTAGGGAAAATATGGAAAGAGTATGTCTTTCAGCTTTTAAAGGGCTAAAGCATATCCTTTTTGTTATTTAAAGGGGGAGAAAGAAAAAAGTATGAAGGATTTAAAAAGAAAAAGTATTTATGTTTTATTAATAGTTATAGCAATTATGGGGTTAAGTGCTTGTGGTAAAGATCCATCAGACGATTTGCAATCTAAAAAGTGGAATGTCGTTGCTACCAATGGCGAATCATATACAGCAGAATTCGCTAAAAATACGGTTTCTTTCAAGATAGGAGCTTTCACAAGAGGGTTTACATATAAAATTAACAAAGATGAAATTAGTTTAGAAGAAGATGGGAAAGAGCCAATTGTATTTGAAGTTAAAAAAGATGGTGATGAATATAAATTTAAGGCAACAACTCCAGCTATTAAAAAGAAATTTGGAGATTTGACGTTATCACCAAGTAAATAGTAAATGAAAAGTCGAGAAAAAACTCTGTAATAATTTTACAGAGTTTTTTGTTTGGAATTATTTAAGTAATTTTTACGGTGATACATATTAGTAATATTGTTGGTTGGAAATAAAGTTTGATTAAAAATATTTACTCCCACCCTTACTCTACGGAATATAAAAAGAATCTAATTTGAAAAAAGATTAATCAAAATAGATTCTTTTCCAGTAGATTTAAGATTGGTTTTTATAAAAATGTTTGATTAAAATTACACATATTAACCTCACCATATATTTTATTTCTTTTCTTAATAAAAATATCCCCATAGATAAGTAAATCCAAAGGAATAAAACGGTGCATCTTTTTTATAAACAGTTAATCTTTGAAATAAACGATTAAACTGTATTTTAAATCCACATTAACGGAGGGAAAAAGAACAAGAGGTGTTTTCTTTTATGAAAACACCTCCGTAGTCTAATACTTTTTTCTATAGTCTAAAACATTTTTTCAATCAAATAATAAGTGTTTTAAAAGATAAAAAACAACTGTTTACGGTATAAAAATAGTGCTATTACCAAGAGGGATTTTTTACTCCCCCTTAGGATAGCACTACACTACATTTGATATGACCATTCAGCAACATAATATTTCCGTTGACCCTATTCGTTGTATAAGATTTTCTATCCTTTTTACTTTTGAACGTTGGGAAGTCATTTTGACCACGAAAGAAATTTTATAGGCAGTTTGCAAGTTTAATTGAGCATTCGCTAATGCTAATGAATCCACTTCCTTCAACCATTCAAACCCTTCTTTGTACTTTGCAGGAGTAGGGAATTTTTGCTTTCTTAGTTCTTCCTTATTCCCTTTGTGTTTCTCATACACTTCTTTTCGTTCAGCCAACATCTTATTATATACAAATCGCACACACCCAAAAGTTTTACGAATAAGATGCGCTTGTTGTTCTGTTGGATACAAACGAAATTTATATGCTTTATTATGTGTTGTCATATCATTTCACCTCACTTTTCCCCTTGCTTTTCGATATACTTTTTTACTATTTCTATTGGTGAACCACTAGTAGTGAGTAAGTAAAAACTTCTTGACCAAAACATCTCTTTCCGAAGTTTCTTTTTCACTTGTGGAAAGTCTCTCTTGATGAGTCGAGAACTAGCACTTTTATACGCATTGATGAACTTTGTTATTTCTATATTAGGATGTGCTTTGAATAAAATATGGACATGGTCATTGTCATGATTCCACTCAACTAAAGTTATGTTATAGCTTTCTGAGAGCCTTATAAACATATCTTTTGCATAGTTAGACATATTATCATCAAATACATTTCTTCTATATTTCACAACTAATATAAGATGATAATAAAGCGAGAATACTGAATGATTATTACTATCTAAATCCATTGATATACCAGCCTTTATACTTTATAAGACTGATTATATCGGAGTAAAAATAAAAAGAATAGCAAATACTTTTTGGCTATCGCCCTGCACACGCTTGAGGAAGGAGAATTCTTTCGGATAAAGCGTTAAATTTAATAAAAGAGATCACTTTAGATATACTGCCAAATTATTTTACTTATACTAATATTTGGGGTAGAGTTATTCAACAAACGGGGAGAATAAATGGGAGGGCATTATGGAATTATTTGAATATGAAGAACGATTTAAAAAACAAGTAGAAAGCTATGAATTATCTGAGGAACAGTTACAATTTACAGGTACACCAAAAAAATGTGTAGAATTATCAAAAGCTGATACTGACAGACATTCTATATTATTTCTTGCAAATAATGAGCTTGTAACATTTTTCGTGCTTCATGAAAATGCAGGTGTAAATCCTTACTCTAAAAATCCAAAAGCTATGTTATTACGAGCGTTTTCAACGGATTATTATTATCAAGGAAAGGGATATGCCAAACAATCATTATTGTTACTACCTGACTTTGTACGCAAAGAATATCCATATATTAATGAAATTGTATTAGCGGTAAATGTGAAAAACATTACTGCACAGTTATTATATAAAAAATGTGGTTTTATTGATGAAGGTGTACGAAAAATAGGGAAAAAAGGCGAACTTATTATTATGAGCTATTATTTATAAGAGAGATATTGTGAAAGATTCGACAACCAAATTAAACAGTGTAGTTTAGTGTTTTCTAAATAAACTACACTCATTATAAAATATTTATAGACTAAAAGGTGCTTTTTGTGTAAAAGTCGAGTAACTCCCAAATATACAATAAAAGTTGATTTTGGAGTTACTTGACGTTTACTTTATTACTCACAAAATGAAGGAATAGATTTTGCGCTTCAAACATATAACCTAGATGCCATTTTATTCCCGGCATATGTAGAGTCTACTCTTTCTGCAGAAGCAGGTTATCCATCAATTGCTTTACCAGCAGGATATATGGAAAACGAGCGTCCATTTGGTATTACTTTTGCTGGGACGGCATTTAGTGAGAGAACTTTAATGAAGATTGGTTATGCCTTTGAGCAAACAATAAAATTTCGGAAACCTCCTAGTTTAATATAGAAAGTATAGTTGTTTTTGATGTAAGAAAAGCAGAACTGATGAATAAAAAATATGTATGGGTAGTGGTAAAGTGAAGATTGGTAAATTTGGAGAGGTCAATAAATTAAGTATTAATACAATTAGGCATTATATGGACTTAGGATTGATTGTACCTGAAAAGAAGGGAGGGCATTATTTTTTTGATGAGAGTTGTCAAAACGATTTAGAGATTATTTTGGAATTTAAAGGGATGGGATTTAGTTTAAACGAAATTAAACAATTTTTTCCATATAAAAATTTTGGTAAATTCACGGATTATGAAAATGATACGTACTATCAATCTTTGTTTATGGATAAATATAAGCAGGTTGAGCAGGAAATAAATAATTTAGTAGAAATAAAGGACAATTTAAAGGCGAAATTAGATGAAATATTAGCGGAATCTAAAGGTCCAAGCTTAATGATGGGAATTGATTTAAAAGTACTTGATTTGCTGAAATGTTTAAGGTGTAGCGAAAAACTTATTCTTCAAGATGGGATCATTCATAGAAATCAAATTATGGAAGGAAAGTTGATTTGCGATTGTGGTGAAGAATATCTTGTTGAATCAGGTATTTTAAAAATTGGTAATGCATTTCAAGCAACTTCTGGCCCCCATCTTGAAGAATTTGTTCTTGAATATATACATGAAACTGATCCAGCTTATTTGGAAAATATGAAAAAAGTTGGAGAATGGTCAATGAGGAAACTAGGTCAATTAGACTTAAATAATAAAGTATTACTTGAGTTAGGATCCGTAGTTGGTTTTTTTCTGCGAAATGTTTTTCGGGAATTACCGGAAAATTGCTTGTATATTGCTGTTGATCGCAACTTAGAGCGGCATCGATTTTTAAAAGGTGTATTAGAGAGAACAGGTTTAAATAGAAACATGCTCTTTATTTGCGCTGATTTTTTACATATACCTATACAGGATCAATCTGTCGATGTCGTGATTGATCATTCAGGTACTAGTAATTACAGCTTCGAACATGAGGAGTTTTTGCTTCGCGAAGTGGATTTTCTATTTAAGCCTAATTGTTACATATTGGGATCATATATTGCTTTTAAAAATTTTAGCACCAAAAGCAAAATCGAAGCTAGATTTAGAGATAACTTTATAGCTAGAAAAATTAGGGGAAACATCACTGATTTAAAGTATATTCCTCTTGAGGAAAGGACTTCTGAATATATTAATCGAGGTGGAAAGTACGAAAATTTCTTTGTGCGGGGGAAGAAATTTATTCATATTCATTTTTGGGAAAAAGATAGGGTTAACCCTATCTTTTTTCATTTTTTCCTAAAAATTTATGGATTACACCTATTGATATTGGGTTCACCCGGCAGCTTAACATTTGTTGTATAAAAAGTTAAGTGAGGTGGAGGATTAATGGAAGCACTACAAATGAGTGTAAGTAATGAAAAGAACAAAAAAGAAATGAAAAACCTATTTCTCTATTCTACAGGAAAAACTATCTCGATATTTGGTACGGCTATTTATAACTTTGCGCTAGGATTATACGTTTTAAAGCAGACGGGCTCGGCGTTAAGCTTTGCAGTTACTCTTATACTAGGAATTATTCCGATGGTTATCATCAATCCGTTTGCTGGGGTGATTGCGGATAAGATCAATAAAAAGACATTAGTTATTTGTATGGATCTTCTTAGCGGAATCTTGTTGGTTTCCGTTTATATATTATGTATGAAATATGAATTGAATTTACTTATCATTTATGTCACTACGTTCCTGTTGACGGTGTTTACTACTTTCTTTGGAATAGGTTTAGAAGCTGCGAAGCCAAACATTGTATCTGAAAAAATGTTGATGAATATTAATTCCATTAGTAAAATAATCGACTCAATCTCTTCAATTATGGGACCTATGTTAGGCGGAATTGTTTTTGCTATCTTTGATATGAGAACTTTTATTATCATAAATGGAGTTTCTTTTCTCTTTTCTGGATTATCGATGATGTTTATTCATTTCAAGCTTTTCAATCACCAATTAAATGAAGATCATTTAATTGGGAAAATTCATTTGATTAGAGATATGAAGGATGGATTTAACTATATATTTGAAAGAAAGAGTATTAAAAACATGTTTATGCTCTTAATATTAATTAATTTTTTTCTCGGCTTTGCTGTGACTGTTCCACTACCGTATATGATTAATACAGTTCTAAAGTTTGGAGCAAAGGAGTTTGGTATGATCCAAGGGGCCTTTCCGCTAGGGATGATTATAGGAGCTTTATTAGTAAAGAAAATCACAGAAAGAATTTCCTATTCCATTCTTTTAAAATATATAAGCATCGCTTTATCGATTCTTATGATTTTATTAGGAGTTCCAGTTATGCTGAAAAGCTTACAACTGAACTCCATCGTTTTTACCTGTTATTTCATTGCTGTCTTGTTCTTGTTTGGGTTATTCATAGCGCTAATTGATATCCCTCTCGCTTATTTTATGCAAAAAGAGATTCCAGATGAATATAGAGGTAGAGTCCTAAGCATTGGCATTAGTATCGCGAAAATCATGCTTCCTATAGCGATGATTTCATCAGGAGCTCTATTAAATATCCTTCCTTCTTATGTCATGCCTATTGCAGGAGGAGTGTTATTCCTTCTATTAAATATGCGTTTAGCGAATAAGGTGAACTTTGAACTAATTTCAAAAAATATAAGTATTTAATTTGCTATAACGCCGGATTATTGTGTAATAAAAGTAGTGTTATAGTTGAAAAAATCCCCTTTCAGTATACTTAATAAAGAAATTTATCTGAAAGATAAAAGTGTATTTGATCATTTATAGATCAAATTTTTGGAACGTATGAAAGAATGAAAAAGGAAAAAGTGTTAGAAATGAAAACGTATATTGTAATTGGGGCTGGAATTCTCGGGGCATCTACTGCTTATCATCTTGCAAAAGCAGGAGTTCGAGTTACATTGGTTGATCGTCAAGATTTAGGGCAAGCAACGAATGCTGCAGCGGGGATTGTCTGTCCTTGGCTATCACTGATGTACAAAAATTATTGGATACGGCGTATTCATCTTCTAAAAATAAGCAGCTTTACAATATTTATGATGGAAAGCTTATAAAATTTCAACCAGATGGAGAAATTGGCCGGCATCCATATGAAGTTATGAATCCTGCTAAAGAAGTACCTGCTGATGTATTAAGACAGTTACTTAAAGATGAGAAGCTTACGAAAGCAGAATACAAAAGACTATTAAAAAATAAATGAGGTGCATTTTTTTGGGGATATATGGAGATAAGAATATATTTGCTATTCAATATGAATTTGAAGAGAATCCATTTCATGAAAATAGACTGATTGGTGAGACATGGGGGAGTTTTAAATTATTTGTTCATGGAAAAGATCTTTGCCAATATGAAAGAGAGAACATTGTAATGACTTTTCAATGGAATTTGCTTTATATTGTTGAATGGTTTAGTGAAAATCTTAAGTATATTTTGAGTGATAAACCATTCCCTCTTCCTGTTGAAGGGAAAAATTCTCTTGAGCTTATAGATAATTGCTTGTTGTTTGATTCAGACAATGATGATGAATTTGATGCATGGTTTGATAAAAAGCAAGAATGGGAGTTTCAACACTCTTGGTTTTCAAGTAGAGGTGGATCTTTTTTACCCGATGTATTTTTCAGAGGGGTTAACGGTAATATAGAGGTTGCATGGAATAATGAATCGACGTATTCTTCGGAAGGAATCATTTTCATTCATTCTAATGGAATTGAATATATATCAATTGAAATGTTTAATCATACTGTTAAATGTTTTATTGAGAATTTCTTGGATAATCTTCTACTTAATTCTAAACACAAACATGATGCCGAAATCGTTTGCAAAAAAGTAAAGAACTTAATTAAATAGTCGTTTTAATACTTTGAATCGTCATGTATCTTTAAGTTTTTTATAACTAAAATAATTTTATAGTTTTATAGTTAAAGATAATTCGATGTGATATGTTTTTAAGGTGGTAAGAGCTCGTCCAATTGGGTGAGTGGGAAATAACAAATGGAATTGTAAGGTATAACTAATCTTCTGTTTTTTTATGTGATCAATATTAAATCAAGAAATTTCATTTGGTTACACTTATCTCTGGCATATAGGATGACAGAATTTTTTGTTTTAATAATGTTTGTGTATGACATGAATAATTTATATTATCACTACTTTGATATTTTAAAGGGTATGCTATGCATACCCTTTTTTATTTAACAAAAAAATAGATATAATTAACAGAAGGAAATATAAAACATTTAGAAAAGTTAAGAAACTCCATTCAAAAGTTTCATCAAGTAGGAGAAGTAGCTGGTAAAATCCTTCTTGATGGGGCGAATAAAGTGTCAAGTAAGCTAGAAGAAGGGTATCCTTTGGTGAATCAAAAGCACAGGGCTTTGCAAATAAAATAGGAGATCTGTGGAACAAATGAAAAACAACAGTTAAAAATGCCTTTGTACAAGCATATAAACAGATAAAACATGCGATTAAAGCCTTACTGGATTATAAGTGGATTCCTGGAGGATAACCTTCTCTCTCACTAACAGGCGGAGGATCACACTTTCTGAAAGATGCTTATCAGTATACGAAAGAGACTGTGGAGAGGGTTTTTGGTAGTGGAGCTCTTAGATATGGAGATAGAAGAATATCGGATGAGCTGTACGACGAACTACGTAAGCAAACACCAACAGAGGAGTTAAGAGAATTAGTTAATAAAGATATTAATGATATGAAGGGAAAAACTGATTCTGCACTAGGAGAAATTATAACCAAAAAATTAGAAGCAAACCACATTGTATCGATGGATAAAATTGACAGTATGGAAGAGTTTGAGAAACTAACTACAGAGCAACAATTGCAGATTTTAAATAAACTAGATAATTTTATTGGAGGATAATTATGAAGAGCAATACCAAAGTTTTTATAGAGAGATTAGAAGAGTTGTTTGGAGAAGCAGATGCAATAAAAAAGATTAATACTAAAAATGGAGATACACCAATTCATGTGTTTTTTTATCGTGATTTACCTGAAGAAGGTATGATGACATCTATTACTTATGGACTATCAGAAGCAAACCATCCAAATTGGAAAAACGGAAAACCAGAAATTATTCTAACACTGGAGACTCAAGATGAAAGTTGGGGATTAGCAACAGCGTATTTTGCGTCACAATTTAAAGGAGAAAAAAGTTTCTCTTACGGTTCACTGTTTACTTTAGATACTCCTATTTCAAAAGAATCTGAAATGGTTGGGTTCTTTGTCTTTGCTCCTTCAATTCTAAGTAAAGAATACTCGGAAATCAAAACACCTGAGGGATCAATACATTTAGTTGGTATGTATCCAATCTATAGTGAAGAGATTAAATTATATCAAACGATAGGGTTGGAGCAGTTTTGGCAAAGGGAAGGTTTTGATTTATATAATGTAAAGAGAAAAAAATTAGTATAAATATGTTTTCTGTGATCATGAGGGAGAAATTCAATACACACCTGAAGAATTTAGAAAAATGGATTAACAAATATGCACTGTAGCTATATTGCATATGTATATGTGAAAGAGAACATTAAAAATTAAATAACCAAAGACGATTCAAACTAAGAATCGTCTTTGGTTGCTATTTCAAGGAAAGTGTTACTTTATTATATTTATCAAAAAGTTATTTTGAAGCTATCATATAACTACTTTTTAAGATAATAATTTGGATTTCTATTCATTTTTCTTAAAAAATCTTCAAGAGAATTCGCTATTAAATCTCCCTCATAGTAAATCGGACAACAACCATCTGTATCTTCTTCATCTAAATTCATTACTAAACAAGAAAGTTCTGATACTTCATAAAATACTAATTCATTTTCATCTGTATAATGATCTAATCGAATATCATCCAGATAAATGTCTTCACCATTAATAAAATCAAGTACACTACCAGGTCCCATTATTCTATTAAAACGCGATTCAATAGATTTACATACAAAACCATAACCTATCTCATTATAAAATTGCTTAAGCTCTCTTGGGAATTTTTTCCCCCTCATTCATTTTCGATTGATTTTATTTCGTCTGTTCCAGTTGGATAAAATACATGTTTATCATCAGAAGATATTTCTGTTCCAGGTAAAATCACATATTGTTTTAGAAAATGAAAATTACTCATATTTTTTCTCCTTTTTTAATCTATCTTCCTAGGGGAATTTCTCTAGCCGGACTATCCGACCTACGAATAATATTTTAAAATTATATAGGAAAGAGAAGAGGTGGTGAATATGAAAATACTAATTATGTTTTAGAGAGATAGCGTTTTAACAAATGAGGTGAACTTCAAGGAACCGGCTTATATATTTGTTCATTTAATTATGCTTCATATGCCATGCTATCAGGAAAGTCTTCGTTTCTTTTGAGACATCGCACAATCCTAGTACATGCACAATTAAAATAATGTCCTCTCATTGTTTCTGAATCCACTGGAGCTTGCTTTAAGTCATAAAACATTCGTTCTTTTTTATTATAATACATTTTTCCTATTTTATCAGGGGATTCAGAAGGGTAGTATTGATAAACAACAATTTCTTCATCTTCCAATTCTTTAGTCATTAATAAACATACTGCCATATATAAAGACCTCCTTATTTATTCTTTATCTATTTTGGGCACATCCTATGGTCTACCAGATCTCACAGTGGCATCATGTGCTTCTCTATACGTTGTTTTAATTTAGTTACTTCCCACATATTGAAGCTAAGCTAAATAAAGTAATATAGTATTTAAGAAAATGAAATGTCATTTGGAAGATCAATATTTTTTAAATTTTTCATTCCACCATCATTTTCAATTTGTTTATGGATTTTAATGATACACTTATAGAACAATGAAATATGTTTTTTAGGTATGTAATCAAGTAAAACATAACCTTCTTCTACAGTAAGCTTATCTTTTAATAGCTTAAAACGCCATCTTTCACACATTTCTGGATACTCATTACACATTTCAATACTAGGACCAAAACTATAAATGGCATAATCACAATTATCTAGCTCTTTTGTTATTACAATCGCAGGATATCTTCCCATTCTAATACACTCCTTGATTAATCAAATGCTTTAGCTAAAGGGATTTTAAAATGTTCATCAAGCGGACTCATAGGTTCTGTATCAGGAGCGTTCCAAGGTCTCCCCAATAACATTATGAACCGAGAGGATAAATACGTAAATATATAAATAAAGTAAAAAATATATGTATGTAAATTAAAATAAGCTTTAAAACATAAAAAAATGCTAACAAGCTTGCAAATGAACTTGCTAACATCTATTTATATATCGATAAAAAATTGGGGGCTGTTTATGGTAAGCAAACTTTTATAGTTCAAACAGTTAAAAGTATGAACATATAAGGAGGAATCTGCTTTGTTCTCTATACGTTATAAAGTATTTTTTGATGAAATATATGATGATCATGAATTAAAAGGAGCAGACGGTTATTTTCAAATACAAGTGGACAATGGAAACTATGGATTATTTCTTTCAGAGGAACTAGATGTGTTTTCTGTATCGGTATATTGGTGGTTTTATTATTTTTTAGAAGCAACAGAACTACTAAAAAATGAAAAGCAAGTGTATATAAGTGATATAGAAACTCCACAAGTTTGGATTGAGCTAAAAAAACTAATAGTGATTATATTTCTATTAGCAAAGCTTATGCAAATAAACCAGAAGGAAGCCATGCAGTCGAATGTAGTAATATAGTTGGAATAACTTATCCTAGTTGGAATTCTAAACTTGTACCATTGGAAGACTTTAGAAATGAATTGTTAGAGAAATCTAAGATGTATGCACAAGACTTGCAGGAACTAAATAACGAGTCGCACCCATATATCTTAAAGTTAGAGTTTTTAATAAAAAAGGTTGAAAATTAATAGATATATTATGCTTATAAAGAATGTCACTGGGGAATTAATGTCTTTAAAGGTACTCGTACGTAAAATTAGTCAGTTCCCTTGTGAAGTAGAATTACTATTAAATTCAGGAAAAGAAATGGTTATAAAGAGTGTAAGTATTGGTAGTATTAGAAAAATACATTTTGTTTTAGATTTATTAGGGTAGGTGACAGAAATGGTTGGTAGAAGAATGGTAGATAGATGGGAAGATGATAACAAGTCTTTTCTTAGTTTGAGTATTCACCAAAGAGTTTTACCCACAATATATGGAGGGATTATTGGGGATCTATTAGGTGTTCCAGTTGAATTTAGGAAAAGGGATACTTTTTACATAGACAATGTTAGTGGCTACGGAACCTATAATCAACCACCTGGAACATGGTCAGATGATACTTCATTGACTTTGTGCTTAATGGAAAATTTAATAAAAGAAGAAAGTATATTTTGTTTAATGAACAAATTTATTAAATATAAAGAGGAGGGGTATTGGACTCCTTTTGGAAAAATGTTCGATATTGGAAGAAGTACAGATGAGGCTATTATTCGTTTTGAGGAAGGGTATCCGTTAGAAAAATGTGGTGGCAAAGCTGAGTTTGATAATGGAAATGGCGCTATAATGAGGATAGCACCACTAGCCTTTGTACTATACAATGAGTTTGATTTTATCAAAAAAGTAGAAATGATAAAAAAATATACCGAGATTACTCATGCACATCCTCGTGCTATAGTAGGTTCTATTATTTATATTGAATGTTTGGTAAGACTTTATCATAATAATACTCCTCAAGAATCCTTAGAAGTAGTTAAGAGATTATTTGATAAAAATTTTGATAAAAGTCATAAATATCAAGAAGAACTAAAGCATTATTCAAGGCTTTTTGAAAATGATTTTTTTAGATTACCTAAAAATGAAATATTGTCGGATGGATATGTAGTACATACTTTAGAAGCTGCAATTTGGTGTTTTGGAAATTCAACAACCTTTAAAGAGGCTGTTTTAAAAGCGGTAAATTTAGGGGAAGATACAGATACTATAGCTGCAATAACAGGAACTTTAGCAGGTATGTACTATAAAATGGATGAAATTCCAGAAGAATGGTTAGGGAAAATAGTAAGAAAACAAGATGTTGATGAATTGATAAATAGATTCAATAAATATTGTGCAGACAAAGCGATTATTGAGGAATATAGCAGTCTCTGAAAGATGATGTGTATCAGTTTATGAAAGAGACTGGGGAGAGGGGGGTGGATAGAAGGACAGGTAAAGTATATCCTACAAAACAAATTGATCCAGTAGCAGAAGCACATATAATTGTTAGAGTGAAAGAGCTAAGAGGGAAATTAACTAATGGATATAAAAAGTCTGGGAACTTTGCTTTGGTAGAAGTAGATGTCATGGGGCTAAATAGGAAAGAATTTTATGCTCAAAGTAGTATAAATGAATTAAGTGGTGTGTTAGAGGAAAGAGTGGCGGATATTATATTAAAGCCTAATAACACAACTTTTAAAGCTTCAATAGCAGCAGATAAGAATGGAATTGAGTACCCAAGAGAGTCTGATACTGAGTATAAAATTCTAAATGATATAGCTAACAAATTTGGAAATAATACTGAGACAAAAGGTAAAATAAAGTTATTTAGTATCATATTGTAAGTATAAATTGGTTATATACAAACTAAAAAATACATGAATTTAAAGCACTTGTTTACCAAATGAAGTGAACCCTGAAA
>NZ_NTRO01000064.1:0-30908 GCF_002560575.1 Bacillus sp. AFS023182 | reverse complement strand
AACAATTGGGGTGCAGTTCAGAAAGGAACAGCTTTTTTCTTAATCTAAAATTTTCACAAATGGTTCATCCTGCTTCGCATCACGAATAATAATAGCTTCCGGACGTTCAACAGATTTAATTGTCACCTGTACTTTCACATAATTCGGGAAGTATTGCATAACAAGTCCCGCCACATATTGCGTAAATCCAATCACTTCTGCTTTTCCGTTAAATTGAACAGGAATTTCAATCTTCATTTCTTTTAATTGATCATCTTTATAAAATCCTGTACCTACAACAGCTGTGTAATCGCCTTTGAAATACTCACTCAGCTTTGCTTTAAAGTTTTCTACAGTTGTATAATCTTCACGCACATCCGTCTTAGCTGATTCAGAAGGGAACAAGTAATACTTTTCATTAATTGCTTTCCAATCTCCTACTTTATCACTACCTTTATCGACTTGAGCGTAAGATACAAATTTCCCTGGCACAAGTGTTGATTTCGCTCCTTGACGATAAATCGCAAACGTAATCGGGACATTTTTCACATCTGGCTTTTTCTGTTGTAACTGAGATAAAATTTCTTGCGCCATGCGTTTACCCTCTGCTAGCATCTCTTCTTCCTTAATTTCAGCTTCACGTGGGTACCCGTGTTCTTCATTGTAATAATGAACGGAATTCATCGCGAGACCAATAACAATTCCGCCTAATTCAACTTGATCGCCTTTTCTCGCATAATAATCATGTTCTAAAATATTCGAAAGATAAATTGGCTTTTTCCTATTGCGTACCTCCAATGATTCAGATCCTGGATCTAAAGCAGGGTTCAATCCAATGTTCGGAAGCTTATCTGCTTCTTTTTTGCCAAGTTTCTCTTCTAGTTCCTTTTGCTCAGCATCTGTACGCTTTCTTTTCACAAGCATTTGAACCATTTCTTTTTCTAAAAATTTACCACCCTGGAATAAATAATCTTTCGTACTAAACGATTCTTTCGCAATACGCATTAGTCCTGTTTCAAATTCATCTATATCCAGACGGCTATTTAATCCTTGGACAACTAAGCCACGTGCAGAACCTGGATCAAATGGCACCGTTGTTTTGTAATAATCCTCAGAAATAGAATATTTCGGAACAATCGCTTGTTCTTTTGATTTACCCGATTTGTCAACAACTTTTTCTTCTTTTTTTATACCTGTACTACATCCACTTAGAAGTAGACTTAGGCTTAATACCGCTAATGCTATTTTTTTCATGGTAAGTTTGCACCTCTTACTTATTTAGCTCTTGTAAGAACCTCTCTTCATTCCAAACCTCAATATTATGTTTCTCTGCTTGTGCTAATTTTGATCCTGCCGCTTCACCAGCAACGACTAAATCAGTACTCTTACTTACACTACCTGTTACTTTTCCACCTAGCTCTTCAATCTTTTTCTTCGCTTCAGTGCGCCCCATGACTTCTAGTTTTCCTGTTAGGACAATTGTTTTTCCAGCGAAGTAAGACGCAATATTTTGTAAATCAGCACGTTTTATGCCTTTGTAGGCCATGTTAACACCGTACTCTTTAAATTGTTGTAATAACTCTAACACGTCTTCATTATCAAAGTACGTTACGATTGATTGAGCCATTTTCTCGCCAATTTCATTAATCTCTTTTAACTCTTCTTCAGTTGCTTTCACAAGGTGGTCCATCGTTTCAAAATGCTCAGCTAACGTGCGAGCTGCTTTTGCACCGACATGACGAATACCAAGTCCAAATAATAGACGCTCCAAAGAATTTTCCTTAGACGCTTCAATTGCTTGTACTAATTTAGATGCCGATTTCTCACCAAAACGCTCTAGTTGTAACAATTGCTCTTTCGTTAATGGATACAAATCTGCAAATGTCCGAATATAATCTGCTTCAAAAAGCTGTGTAATAACACGCTCTCCAAGGCCATCAATATTCATTGCATTTCTTGAAACAAAATGAATCAGCCCTTCACGAATTTGTGCTGGGCAGGCTGGGTTAATACAACGTAGCGCTACCTCTTCTTCTAAACGAACAAGTTCACTGTCACAATCTGGACAATGCGTTGGCATATGGTACTCATCTTCCTCACCAGTACGTTTATCAAAAATAACGTTAACTACTTCTGGAATAATGTCTCCCGCTTTTTTCACAACAACGTAGTC
Organism: Bacillus sp. AFS023182; assembly: GCF_002560575.1. Lineage (NCBI taxonomy): Bacteria > Bacillati > Bacillota > Bacilli > Caryophanales > Bacillaceae > Bacillus > Bacillus sp. AFS023182. Next base: position 28,756 of record NZ_NTRO01000064.1, on the reverse strand, counting down.
GCCAATTCGAATATCTTTTTCACGAATTAAATCCTCGTTATGTAGAGATGCGCGGCGGACAATTGTTCCAGCGACTCGAACCGGCTCTAGTTCTGCAGTTGGTGTCACAACACCAGTACGTCCTACACTTAGTTCAATACCTGTTAATCTCGTTACAACTTCTTCTGCCGGAAACTTATAAGCAATTGCCCAGCGTGGACTCTTTGCTGTTGTTCCTAAGCTTTCTTGCAAAGCTACATCATCTACTTTAATTACAATTCCATCAATCTCATAATCAAGATTTGGGCGCTTTTCCTGCCATTCTTCTACATAAGCGATTACGTCTTCAATTGTTTCACACGTGCGACGATTTGGATTTGTTTTAAATCCAAGTTCACCTAAGAAGTTCAATGACTCGCTATGTGATGCAATCATTTTTTCTTCCACATCAGCAAGACCGTACACAAACATAGATAGCTTGCGCTTCGCGGCTACTTTCGGATCAAGTTGACGTAGTGATCCCGCTGCTGCGTTACGTGGATTTGCAAAAACAGCTTCACCATTTTGCTCTTTCTCTTCATTTAATTTCACAAATGAACGCTTTGGCATATATGCCTCGCCGCGAGCTTCCAATGTTACTTCTTCTTTCAAACGAAGAGGAATTGCTTTAATTGTTTTTAAATTTTGCGTAATATCCTCACCAGTTACGCCATCACCACGTGTTGCTCCTTGAACGAAGCGTCCTTTTTCATAATGAAGGGAAACAGCAAGACCGTCAATTTTTAGTTCACATATATATCTTACATTTGAATCATCAATTCCTTGACGTACTCTGCGATCAAAATCGCGTAAATCTCCTTCATTAAAGGCATTTCCTAAACTTAACATCGGTGATTTATGCGTGACTTTTTCAAATATATCAAGCACTGCTCCTCCAACTCGAACAGTTGGGGAGTCTTCCGTTAAAAATTCTGGGTTCTCTGCTTCTAATTTTATAAGCTCCTGCATATCACGGTCGTATTCCGCATCAGAAACAGAAGGATTGTCTAGTACGTGATATTGATAGTTGAATGCATTGAGCATATCACGAAGTTCTTCTATACGCTGCTTTGTCTCTTCTTTTGACATATCCTTACTCCTTTCTATTGTTTCGTTACAGGTGCAAATTTCGCTAATAAACGTTTAATACCAATCGGACTTGGGAATGCAATATCTAATTCTTTTGCATCTCCTTCACCTTTCACACTTACAACTGTACCAACTCCCCATTTTTGATGGGACGCTTTATCACCTACAGCCCAGCCAATTTGCTCTCCTCCTGTTGTTTTCACTGCCGGTCGCACAAATGCAGAGCGAGAACGTGTCGTCGTTGCCCCAGCCCCAGCTGTTCTTCCTTTCGCACTAAATGTCTCGCGCTTTGGCGTTGTTTCATTTAATGGTTCAAGTAAATGCGCCGGAACTTCTGAAATAAATCGAGATGCTGCATTCATATTTGTTCTACCAAATAAAGTACGCATTTGAGCATTTGATAAATATAACTCTTCTTCCGCACGAGTGATACCTACATAAGCTAAACGGCGTTCTTCTTGCATCTCATCTTCTTCCATAAGAGAACGAGTATGTGGGAAGACTCCTTCCTCTAAGCCAATAATAAAGACAACCGGGAACTCTAGCCCTTTTGCCGAGTGCATCGTCATTAAAATAACTTCTTCACCTGCAGTTGGATCCTCATCCACACGATCTATATCTGCAACAAGAGCCAAATCTGTTAAGAAAGCGACAAGACTCTTATCTTCACTTTGTGACTCAAATGTTTGGGTAACAGATAAAAACTCATCTAAGTTTTCAAGTCTTCCTTCCGCTTCTAAAGTACGTTCATTCTTTAGCATATCGCGGTAACCTGTTTTCTCAATAACTTCCTCTACCAGTTCTGTAACAGATAAATATTCCTGCATATTTACCCAATTGTGTAATTGACTTGCAAATTCTTTTACTGCTTTTGTGATTTTTGCACTTACTCCAACATGCTCAATTTCATCCATTACAGCAGTTAATGAAATACCATTTTGTACGCCGTAGTTAATAATTTTATCGATAGACGTGGCACCGATTCCGCGCTTCGGCACGTTAATAATACGTGCAAAGCTAATCTCATCATCCGGATTTGCGATTAAACGTAAGTAAGCCAAAATATCTTTAATCTCTTTACGGTCATAGAACTTGATACCGCCGACAATTTTATACGGAATATTGGACTTTAAGAAAATCTCCTCAACCATACGAGACTGCGCATTAGTACGATATAGAACCGCAAAGTCTGTATATTTTCGATTCCCCATTTGAATTTCATCGCGAATTTTTTTCGCAACAAAATATGCTTCATCCTTTTCTGTTGCAGCACGATAATACGAAATCTTACTTCCAACTTGATTATCCGTCCATAATTTTTTCGGTTTACGATTTGAATTATTTTCAATTACAGCGTTAGCTGCATTTAAAATATTTTGTGATGAGCGGTAGTTTTGCTCTAACAAGATAACCTGTGCATTCTCATAGTCTTTTTCAAACGATAAAATGTTGGAAATATCCGCACCGCGCCAACGATAAATGGACTGATCAGAATCACCAACAACACAAAGATTTTTAAAGCGAGCAGCTAATTTATTTACAAGAATGTATTGTGCTCTGTTCGTATCCTGATACTCATCAACATGAATATACTGGAATTTGCGTTGATAAAATTCCAATACTTCTGGAACACGTTCAAATAATTGAATCGTCGTCATAATTAAATCATCAAAATCTAATGAGTTATTTTTCAGAAGACGTTTTTGATATTCTATATACACATCACTTATTAATTTCTCAAATGGATCAGCAATTGAAATTTGCTTTGCATATTTATCAGCAGATAACAATTCATTCTTTGCATTGCTAATGCCAGATAAAATAGAACGCGGATCGAATTTTTTAGGATCAACGTTTCGCTCTTTCATGATTTTCTTCACAACAGTAAGTTGATCACTTGCATCTAAGATCGTAAAGTTTCGGTTAATCCCAATACGGTCGATATCACGTCGTAAAATACGCACGCACATCGAGTGGAACGTAGAAATCCAAATATCCTCTGCTTCCGGACCGACAAGCGTATCGATACGCTCACGCATTTCACGAGCTGCTTTATTTGTAAAGGTAATTGCTAATACATTCCAAGGTGCTACCCCTTTTTCACCAAGTAAGTATGCGATGCGATGTGTTAGCACACGCGTTTTACCACTACCAGCACCCGCCATTAATAGAAGTGGACCGTTTGTTGTTTGCACCGCTTTTTGTTGCTCAGGGTTTAAACCACTTAATAATTTATCAGTTATACTCATATGTGCCTACGCCTACTCTCCTTTTACAGCTTTTACTGTCTGTAACGCTGCTTTTATATCATCATAAATTACATTTCCTACAACGACTGTATCAGCGTACTGCGCCATTTCTTTTGCCTCTTTCGCACTTGAAATCCCGCCTCCGTAATACAACCTTGCTTGTTGTAATTCTGCTTTTACATTTTTAACAAGTTCAACATCTCCGTAAGTACCGCTATATTCCAAGTAGAAAATCGGCAAATTCAGAAGCTTGTCTGCCATACGTGCATATGCAATAACGTCATCTTCTGTTAAATCACATTTCGCCTCTGTAAGCTGAGCTACTTTTGCTTCTGCATTTAAAACACAATATCCTTCCATGAAAATTTCATCCCAGTTCATAATGTCCCCAAATTCTTTCAATGCCTCATGATGAATTCCCGTTATCCATTCCACTTTTCGGCTATTTAAAACACTTGGGATGTAATAAAAATCAAACCCTGGCGTAAGAGCTTCAAGATCAGAAACCTCTAACACACAAGGAACTGCATATCTACGAATGCTTACTAGCATGTGTAATACGTTATCAATTGTTACTCCATCACTTCCGCCTACAATGACTGCGTCTGTTCCAGATTCACAAATCATTTCTAAATGTTCATCGCTTAATTCCTTATTCGGATCAAGCTTAAATACATGTTTCCACTGTGAAATATCGTACATGAAAACACCCTTTCTTTTATCTAATCACCTTTATGCGCTTGTTCAAAAAGACTGTTATCTTGACCGGACTTTTTAAACTTCCTTTATAACACACGTTTAAAAAGGAGGATCTAGAGAACCGAGCAGTTCGAGGCGCTGTAGCCAGGAGGACACGCAGTGTAGCCTTTACTACATGAATACCGCACTGGAGACGCAACGAAGAAATGCGAAGGTTATCTTGACCGGACTTTTTAAACTTCCTTTATAACACACGTTTAAAAAGGAGGATCTAGAGAACCGAGCAGTTCAAGGCGCTGTAGCCAGGAGGACACGCAGTGTAGCCTTTACTACATGAGTACCGCACTGGCACAGCAACGAAGAAATGCGAAGGTTATCTTGACCGGACTTTTTAAACTTCCTTTTATGCATTCTTACATTATAACAAAAAAAGACACCTATACACACGCCCTATCCAACATCTTTTTTACCGTCAAATGTTGGATTACATATCGCGAAACTTACATGGAATAATAACAATTGAAATAGTGTTTACTATTTCTAAGCTAATGAAGAAGGAGTGTTTTCTTTGATAAGGCAAAACATCGGCATAATGAATGCTCTAATTCGTATTACACTCGGTTTGGTCGTATTAAGTTGTAGCACAGCTAAACTTACACGCAAACCATGGTGCATTTGGTCAAAGATTCTGCTATGGCTTAGTGCAATGAAAATTGCAGAAGGAATCTTGCGTTTCTGTCCTATTACGGAAGCATGTAAATTTGGAAAATATATGAACATGGGTGCCTTTAAAATACCTAGCATGGATTTTAATAAAAAGGGAAATGCTAAAGAAGAAGTAAATCATACTTCTAGCCATGACACACAAAAGTCAAAAGGAAGTTATGATACTTCTGACAAAGAGATTGAGTCAGCGATTGAGGAAGCAATCCTGGCAAAACCGCTTTGAATCATTTGTCACGATGCAAGATGCTCTCAAAGGGACTTAGCTGCTGCAGTGGGCGGCTAAGTCTTCTTCATTTTATCGCAGCAAACAAAAAGATCACCCGGCAGCAAAACCTTTGAGTGATCTCTTTGTAACGCTATGTATCGCAATTATTTATTGCCAAACATTTTATCTATTGATTTTGAATTTGCAAGCAATGCTTCTTGTAAATTTTCATCAGAAACAATTTTATAGTTACCTTCTTTATCTTTCTTTAAATTCAGCGTAACTTCACGAATTGCCATTGCCGCATCTTTATCAGACAAGTTCTTCACAAGGGTTGTCGTCATCATTTTCTCCATTGTCTTTTCAGATTGCTCTTTGTTTTCACTAAACGCACTTGCAAAAGCCATAGGCATAATCTCTCCGATTGTCTTTGTAGTAGCAACAGCCATATCAACCGAAGTAATCTTTACCTTAACCTTTGCTGTATCATCTTTCTTGGACACTTGCTCTGGCTTTTCAAATTTATAGTTCTTTGCGATTACGCTAAATATCTGCTTCCCATCAATACCGTCTTGCTCTTTGTTTAAATTGTTAAAATCGTATCCATCATTGCTTTCGTACACAAAAGTAGTGGCCTTTTTAAAGTCCCCGCCTTTTACTGCTGTCAAAAATTCTTGTACAGTATCATCTGGGTTTGAACATCCCGTAAGCATGCTCATTAATACCCCTATCATCATGATAAAAGTCAATGATTTGAACATTTTTTTCATAAGTACGCCCCCTGCTGTTTATTAAAACTTGAAATAACCCTTATATATTACTTTAGAAAAAAATATCCAACAAGTAAAAGTAATATTTAAACCCATCACACAGGTAACCAGGAATTATTTGTTATATTTTCAGAAAATTAGGTATAAACCCCTTGCTTAAAATGATATAAAAGTGATATCATTTTTATATCAGGAGGCGATCATATGAAAGAAAAACAAGTTTTTTATGTAAATGGTTTTCTCGGTATTATTGGGATTTTGATTTTAGCCACTATCGGTGTATTCTGCCTTGTGCAAGAAATTTTTATAGTAGCAGCATTAACTATTCTTTTAGCTGCGATTCTCGCAACTGGTATTGGAATTGTTCAACCAAACCAAGCGAAAGTAATTACGTTTTTCGGTAATTATTTAGGAACAATTCGTCAAAATGGTTTATTTTTAACAATTCCATTCGCATTCCGTCAAACTGTCTCTTTACGTGTTGAAAACTTTAACAGTAAGAAATTAAAAGTAAATGATGTTGAGGGAAATCCAATTGAAATTGCGGCTGTTATTGTATATAAAGTTGTTGATTCTGCAAAAGCAATGTTTGGTGTTGAACATTATGATCGATTTGTAGAAATTCAAAGTGAAACGGCAATCCGCCACGTTGCAACAAAATATCCTTATGACAATTTCCAAGATGATAATTGCGTTACGTTACGCGGAAACACTGAAGAAATCTCTGAAGAATTAAAACGTGAGTTAGAAGCGCGTCTTGAAATTGCTGGTGTAGAAGTATTAGAAACTCGCCTAACGCATTTAGCTTACGCAACAGAAATTGCTCATGCAATGCTTCAACGTCAGCAAGCGAAAGCTGTATTGGCTGCACGTAAAGAAATTGTTGAAGGTGCCGTTCAAATGGCGAAAGACTCGATTCAAAAATTAGATGAAGAAGGCATACTTGATTTAGATGATGAGCGTAAGGCAAACATGGTTAACAACTTATTAGTTGCTATCGTTTCAGATAAAGGAGCACAACCAGTTATTAATACAGGAAGTCTATATTAAAGGTTGTAGGTATTATGGCTAAAAAGAAAAGTTTCCCATTACGTATCGATCCTGAATTACACGCAATCATTGAAAAATGGGCGAATGATGAGTTCCGCAGCGTTAACGCCCACATCGAGTATTTGCTTCGAGAAATGGCAAAACAAAAGGGAAGACTAAAAAAGGATCAAGATTCCTAAATGAAAAAAGACCACTAAGTTTTAGCGGTCTTTTTTCATTACTTATGAATATTTTCGATTCTCGCATTCTCTTGTACAATTTCATTCATCAATGAACTTATATAGCGCTGCGATCACATTAGTTATTTCAATTTCAGTACTATTTTCCATATGTTATTTTGGAAAATGGATGTACTAAAAATATAAAATACCCTCAAATTTTTAGAATGTTTAAATTTTCCAAAGCGCAATCATTGTTACATCCTTTAACATGAAAGAAAAAAGAAAATCAAGAAATCTCTTGATTGCCCTCTACCTTAAATTAACTCCGGTAACTGTACTTTCTTCTGATAAGCTCTCCATGTAATACACCATTTTTTCGGATCATCTAGAAAATCCTGTTCATCTAATTTGCGAATCGTACTATTTTGCGGGGCATTTCGAATAATTTCAGGACTTTCATATGCCTCTTGCGAAATTTGTTCAAGTGCCGCAATATACTCATCTAAATCTGCCTTAGAATAACTCTCAGTCGGCTCCAATGTAAACGGCTGAGGAACGATATATGGATGGTGACTCGTCCAGTAGTGTAAACCGAAATCCGTCATCCTTCTTTGAACATCTTCTGTCGTAACACCCGTTTCATCGTTCATCTCTTCCCAACTATAACGAACTTGTTCAAGCCGCTGCCCTTTCACATACGGAGCGCTTGCACCACGAATTTTTTGTACTTTATGATACATATAATTATTGTTTAACACAGCCGTTGTCGCCACTTCTTTTAACCCTTCTGGTCCTAGAGCACGAATCCATGCATAAGACCTTAAAATCGTTTGTGCCACGCCATGAAAAGCACGTACTTTCCCAATCGAATGTTTCAATTCATGATTTAAATAATATTTCTCCTCATCACATTCGACAATTGGTCCTGGTAAGTACTCTTTTAACTCTTTACTTACACCAAGTGCACCTGTTGCTGGTCCACCACACATATGCGGAGCTGCAAATGTTTTATGAAGATTAAAAAAACACATATCAAATCCTGCTTCTTTCGCCCGCGTAATCCCAAGAAGGCCGTTTGCATTTGCCTGGTCGTAATAGCAAATCCCACCTGCTTCATGAACAACCCTCGTAAACTCTTTAATCTTCGAATTAAAAATCCCTGTATCTTCAGGATTCGCTACAACAAATCCTGCTGTTCTTTCTGAAACAACAGCTTTTAATTTTTCAAGGTCAGGAAATCCATCTTTATCCGGATGAAGCGTAATGATTTTAAAGCCTTTAACAGCCGCTGTAGCCGCTTGTGAAGGATGAGAAAAAATGGTTGTAATAATTTCATTCCGCTTTTCCCCTTCCCCTCGAGATTCATGATATTTTCTTACAATGGATGCCATAGCAAATAAGGCTTGTGTGCCACCACTCGGTTGAAATGAAAAATGATCCATACCAGAAATTTCTCTCATACAAAGATCCAATTTGTATATAATCTCTAGCATGCCTTGGACCGTACTTTCATCTTGAAGAGGATGCAGTTCCATTATTTTAGGATTCCGTACTAATAATTCATTAATTTTAGGAATATATTTCATCGTACAGGTCCCTTGCCCAATTTCAACATTAAAATCTGATCCTAACGTCTCTTGTGAAAGTCTCACATAATGCCTTAACACACGTGCTTGACCGATTTCCGGAAGTCTCGCTCTTTCTTTTCTATACATAGAATGAGGAATCTTTGAAACTCCATCACCAACTTCTTTCACAATTGTTTCATCCGCTACAGGAACGTCTACGCCCCTTTCTCCTTGCTGGTGAAGTTCAAAAATAATTGGTTCATTCCATTTTGCTTGATGAAAGTCACGGACTTTACTATTCCTTTTAATTTTCTTCATCAGTCGATTCTCCTTTCCGTTCGTCTTTTTTAATTTGTCACAATTTCTTGCAGAGCGGCAGCTAACCGATCAATGTCTTCCTTCGTATGAACTTCTGTAACACAATACAAGGAACATTGACCAAATTTAGGAAACTCTTTCGAAATATCCTTTCCTCCAAATATCTGTTTTTCTAACAATCTCTTATTTATAGTTTCTACTGATAAACCGGTCTCATTAAAATCAACAAGAAACTCTTTAAAAAATGGAGAACTTAATCTTGAACCTCTCACTCCAGGGATTTGATTTAATTGTTTTACTGCATATTGACTATTTTGCATAATCGTTTGACCTAATTCATACATACCATTTGGTCCAAGTAACGATAAATAAACTCCTGCTGTAATGCCCCATAACGCTGTTTGTGTACCAACTGATTCTTTTCCTTTTTCACGAAGGGCAAAAGATGTTCGGTCATACGCTACATCTCCAAATCCGTACTCTCCTTCTTTTACTGTTGGGACAATTCCAAATAAACGTGAAGGGTATTCATTCACAAATTTTTCCTCATCTCTTGTAGCAATAAACCCAGCTTGCCCTCCGCTATAGTTCATATGCATACCAAGAGGCTGTAAGTCACCACAAACAATATCTGTTTGATAGTGGCTTGGTGGTGCTAGCACTCCAAGCGATATCGGATCAACACCAACAACTACTAGCGCATCATGTTGCTTTGCGATTTCCGCAATTTCCATCCCTTGCGATTCAATAAATCCTAAATAGGAAGGGTTTTCAAAATAAATTGCGGCTACATTAGCAGCTATTTTATTCTCTAAATCTTCTAAATCTAGAAGACCATTCTCATCATCATAACCAACAGAAACAAATTCAAGATCTGGGGACCCATAATTTTGGATAATTTTCATTCTCTCAGGTGACACGGTTTGTGCTACTAATACCTTTTTTCTTTTCGTTATACGGGCAGCCATCCGAATTGATGTAGCTGCTGCTTGCCCCCAATCAAATGTAGGCACATTTACAACATCCATATCAACAAGTTCCGCTACTAAGCTTTGGTATTCAAATAAAGCTTGAAACCTGCCATGATCTTCATACGGTTCCCCAGCATATGCCGTTAAAAATTCTGATCGCTGATTCACTTCATCGCAAACAGCTGGTACAAAGTGTTGCCAACAACCTGCTCCTAAAAAATTTACATATTCACTTGTACTTGTATTTTTACAAAGTATCCCTTCAACATGGCGACGCAGTTCATATTCTGTAAGCGCCTTCGGTATATTCATTTCCTCTTTTAACTTGAGTTCCTCTGGTATGCAGGCGTATAGTTCCATCACGGTTTCAGCGCCGATTTCTTTTAACATCTCTTCTCTTACTTCAGGTACCATATTTGGAATGTAAGGATGTACCTTTTTCGTCATCTTAATACCCCCTTGTTAAATTTCATTCAATTATGCTAAGCCTCCGCCATCGACAACAAGTGCTGTCCCTGTCACCCAAGATGACAAGTCGCTAGCTAAAAATAAAACACCTTTTGCGATATCCCGTGGTGTACCAATTCTTGATAGAGGCCGATTTATTGCTGAATCTTTCAGAAACGACCCTTCTTCTACATTCAATTGTTTCGCCTCGTCGCGTAGTAACTGCGTATCTGTATCACCTGGACATATGCAGTTTACTCGAATATTTTGCGACCCATGATCAATTGCCATCGCCTTCGTTAAGTTCACAACCCCCGCTTTTGCAGCACAATATGCAACTGCCTTATCGCCCCCTTTTAGTCCCCATCCAGAGCCAGTGTTAATAATACTTCCCCCTTGTTTTTCAGCCATAATTGGAATGATATATTTAGATAAAAGATATACACCTTTTAATGACACATTAATAACTGAATCCCACTCTCTTTCTTCTAATTCAACAACTGTTTTTCTTCTAATAACTCCGGCGTTGTTAAACAGCACATCTACACTTCCATATACCTTCCTAATATGTTCACTCACATTCTTACAATCTAATTCACTTGTTACATCGCACTTCAAAAACTCTGCCCTCTGCCCCTCGTCTCGTAAACCCTGCGTGGCCTGCATACCTTTTTCCTCATCAATATCTAAAAGAATGACGGTAGCTCCTACTTCAGCAAAGATGGTTGCTGTCGCATACCCAATTCCTGATGCCGCTCCGGTTACAACCGCCACTTTATCCTTTAATTGAAAATAATCTCTTTCCATAAAAAAACCTCCTTTATTTGCATCTGCTTTTTATTAAGCAAAAAACATGCCAATTTTATTACGTGAAAAACCCTTATTGTAGTAAGCAACTTTGATACGGTCATTTGACATTTTTGACAAACATTTGACACTTTTGTATTTTTCTGAATTATCATACAATAATTACATAAATAGAAAGGAGGTTCAAAATTGTCTACAATCACAGCAATCACAAAAATGATTCATGCCTTTTCCGAACTCTTACAAATAGAAATCGCCTATTTCAACCATGAAGGGCTATTAGTTTCTTCAACGGAAGAATATAAAAAGAAAAAAGGAGAACGCGTATACCTCCCCTTTTTCCAAAAACTATACGAGCATCCTATTACCTTTGTACATAAGCCGGGGCATATGAATATGTGTCATGGTTGCCACTTTCAAAAGAGCTGTCCATCCACTGCAGAAATTATACAAAATATGATTCAAAATGAACGCCACTATGGCTATCTTTCATTCGTTAGTTTTTCCAAAGATAAGCAACAGAAATTACTCGATCAGCAAAAAGAATTTATCTATTGGATGGAAAAGTTAAAAGAGATTATTACCGATATGATTCATGAAACAAATTATTCTACTTCCAAAATAGGGACAAAATTAAAACAAACTGAATATATCCTTGGAAGCAGTTATACATTACAAAACATAAAAGAAATCTTAAAAAACATGAAAAGTAGTACCTCATCCATCGTTATTACAGGAGAAACGGGAACGGGGAAAAGCTTGATGGCAAAGCTTATTCATGAACAAAGTATATTCCAGAGGGGAGATTTCATTGAAATAAATTGTGCCAGCATTCCTGAATCTTTATTTGAAAGTGAGCTCTTTGGCTATGAGGAAGGTGCATTTACAGGAGCGAGAAAGAAAGGAAAACCCGGTTACTTTGAAATGGCCGACCGAGGCACGTTATTTTTAGATGAAGTGGCAGATCTTCCTCTCCATTTACAACCAAAGTTATTAAAAGTACTACAAGATGGTGTTGTACAAAGAATTGGTGGAACGCTTCCCCAAAAAGTGAATGTCCGAATTATCGCTGCATCAAATCAACCATTAGAAAAATTAATCGAATCTAAACAATTCCGTTCAGATCTTTACTACAGACTCAATGTGATTCCAATTCATTTACCACCACTTCGCGAGCGAAAAGAAGACTTAAAGAAACTCGTCCCTTTCTTAATTGAAAAATTACAGACAAGAACAGGAAAATTCATTCAAAGTTACACAGAGGCGTTTCTAGCAAGATTAAAACAATATCACTGGCCTGGGAACATTCGTGAATTAGAGAATGTTTTAGAATATAGCATGAATATGGAGAAAAGTGGCCAATTAACCGAATCATCACTACCAGCATTTCTTCAAAATCATTCGGAGTTGCTGTGCTCATCCACAAAGCAACACAGTGCATTGCAAGAAGCTGAAAAAGAAAGCATTATTCAAAAACTTCATGACTATGGTTATGATTATGAAGGAAAAAAACAAGCTGCGGCTGCTTTGGGGATTAGTGTACGAACATTATATAGAAAAATGGAGAAACTCGGGATTTATAATGACGTGAAACTGTAATGATGAAAGATTTTCTTCAACTCTCGCAAATTAACCTTATATTAAGTTTATCTCCCTCCTAATCCCTTTACTTACACCGAAGTTTGAAGTAGGAGTATTACTGTCTACCAATACCAAAACAAAAATTTATAACGTGTGCAATTTGCACACGTTATGTTATTTCAAAAATATAAATTATTCTTGTCTCTTATAGTTTCTTAAATAACGAATACAGTGAAAAGCTGCAAAATAAATCCCAATTATACCAGTAAGAAAAAAATATATTATAACTATAGGTCCCATAATATTAAATTGACCATATCCTAAAACTAATAGTCCCCCAATCCAGGCCACTAGAATAATAAAGCGCATCCATATATAAAAGCTTCCATATTCCTTTGCTGCTTGTTCTGGAAAATAGTTTCTTGATAATTTCATATTCTCCTCCTAAAAAAAACATCCTTTCTAAATTCTATTTTGTTTAGAAAGGATGCTTTTCATCTAATGCCCTATTTTCTCGGGAGACATTCGTTTAAACGTATTTACAATTTGAAAAAATGAAGGTTCGAATAACATTGCATCATCTACATTCCATGTAGAGAACGTAATACTATATATATTATTCTCTTTAGATACTGGTATTAAAAATTGATTCGTACATGCTTTAATATTCTCATTTTCCATTTCAACAGTTGTAAATTCACGAATATGTATGACATTACCAATCTGGGATTTAATCTCCTCGATCGATACTAATTCACTCTTCTCTTTTTCTTTTAGTAGCTTTTCCATATTTTGAATAGAAGAATACTCTTTTTCATAAGGAAACCTTGAAACTGTCACATCTGCAAAGTGTATAACATTCTCATCGTCAACAAGACCTTGTAACGCAAACAGTTCCACTTTCATTCCTTTTAGATTTTTAAGAAGAAATTCTAGTTGCCTTTTGATCTCTTCCCAGTTTTTAGAAATATGTGGGAGCACTTCGGCTTGTTCAGCTAAAAATATTGAAGTGAACTTTTCTATATGTTTAGGATCCGTCTCCATTAATGTCCATGTATTGGGAAGAGCTATTGAAAAATGTTTCTCCCGAAATGTATATCGGTACCATGTCTCCACACTCATTATAGTTCCCTTCTTTCAAATGAATACTATATTTAGTTATATATAGAATACATATTATTCTTTTCGTTTATAATAGCCTCGATAGCATATACAATAATACAAGATAAAAATGGATATAATTGAAATTACTATTATCTCTATTTTCAATAACAGTCCATTAATTGGATGCTCTTTTCCTATCAGATTATTCACAAGGCACATGATTCCAAGATATATAAAAACTAAAAATGCTAACTTATAAATTTTAATAAAGATTTCTCTGACTTTCGGAGGCATAAATTCTTCAATATCTAATCTCATTTGTCTCGTCATAATATATCTTTCATTTATAAATCTCAGCACTGTGTCTATCTCCTTTATTATTTTTGTCTCATATAATTTCTTAAATAACGTATATAGTGAAAGATCGCAAAATAAACTCCAATAAAACCAAACGGAATACAAAATATTATAACTACTAATGTGAAAATATTTAATTTTCCGAACCCTAAAACTAATACAGTATTAGCAAATGCAATAATACAAATAAAGCGCATCCATACATAAAAGCTCCCGTATTCCTTTGTAGCCTGTTCTGGAAAATAGTTTTTTGGTAACTTCATTTTTTCACGCCTTCCTCTTACTTTGGTGTACTATCCCTAGTAGCCCCCACATTCCAAAAGTTGAATTCCATAGACCCGTTACATTGTCTCTCACCTGTTGAATAGCTTCTTTTTCTGTCATACCCCGTTTTAACCAATAACCTATCGTTTTTTCAGTAGCTGTAAAAGTTTTTAAAGTTTGGATTGTCTTTCCTGCTGTAGGTATGATACAAATCATTACATATATAATTAAAATTCCCATCGCAAACATATAATCCTCCCTTTCCAAAAATACAAAATAAAATCAAAAGAGCTAACATAATTTATGTTAGCTCTTAACAATCTACCTTTGCAACCGCACGATATCCGATATCACTTCGATAAAATAAACCGTCACTCTCAATTTTCTTAATTTCTTTATAAACGTTATCCTTCGCTTCTTGTAAATCCTTGCCTTTACAAGCTACAAATAAAACACGACCACCGTTTGTTACAAAATCTCCATGTTTCATAGCTGTGCCTGCATGAAAAACAATTGCATCTTCTAATGTATCTAATCCAGAAATCACAGCACCTTTTTCATATGCTTCTGGGTATCCTTTTGAAGCAAGTACTACACCAATAACTGCTTCCTCAGACCATTTAAGTGTTAGCCCTTTCCCATCTAATACGTAATTACATACGTCGACTAAATCACTCTCTAAACGTGGTAATACAACCTCTGTTTCTGGATCACCAAAACGAGCATTGAATTCAATTACTTTTGGTCCTTCGTTTGTTAAAATAAGCCCCGCGTATAAAATACCTGTAAATGAACGTCCTTCTTGAATCATCGCTTTAGCAGTTGGATGTAAAATTGTCTCAATTGCTTCGCTAACTGCTGATTCGGGAATTTGCGGTACTGGAGAATATGCACCCATTCCGCCTGTATTCGGTCCTTTATCACCGTCAAAAGCACGCTTATGATCTTGTGCAATTACCATTGGATAAACGGTTGTTCCATTTACAAATGCCATTAAAGAGAATTCCTGTCCATCTAAAAACTCTTCAATAACAACCTTTTTACTTGCTTCACCGAATTTTACATCCTGCAGCATTTCTTTTACAGCTTGCAATGCCTCTTCTAACGTCATTGCTACTGTTACACCTTTACCAGCTGCTAAACCATCCGCTTTAATAACAATAGGTGCACCAACTTTTTGAATATATGCTACCGCTTCCTCATAGTTTGTGAATGTTTCATATGCTGCGGTTGGAATATCATACTTTTTCATAAGCTCTTTTGTAAAAGCTTTGCTTCCTTCAATTACAGCAGCTGCTTTATTCGGACCAAAAACGCGAAGTCCCTCTGCTTCAAAACGATCAACAATTCCATTCATAAGAGGAATTTCTGGACCAACGAACGTTAAACCTATATTATTTTCTTTCGCAAATAGAACAAGTGCGTCAAAGTCATTCTCATCAATATCAACTGGCATTGCCACATCTCTCATGCCTTCATTTCCCGGTGCTACATATACCTTTTCAACTTGCTCAGACTGTGCAAACTTCCAAGCTAAAGCATGTTCGCGCCCACCACGGCCGATTACTAAAACATTCATATGTTATCCTCCATTATTCAAATAAGTACAAAATAGGAGCAGTGCTCCTATTTTGTTTCTATTCGTTCATATTCAAAAAGAAGGTTATCTTGACCGGACTTTTTGAACTCCCTCTATTAATGTTTGAAGTGACGTACGCCAGTGAACACCATAGCAATACCATATTCATCAGCTTTTTTAATAGAATCTTCATCACGAATCGATCCGCCTGGTTGAATGATTGCTGTAACACCTGCTTTAGCAGCCTCTTCTACTGTATCTGGCATTGGGAAAAATGCATCAGATGCTAAGGCGCTACCTTGTGCTTTGTCACCAGCTTGCGAGATTGCAATTTTCGCTGAACCAACGCGGTTCATTTGTCCTGCTCCCACTCCAATTGTCATATTATCTTTTGCTAAAACAATTGCATTTGATTTTACATGTTTGACAACTTTCCAAGCTAGTTTTAAATCGGCCCATTCTTGCTCTGTTGGTTCACGTTTTGTTGGAATTGTAATTGCATCTTCATTTAGCGCTAACGTATCTTCTTCTTGAACTAGAAGGCCACCCTGTACAGAAGTTAATTTTTTACTTGCACTTACTGCTTTTTCAATATTTACAGTTAAAAGGCGTAAGTTTTTCTTACTTTGCAACACTTCTAAAGCTTCTTGTGAGAAAGAAGGTGCGATAACAATCTCTAAGAAAATTTCATGTAATTTTTCAGCCGTAACTTTATCAATCTCACGGTTAGCTGCAATAATACCTCCGAAAATGGATACTGGATCCGCTTCGTAAGCACGTGTATATGCTTCATGAATATCAGTACCAACACCAACTCCGCATGGGTTCATATGTTTTACTGCTACCACTGCTGGTTCTGTAAATTCTTTCACGATGCTAAGCGCTGCATCCGCGTCATTGATATTGTTGTAAGATAGCTCTTTTCCATGTAACTGCTCTGCATATGCAACAGAAGAAGTTGCTGCAAATGGCGCTTTATAGAATGTTGCTTTTTGATGTGGGTTTTCACCGTAACGTAAATCTTGTTTTTTCTCGAATGTTACTGTTAATGTTTCTGGGCTTTCTTCTCCCATTTGTTCCGTTAAATAGTTAGAAATTAATGCATCATATGCCGCTGTATGACGGAATACTTTCGCTGCTAATTTACGTTTTGTTTCGTCTGTAACTTCGCCGTTTTCTTTTAGCTCGGCTAGTACAACATCATAATCTATTGGGTCAACGATTACTGATACAAATTTATGATTCTTCGCAGCTGAACGAATCATTGTTGGGCCACCGATATCAATATTTTCAATTGCATCAGCAAATGTCACATCAGGTTTAGCAACTGTTTCCTTAAATGGGTATAAGTTTACAACAACAAAGTCGATTGGCTGAATGCCTAATTCATTCATCTGCGTCACATGCGTTTCATTATCACGTACTGCAAGTAAACCACCATGAATGTTTGGATGTAATGTTTTCACACGCCCGTCCATAATTTCCGGGAAGCCAGTTACTTCAGAAATCCCAATTACTTGTAAGCCGTTTTCCTCTAATAATTTTTTCGTTCCACCTGTTGAAATAACTTCAATCCCTTGTTCAAGTAACCCTTTAACAAATTCTACAACACCTGTTTTATTTGAAACACTTACTAATGCACGCTTTTTCATTTATCCTTCACCCCTAGTTGAATGTTATTTAACGGCCTTCTCTTTCATAGATTGAACGATTTCGTTCACCGTAGCTACGTACAATCTATGTTCAACTTGCTGAATTTTCTTTTGTAAACTCTCTCTTGTATCCGCTTCGGAAACTTTTACTGCTTCTTGAGCAATAATAGGTCCTGTATCCATCCCAGCATCTACGTAGTGAATCGTCACTCCTGTTACTTTCACTCCTGCCTCTAACGCTTGACCGACAGCATCTTTCCCAGGAAAACTTGGTAATAATGACGGATGAATGTTAATGATTTTCCCGCCGTATGCTTCCAGTAATGTAGGACCAATCAAACGCATATATCCCGCTAAAATAACATAATCAATCTCGTATTCTCGCAATTTTTTTAATATCTCATTTTCAAATGCTTCTTTTGATTCATATGCTTTCGCCGAAAAAGCAAAGCACGGAACATGATGATAATGTGCCCGTCCAATAACACGCGCCTCAGGTTGATCACATACGAGCAAACTAATTTCAGCATGTAAGCTTTTTTCTTCCACTGCATTCATTAATGCTTGGAAGTTAGATCCGCTTCCAGAGGCAAAGACTGCCAATCTACTCATAGTCCTGTGCCTCCATTAAAAGTAACACCCGATCCCTTAATAGTTCGTCCAATAATATGTGCTTTTTCTCCTTGTTCTGCAAGAAGCTTGACAACAGTTTCTGCATCTTCTTCTTTTACCGCAACTACCATACCAATACCCATGTTAAAAATATTGAACATTTCTTTTTCTTCTAGTTTTCCAACCTCTTGAAGTAAGCTGAAAATCGGTTGAATTTGCCAAGAACCTAGTTCAATTTCTGCTCCGATTCCTTCCGGCAACATACGTGGAATATTTTCAATAAATCCTCCACCTGTAATATGTGCCATGCCATACACTTCATATTTCTTCAATAGTTCTAAAATAGGTTTGACATAAATTTTCGTTGGTTTTAATAATTCTTCACCAAGAGGTAGTTCTAAGCGACCATGTATACGATCTAAAGATAACTGTCCATCTTCTAACAACACTTTTCGTACTAAAGAATACCCGTTACTATGAATACCACTAGATGCTAAGCCAACTAATACATGACCTGCTTCAATAGAATTTCCTGTTACAATTTTCTTTTTATCAACAATACCAACAGTAAAACCAGCTAAGTCATACTCTTCAGTGGAATACATACCTGGCATCTCAGCTGTTTCTCCGCCAATTAACGCACAACCCGCTTGGCGACAACCCTCTGATATACCTTTGACGATGTTTTCAATTTTACTAGGTTCTGCTTTACCACAAGCAATGTAATCAAGGAAGAAAAGCGGCTCTGCTCCTTGGACAACAATATCATTTACACACATTGCTACTGCATCAATACCAATTGTGTCATGTTTATCCATCATGAAAGCGAGCATCAATTTTGTACCTACACCGTCTGTTCCAGATACTAATACAGGTTCTTCTAATGCAAATTTTGATAGATCAAACATACCTCCAAAACCGCCAAGACCGCCTAGTACTTCTTTCCTCATTGTTGTTTGTACATGTTTTTTCATGCGAGATACCGCTTCATATCCAGCTTCAATATCTACTCCTGCTTGCTTATATGCATTCGCCATCGTTTTTTACACCTCGTCTTTTAATTTCTCCCACCCAAGCGGGCACTCTCTATAGAGTATGTTTTAGGAAAAAGCTAGCTTCTACTTAAAATCAAGTAGAAGCTTCTCGCTTTTTTATTTCATACTTTCTAAAAGTTCTTGTTCATAATCATAAAGGGCTGTTGGATAATCCCCATTAAAGTACGCCATACATAAGCCGCCGTATTTCCCTTCATATGGACGACCAATCGCATCGACTAAGCCATCTTCACTTAAAAATGTTAAAGAATCTGCGCCGATGATTTGACGTATTTCTTCTATAGAATGGTTAGCTGCGATTAATTCTTTTCTCGTTTGAATATCAATGCCATAGAAACACGGATACTTAAGTGGTGGAGAAGCAATCCTCACATGCACTTCTGTCGCTCCTGCTTCACGAAGCATACGGACAATGCGTTTACTTGTTGTACCTCTTACGATAGAATCATCAATCATTACGACGCGCTTTCCTTCAACTACTCCTCGTACTGCCGAAAGCTTCATTTTTACCCCTTGTTCACGCAATTCTTGAGAAGGTTGGATAAAGGTACGACCAACATAACGATTTTTAATTAATCCTAATTCATACGGAATGCCAGTTGCTTCTGCATAACCAATTGCCGCAGAAATACTAGAGTCCGGTACCCCTGTTACAACATCTGCTTCAATAGGAGCTTCCGCCGCTAAACGTTTCCCCATACTTTTACGCGCTGCATGAACATTGATGCCAGCAATATTGGAATCTGGGCGTGCAAAGTAAATGTATTCCATACTACAAATTGCATGTTCTACATCATTTGTAAAACGATCTACTTGGATACCTTCGTCATTAATAATAAGTAGTTCTCCAGGTTCAACATCTCGAATGTATGTTGCACCAACTACATCAAAAGCACATGTTTCAGATGCTACAACATATGCATCTCCCATTTTTCCGATTGACAGCGGGCGGAATCCATTCGGGTCTAACGCAACAATCATTTCGTTACCTGTTAATAAAAGATATGCAAATGCACCTTTTACTTTGTTTAATGCATCTTTCACACTCTCAATTAATGAACCTTTTGTACTACGTTTAATTAAATGAAGTAGTACTTCTGTATCTGAACTCGTTTGAAAAATACTTCCTTCTGCTTCTAATTCACGGCGAAGCATCTTTGCATTAATTAAATTACCGTTGTGAGCTAATGCCATACTATGATCAGAAAAACGGAATAGTAGTGGTTGAACATTCGCTACCTCACTTCCGCCTGCCGTTGCATAGCGTACGTGACCAATTGCTGATTTTCCATTTAATCCTTCTAGCTCACCTCTTGAAAACACTTCCGATACTAGACCTAACCCCTTATGCCCAACAATTTTCTCCCCATTATTTACAACAATGCCTGCGCCTTCTTGTCCACGGTGCTGTAAGCTGTGCAATCCGTAGTACGTAACTTGTGCTGCATTTTCATGCCCCCAAATTCCGAAAACGCCACATTCTTCATTTAACCCCTTTATTTCAGCAAGCATGGGATTGCCCCTTTCCAAGCCTTTCTCATTTCATCAACATTTGCTGTAAGTAATACTTCATTTTCTTCATTACGAATTGTTACTTCATTTGTATTTGTGACTTCCCCAACTTGAATTGCTTCTACTACTTTCTCGAATGCTTCTTGCTTTTCACGTTTTACTGTTACAACAAAGCGTGATTGTGATTCCGCGAATAACGCCGCTGTTGCTTCTCCAGCTAATTTCACAGTAGCACCTAATCCTTTAGCTCCAATTGCACTTTCAGCAATTGCGACTGCTAATCCGCCTTCTGCAACATCATGTGCAGATTGAACAAGTCCTGCTTGAATTGCTTCTAGTAATTGCTTTTGGCGTTTAGATTCTACTTCTAGATCGATGCTTGGTGATTGACCAAAGATTTTGCCGTATACCATCTTTTGCAATTCACTTCCGCCAAACTCAGCTTTCGTTTCTCCAATTACATAAACTAGATCTCCAGCTTGCTTAAATTCTTGTGTCGTTACATGTTTTAAATCATGAACAAGACCTACCATACCAACAGTCGGTGTTGGATATACAGCTTCACCGCTACGTTCGTTGTACATTGATACGTTTCCGCCAATAACTGGAGTTTGTAGTGTACGACAAGCTTCACTCATACCATCTACTGATTTCTCGATTTGCCAGAAAATCTCTGGTTTTTCTGGGTTACCAAAGTTTAAACAATCTGTAATTGCCAGCGGTTCTCCACCTGAACATACGATGTTACGTGCTGCTTCTGCTACTGCAATTTTACCGCCCATTTCAGGATCTAAATAAATGTAGCGAGAATTACAATCTGTTGTCATCGCTAATGCTTTTTCTGTCCCGCGCACACGTACAACGGCTGCGTCTGATCCTGGTGTAACAACCGTGCTTGTGCGTACTTGATAATCATATTGATCATATACCCACTCTTTACTTGCAATCGTTGGTTGTTGTAATAGAGCTAGCAATGTTTCTTTATAATTATCTAATTTCGGTGTTTCCATCTTCATTTCTTGGAACTCTTTAAAATACGCTGCTTCTTTTGAAGGCTTATGATAAATTGGTGCTTCTTCTGCTAGTGCATCTGCTGGTACTTCCGCTACCATTTCACCTTTATGGAATAAGCGAAGCATTTTATCTTCCGTTACTTTTCCCATCGTAACTGCCGCAAGTCCGTACTTTTCAAACAACTCTACAATCTCTTGCTCTCTACCTTTTTTCACAACAATTAACATACGTTCTTGTGATTCAGATAACATCATTTCATATGGCGTCATACCTGTTTCACGTTGTGGTACATCATCTAAGTACATTTCAATACCCATTCCTGCTTTACTTGCCATCTCTGCAGAAGATGATGTTAATCCTGCAGCTCCCATATCCTGAATTCCAACAAGAGCATCAGATTGAATAAGCTCTAAGCATGCTTCAATAAGGAGTTTCTCCATAAATGGATCCCCTACTTGTACCGCTGGACGTTTCGCTTCTGAACTCTCAGATAATTCTTCTGATGCGAAAGTTGCACCGTGAATACCGTCACGTCCTGTTGAAGCACCTACGTACATAACTGTATTACCAGCACCATGTGCTTGCCCTTTTTTAATATCTTCATGATTAATTAAACCAACGCACATTGCATTTACAAGTGGGTTTCCTTCATAACATGAATCAAACTGTACTTCTCCGCCAACAGTTGGAATCCCGATGCAGTTACCATATCCTGCAATCCCTGCAACTACTTCTTCAAATAAATATTTCACACGTGGTGATTGTAGTTCACCGAAGCGAAGAGAGTTTAATAATGCTACTGGACGTGCTCCCATAGAGAATACGTCGCGAATAATACCACCAACACCCGTTGCCGCACCTTGATATGGCTCAATTGCAGAAGGATGGTTATGACTTTCCATTTTAAATACAACGGCTTGATTATCACCAATATCTACAATCCCTGCACCTTCACCAGGTCCTTGTAATACGCGCTCTCCTGTTGTTGGGAACTTGCGAAGAACAGGTTTTGAGTTTTTATAACTACAATGCTCTGACCACATAACAGAGAATAGTCCCGTTTCTGTGTAGTTCGGCAAACGTCCTAAAATCTTTTCAACCATGGCAAACTCTTCGTCTGTTAGCCCCATTTCCGCATATATACGTTCTTCTTTAATTTGTGTTGGATTTGGTTCAAGCATTAACGACATATGTTTCCCTCCAATGTTTCAAAATAGATTGAAAGACTTTTAAACCTTCAGCGCCGCCAAGAAGTTCATCCACAGCACGCTCTGGGTGCGGCATCATGCCAAGTACATTTCCCTTTTCATTTACAATACCTGCAATATCTGAAACGCTTCCGTTTGGATTGTCTACATAACGGAATGCAATTTGATTCTTTTCTTCTAATTCTTTAAGAGTTGCTTCATCACAGTAGTAATTCCCTTCACCATGTGCGATTGGAATATTGATTACTGCACCTTTTTCATATTGCGATGTAAACATCGTTTCGTTATTTTCAACACGTAATCCCACTGTACGGCACATAAACTTTAGGTTTTTATTTCGCATTAATGCACCTGGTAGCAGCCCTGATTCAACCAATATTTGGAATCCGTTACATACACCTAGAATTGGCTTTCCTTGTTCAGCTGCTTTTTGCACAGCTTTCATTGCATTTGCAAAGCGAGAAATGGCACCGCAGCGAAGGTAATCACCGTAAGAGAAACCTCCTGGTAAAAGAATTGCATCATATTCATCTAAATTCTCTGCATCATGCCAAACGTAGTCTACCTCTTCGCCAAGCTCATCTTTAATTGCATGAAACATATCAACATCACAGTTCGAACCTGGAAAAACGATTACGGCAAATTTCACTGTGCGACAACCTCCTCAACTTCGTAACGGAAATCTTCCATTACAACATTCGCTAATAGTTTCTCACACATTTCTTTTACCTTTGTATCCAGATCAGTCACTGATTTATCAATTGTTAACTCCATATATTTACCGATGCGAACATCTTGCACTTCTGTGAATGAAAGACTGTGAAGAGCACCTTTCACTGCTGTTCCTTGTGGATCTAATACGCTCTCTCTTAATGTTACATATACCTTAACTTTATACATGTGAAGCTCCCCCTAAACGTTTTAAAATTTCTTCATATGCCTCTGTTAAATCGCCAAGATCACGGCGGAATACATCTTTATCAAATTTTTCATTGCTCGCTTCATCCCATAAGCGGCAAGTATCTGGTGAAATCTCATCTGCTAATACGATTTCGCCTTCTTCTGTTAGTCCAAACTCTAGTTTAAAATCTACTAATCTTACACGACAGCTTGCGAAGTGCTCAATCAATATTTGATTGATTTGTAGAGCCTTTTCTCGTAATGTACTTACTTGCTCTGGCGTTGCAACGTTTAACACACGAATATGATCTTCTGTTACAAGCGGATCTCCTAAATCATCATCTTTGTAGTACAATTCTACGATTGGTGCTGCAAGTGCAGTTCCTTCTTCCATTCCTAAGCGTTTTGAAAGACTTCCCGCGATTACGTTTCTTGTGACAACCTCTAATGGAATAATACTTACCTTTTTCACAAGTTGTTCTGTATCTGACAACTTCTCAACAAAATGTGTTTTAATTCCCACTTCTTGTAACTTTCTGAATAAAAGAGTTGTAATCTCATTGTTCAGACGACCTTTTCCTGTAATTGTCGCTTTTTTCTCCCCATTGAAAGCAGTAGCACTATCTTTGTACTCTACCCAAACCATATCTGCTGCTTCTGTACGATAAATTCTTTTTGCCTTACCCTCATACAGCAATTCTAGCTTTTGCATTTCGCAAGCCCCCTGTAGTTTGAAAAATATGAATAATATGTTTATAAAAAATGGCACAGAATGATTCTATTCTGTGCCATATAAAATTTTCAAATTAGTTCAATCCAAGACGTTCAAAGATTGTATCAACATGTTGCATATGATGTTCATAATTGAAACATTCGTTGATTTCTTCTTGTGTTAATTTGCTTGTAATACGCTCATCTGCTTCTACAAGCTCTTTAAATTGTACTTGTGTCTCCCAAGCTTCCATCGCTTTAGGCTGTACGATATCATAAGCTTCTTCACGTACCATACCTTTGTCGATTAGCGTAAGCATTACGCGCTGAGAGTAAATTAAACCGTATGTTCTTTGCATATTGCGCTTCATGTTTTCTGGGAATACCGTTAAGTTTTTCACGATATTACCAAAGCGGTTTAACATGTAGTTTAATGCGATTGTTGCATCTGGTAAGATAACTCGTTCTGCAGAAGAGTGAGAAATATCACGCTCGTGCCATAATGGAACGTTTTCGTAAGCAGTTAGCATGTAACCACGAATTAAGCGGGCCAAACCAGTCATATTTTCAGATCCGATTGGATTACGTTTATGCGGCATTGCAGAAGATCCTTTTTGTCCTTTGGCGAAAGCCTCTTCTACTTCACGTGTTTCACTCTTTTGTAGGCCACGAATTTCAACCGCAATCTTTTCGATAGATGTTGCAATTAGTGCAAGTGTTGACATGTAATGCGCATGGCGATCACGTTGCAATGTTTGTGTTGAAATTGGTGCTGCTTCTAATCCTAAGTTCTCACAAACGAATTTTTCTACGAATGGATCAATGTTCGCGTATGTACCAACTGCACCAGATAATTTACCAACGCGAACTGTATCAGCTGCTTGTTTGAAGCGCTCTAAGTTACGTTTCATTTCTTCATACCACAGACCAAGTTTTAAACCAAATGTAGTTGGTTCTGCATGAACACCGTGTGTTCTTCCCATCATAACTGTGTATTTATGCTCTTTTGCCTTGTTAGCTAAGATAGTAATGAAGTTTTCTAAGTCTTTTAATAAGATTTCGTTTGCTTGTTTTAAGATATAAGATAACGCTGTATCAACTACGTCTGTAGATGTTAAGCCGTAGTGTACCCATTTACGTTCTTCACCTAGTGCTGGTGTTTCTGATACTGCACGAGTGAAAGCAACTACATCATGGCGTGTCTCTTTCTCAATCTCATAAATACGGTCAATATCAAATGATGCATTCTCACGAAGTTTTTTTACATCTTCTTTTGGAATATCACCAAGTTCAGCCCATGCCTCACAAGCTAAAATTTCAACTTCTAACCATGCTTTAAATTTGTTTTCTTCCGTCCAAATCGCACCCATCTCAGGGCGTGTATAACGACTAATCATCTTTTTCCCTCCAAAAGTTGTTCTTGATGGTCCCAAATATGCAAACTCTGCGCTTTTTCTAAAGCAACTTCAATATTTTCATTTAAAATATTTACATGCCCCATTTTGCGCTGCGCTTTTGCTTCTTCTTTTCCATACAAGTGTAAATAGCACCCGGTAAATCTATTCACTTGTCTTAGGACCCCTTCTATATGTTCGCCTAAAATGTTTACCATGACAACTGGTTTTAACAAATTTGTTTCTCCTAGAGGTAAATTACAGATTGCTCGAATATGTTGCCCAAATTGACTCGTTTCACATGCATCAATTGTATAGTGTCCTGAATTGTGAGGTCTTGGTGCTAATTCATTAATATAAATCTCACCATCTGCTGTAGCAAACATCTCTACCGCTAGTGTTCCCACAAGCTGAAGTTCATCCGCCAGTACCTGTGCGTATTCAACTCCTTTTTGTGAAAGTTCGTCTGTAATACGAGCTGGTACAATAGATTCATGTAAGATGTTATTCACGTGAATATTTTCAGCTACTGGAAATACCTTCGTTTCACCACTGACACTGCGAGTTACAATAACTGATATTTCTTTTTCAAATGGCACCCATTTCTCAAGAATACATTCAGCTTGATTTACAAGTTCAGTTGCTCTCGCAACATCCGCTTCGCTTCTTAAAACCACTTGTC
Source organism: Bacillus sp. AFS023182 (assembly GCF_002560575.1). Taxonomy (NCBI): domain Bacteria; kingdom Bacillati; phylum Bacillota; class Bacilli; order Caryophanales; family Bacillaceae; genus Bacillus; species Bacillus sp. AFS023182. The sequence continues at coordinate 2,053 of NZ_NTRO01000064.1, read as the reverse complement.
CTTTTCCGTCATATCCCCCTGTTGTTGTCTTTAACACACAAGGAAAGGAAAGTTCCGTAATTGCTTCTAAAAGTTCGTCTTGCCTCTGCACAAGTTTATATGGTGCTACTGGTAAGCCAACACTCACGATTGCATTCTTTTCTGTAAAACGATTTTGCGTTTTATTTAACAACTGGCTGCCTTGTGGTAAATACGCATATTTTTCAAGCCATTGTAAACATCTATAATCAATATTCTCAAATTCATATGTCACAACATCGCTTATTTCTGCTAAATGTTGAATCGCTTTCAAATCATCATATGCTGCCACAATTTCAATATCAGCAACTTGTGCACATGGTGAATGTTTTGTTGGATCTAAAACAGCAATTTTATAACCCATTTCCTTCGCTGCTATCGCCATCATTCTTCCTAGCTGGCCACCGCCAATAATTCCAATTGTTTTTCCTGGTAAAATGATTTTTGTCATATCAACTCACTGCCTTCACGCACATTTTTCTCAATTGCTTCTCGTCTCAGTTCTAATGCATCATGTATGTCATCATGAAATGATCCAAGGATTTGTGCTGCAAGTAGTCCCGCGTTTGTTGAACCAGCCTTGCCAATCGCAACAGTGGCAACTGGAACCCCTCCTGGCATTTGAACGATAGACAGTAATGAATCTAAACCATTTAACGCTTTTGATTGAACAGGAACGCCGATTACAGGAAGATTTGTCTTCGCTGCAACCATCCCTGGTAAGTGAGCGGCTCCTCCAGCTCCAGCAATAATAACTTTTAATCCACGTTCACGAGCAGTTTCTGCATATTCAAACATATAATCTGGAGTCCGATGAGCGGATACAACTTTCTTCTCATACGGAATATTTAATTCATCTAAAATGTCACAAGCATATTTCATTGTTTCCCAGTCTGACGTGCTTCCCATTATGACTCCAACTAGTGATTTCATATTAGAATCCCCCCGATTCAAATAAAAAAAGCCTGACATAGAACATTTTCTCTTTTACTATGAGAGAAAGCGCTCTACTCAGGCATACGTATCCCTTGTGAATAGAAAAATACCGAGTGACTTTCCCTCATAGTCTAACGAATAACGGTCGTTAGGTAGAGACTTGCAGGCCATATCCCCGCGATTATATGAGGTGCGATATAATATTGTTTCTATGGTTATATTAACAATATTTCATGAACAATGTCAACAAATAATCGAATGTTTTTTTGTTCGTCATTGATAACGTTCGTGTTTTAGTTATATTCAAAAGAAGAAGTGAAAATATATACATGTATGAAAGGAAATTAGGATAAGAATACAAAGCGTAACTACATGAGGATCTAGTGGTATAGCGATACAATACTTTAGCCATCATTTAAGTGAATTTTAATTACCTAAAGTTATAGCGCATTACAATAACCGTTATTTTTTCAAATCTATATTACTTTATAATCTTAACATATGAGAAAGTGATCAAATCAAGGTGTAAGTAATTACGTTTTTGTATATTTAAGTAAATCCTCTGATACTATTACTATAAGCTCATACTCATTTATAGGTGGATTGATTATGCAGAAACTTACTAAGTTGTCATATTTATTTCTTTTTATCGCAGTAACTGCTGCAGTTATTGAATCCTCTTTTATAACATCTCATTTCTTCTACTATCATTACTTCAAACCTATACTGCTTATTGAAATAATTAGTCCCATTATCGGAATTATTCTAGGTTCGTTCGGAAAACCTGGGAAACGAAAACAAATTGCTATTATTTTAAACAGCCTCTTCTTTTTTATTTTTTCATTTTTAGCATTGCTAAATTTATGGATTATTTCATTCGGTAAATAAAGTGAAACTTTAATTAGTGGGGTTTTCTTCATCCTCACTGATTATTACCCCTCACCAATCGGGCTTTTACGAGCAGTTAGTTGATCTCCCCGCCCATCTTTCTCGTTTCTCTCTGAATCTTGAGATGAGGGACTTACTACCCGTAAATAGCGGGATAAAAATATACACAAAAAAACCTAAGTCATTTCGACTTAGGTTTTTTTGTGTATAT
>NZ_NTRO01000063.1:0-40220 GCF_002560575.1 Bacillus sp. AFS023182 | reverse complement strand
CGTGAAAGATCTAGAGTTGCATGAATGGAAGTGTCTTTCTTGTGGTATGCATCATGATAGAGATGCCAACGCAGGACAAAATTTGAGAAAAGAGGCCTTAAGGCTTCTAACCATAGGGGCTACGGGGATTGCCTACTTATAAAGCCGAAGGATACTTTGGTGTTCGTAGGAATCCCTCACTTCAAACAGTTTGTTAGACTGTTAAGTGGGGGTAGTTCAAGAGTCCAAATTGATTTTGCATAAGCAATGTTCATACCACAGTGTTCCATATTGTTTTGACTTACGCTCCTAAAATGTGCTTGACCAACAAATAATTTACAAGGTGATTTTAAAGCGCTATGAATTCGTTTTTGGATTAATAAGATATGACAGCCATTGTGCTGGAAATTACGATGTAAGAATACGACTCTAATGCTATTTTTCCTTTCAAAATTTAGGAGAAGTAGGAAGTTTTTTGTGGAAGGAAAATGGAAGATTACTGTCGAAGGGAGTAGAAACAGAACAAAGGTGGTGCTCTCATGCGAAAGATGAAGGTAGATACATGTTCTTATTGTGGTTCTACCAATATTGGAGAAGGTGAGTTTGTTGGATATGCACAAATAAGAAAGAAAGAGACAATGTTTACTTCTTCTCCAGTTGATGCTTATATTTGTACGGATTGTGGAAGTGTACTTTTAATGAAAGTACGAAATTATCAAAAATTTAAGCAGAAACCACTATGATAGAAGAAAAGTATCTATATCCAAGTCTTTATAAGAATCGATTGATATTACGTTCGATACATATTATCAAAAGATAAAGAGAGGAGGTTTCTCATGTAGCCACTCTCTTTTCAATTATGAGAGAAGCTGAATTATTTCTTCGGAAATAATTCAGAAAATACAGAAAAATAAAACTTTAGAACATGAAAGTTTGGTATAATACTTAAAAATGAAAACGCTTTAACGGGGGGTTGGGACAAATATGATGATGAATGTACCATTAACAATTAGTTCTATGATAGAAAGGGCAGAAAAGCTGTTTCCAAAAAAAGAAATTGTCTCGCGTACACATGATACGATCACAACTTTAACATACAAGCAATTAGGAGAACGAACGAGAAGACTTTCTAGTGCGTTAAAAAAATTAGGGATCAAAGAAGGGGAACGAGTTGGAACCTTAGCTTGGAATCATCATCGACATGTAGAAGCGTATTTCGCAATTCCGGGCATTGGATCTGTCTTGCATACTATTAATATTCGCTTATCTCCTGGGCATATTTCCTATATTATTAGACATGCAGAAGATCGTATTTTACTCATTGATGAAGATCTTGTACCACTTGTTGAAAAAATTCAAGGTGAATTATCAACTGTACAAGCATACATCATTATGAGTGATAAAAAAGAACTTCCAGAAACTTCATTAGAACCTCTTTATCACTATGAACAACTACTCGCAGAAGGAGATCCTGATTTTTCATTCTTAAAAGATATTGATGAAAACACACCAGCAGGTATGTGTTATACGTCTGCGACAACAGGTAACCCAAAAGGTGTTGTATATACGCATCGTAGTACAGTACTGCATTGTATGGCGCTAGGACTCGCGGATACAGCAGCATTATCTGAAAGTGATGCAGCAATGGCAATTGTTCCAATGTTTCACGTCAATGCTTGGGGGCTGCCTTTTGCGGCAACGTGGTTTGGCGCGAAACAAGTGTTACCTGGTCCAATGTTTACACCGAAAATTTTGCTTGAAATGATACAGAATGAAAAAGTAACTTTGGCTGCTGGTGTACCAACAATTTGGCTTGGTGTTTTGCAGGAATTAGAAAATAATCGTTACGATTTATCAAGTATGAAACGGATTTTATGTGGGGGTGCTGCAGCTCCTAAAAGTGTGATTGCAGCATTTGAGAAAAAGTATAATGTACCATTTGTCCATGCATATGGAATGACTGAAACAAGTCCACTTGTGACACTTGCAAGGTTAAAAAGTTATGAGACAAATTTATCTTACGAAGACCAACTTGAAATTCGATCAAAACAAGGATATCTTGTGCCAGGTGTTGAGATGAAAGTAGTTGGAGTAAACGGAGAAGTGAAGTGGGATGGAACTGAGATGGGGGAATTGTGCTTACGGGCACCGTGGATTGCTGCAAGTTATTATAACGATGAACGCACTGTAGAAGGATTCCGTGATGGTTGGTTATATACAGGGGATGTTGTTACAGTTGATGAGGAAGGCTGTGTTAAAATTGTTGACCGTACAAAAGATGTGATTAAAAGTGGGGGTGAGTGGATTTCATCTGTAGATTTAGAAAATGCTTTAATGGCACATGAGGCGGTATTTGAAGCTGCTGTTGTCGCGGTTCCTCATCCTCAGTGGCAGGAACGTCCTATTGCATGTGTTGTACAAAACCAAAATAGGTCTGTAACGAAAGAAGAATTATATGAATTTTTACAACCACAGTTTGCAAAGTGGTGGTTGCCAGATGATATTGTGTTTATGGAGGAAATTCCTAAAACATCGGTTGGGAAATTTTTAAAACAAACATTACGAAAAGAACTAGAGAATTTGCATAAAAGTAGCGAAAAATAATGTATAAGAAGAGGCGACTCCCATCAGCAGGAGTCGCTTCTTCTTATACATGAATCCTGTTTATAGTGGTTTTAATTGTTAACTAAAATTATAAAATTGTTGACAATAATACAAGAGAAAAGGTAAGATAACTCCAATGATATGTTATCCTATCATAATTTATAGTTTACAAACAGGGGAAATAAATACATGAATACAAAGAATTTAGTTTTTGTCGCTTTATTTAGTGCAATTATGGGTGTGTTAGGACTGATACCACCAATTGCGCTTTCTGTTACACCTGTTCCTATTACATTGCAATCTCTTGGTGTTATGCTTGCAGGAGGATTGCTTGGATCTCGCCTTGGGGCATTAAGTCAAATGGTTTTCTTGTTTGTTGTTGGAGTAGGAGCGCCATTATTAGCTGGTGGTCGCGGTGGTCCAGGTGTATTTGTTAGTCCGAGTGCAGGTTATTTAATTGGATACGTTGTTGGAGCATTCGTGATAGGGTACCTTGTAGAACGCTTACGTCATGTATCTGTTATAAAAGTATTTTTCATTAATATAATTGGTGGAATTCTAGTTGTTTATATATTTGGCGTGACTGTTCAATCATTTATCATGGATATTTCTGTATGGAAAGCGATTAAAGTAAGTGTCGTATTTTTGCCAGGTGATTTCATTAAAGCTGTGATTGCAGCATTTCTTGTACCTAGATTACATCGTTCACTGAAACATATTATTACGCCTGCTGTAAAGAATGCTAAAATCTCAAATGCTAGCTAAAGAACGTAAGAGACTTTATAAAATCTAGGAAACACGTATTAGCGTGTTTCTTTTTGTTATCTGAAAGGAAAGGATGAATAGTAGTGGGGATTGCATCGCCTTATAGGAAACATACTTGTATACATCCGGATAAAATAGCGATCCAGGAAAAAGATAGACGAATAACATATAAAGAATGGCATGAATCTGTTTGCCAAGTTGCAAATTGGCTCAATAAAGAAAAAACTATGAATAAAACGGTTGCGATTTTATTAGAGAATCGTATTGAATTTTTACAAATCTTTGCAGGTGCTGCATTGGCAGGATGGGTTTGTGTGCCACTTGATTTAAAGTGGAAGCAGGATGAACTTGAAACAAGGTTGAAGTTAGCAAATCCAACTATTGTCATTGCGGCTGAGCAATGTAACATGAATGAATTGCCACGAATAAATGGAACTGTACTTTCTATCAATGAATGGAATCCGCTGGTGGGTAATCAGTTAAATACGTATCATTCTTCAGAAAGTGTACAAAATCTCCCTTTCTATATGGGGTTTACATCGGGATCAACTGGCGAGGCAAAGGCATTTCTTCGTGCACAGGATTCTTGGGTTCATAGCTTTGATTGCAATTTGCATGATTTCCATATGAAAAATAATGACATTGTTTTGCTTGCGGGTACATTGGTGCACTCTCTTTTTTTATACGGAGCAATAAGTGCACTATATTTAGGACAAACAGTGTATCTAGTAGAAAAGTTCATTCCAAATCGTGTGTTATCTATATTAAAACAAGAGAAGATTTCAGTGATGTATACCGTTCCAACGATGCTAGAGGCATTATATAAAGAAGAAAGTATTATAGAGCAAGAAATAAAAATAATTTCTTCAGGAGCAAAATGGGAAACTGAAGCAAAACAGAAAGTAAAAGCCGTATTTCCGTATGCAAAAAGATATGAATTTTATGGTGCTTCTGAATTAAGTTTTGTTACAGCACTAACAGATGTAGAAAGTGAAAGAAAAGCCTCTTCAGTTGGAAAGCCATGTCATAATGTGCAAGTTCGGATATGTAATGAAAAGGGTAGAGAATTAAAGCAAGGTGAAATTGGAACAGTTTATGTGAAAAGTAATCAGTTTTTTATGGGATATTTACTGAATGGAAATCTATCTTGTCAAGTTACAAAAGATGGTTGGATGACTGTACATGACATAGGGTATCAAGATGAGGAAGGTTTTATATATATAGTGGGTAGAGAAAAAAACATGATTTTATTTGGAGGTATAAATATTTTTCCAGAGGAGATAGAGAGTGTAGTATCTACTCACCCACATGTTGAAGAAATTGTAATTATTGGTATGAAAGATGAATATTGGGGCGAAAAGCCTGTTGCGATAGTGAAGGGGAAAGCTACAAAGCAAGAGCTGAAAAGTTTTTGCTTACAACGATTATCATCATTTAAAATTCCAAGAGAGTGGTATTTTATTGATGAAATCCCTCATACAAGTAGTGGAAAAATTGCTCGTGAAGTAGTAAAAAGGATCATTGAAGAGCAGGAGAAAGTTTATGAATAGAGCTGTTATTGTAGATGGAAAGAGAACGCCGATTGGTAAGAAAAATGGAATGTTGAAAGGATATGAGGTTCAGCAATTGGCAGCACCTTTACTGGCGCACTTAAGTAAAGGAATAGAGCATGAAATTGATGATGTAATATTGGGAAACGTTGTTGGACCAGGTGGAAATGTTGCGCGGTTATCAGCACTTGAAGCTAGGCTTCCTTATAAAATACCAGGTGTAACAATAGATCGCCAGTGCGGTGCAGGATTAGAAGCAATTCGAATGGCTTGTCACCTTATTCAAGGCAGGGCAGGTAATTGTTATATTGCTGGAGGGGTGGAAAGCACAAGCACATCTTCCTTCCCGAATAGAGCTCGTTTTTCACCTGATTTTATTGGAGACCCAGATATGGGAGTGGCAGCAGAGTATGTAGCAGAACATTATAAAATTACAAGGGACATGCAAGATAAATATGCTCGTTTCAGTTATCAAAGAACATTGCTAGCACTTAAAAAGGGATATTTACAAAAAGAAATCCTTCCGATTTCTTCAAATGTAACGGAGGATGAAACGATAAAGTACGGAATGAATTATGAACGAATGATAAAGAGAACAAGGCCGGCTTTTTTACAAGAAGGAACAGTGACAGCAGGAAATTCTTGTGGTGTGAATGATGGAGCGTGTGCTGTACTCGTAATGGAGGAAAAGAAGGCTCGTGAACTTGGATATAACCCGATTCTTCGGTTTGTTCATAGTACTGTTATTGGTGTGAATCCGCATTTGCCAGGGAGTGGGCCTATATTTGCTGTGCAAAAGTTATTACAAGATCAGAATCTATCAATAGACGATGTTGATTATATTGAAATGAACGAGGCTTTTGCTGCGAAAATTGTAGCGTGTGCACAAGAACTACATATTCCATATGAAAAGCTAAATGTGAACGGTGGAGCAATTGCTCTTGGTCATCCTTACGGTGCATCAGGAGCGATGCTTGTGACTCGTTTATTCCACCAAGTGCAAAGAGAAAAGGCACAATACGTAATTGCAACATTAGGTATTGGTGGAGGAATAGGGCTTGCTCTATTATTTGAGAAAGTAGAATACTAGAAAAAATCTAGTTTTCTACTTTTTTTGGTTTATAAACATTACTTCCAGGTTTTGATTTTATTTCATTCCAAGCAGAGATAGCATCAAGCTATCCTTTATATTTTATTTCAAACAATTTTTTGTGATAAATGAATAAGTTGTGCTAAAAATGCTTCTCCTGTAACAACTGCTTTACCGCCGCCGCGAGCACTTTTTTGATTACCACCGCCTTTTCCTTCAATAGCAGGGAGAGCATTTTTTAAAATTGTATTCATGTTTGCTGTTACTTCTTTTCCGCATGCAAGAACACATTGTAGTTTTTCTCCGCTTTCAGTAACCAGGTATGTAATCGAGTGTTCATTTTGTTCAGTAATAATAGCTGATAATTTCGTGATTTCCTGCATGGAACGATTTCTAAAGACTTTAGAAATGAGTGTGCCAGCATGTATGTTTTGGGATTCTTGCAGTAATTCAGTTGCTTCTACGAATAGTAGTTTTTCGTTCATAGTTTGTAGTGCTTTTTCACTTTCTTTCTGAGAGGTAAGCAGCTGGGTTACTTTATTTGAAATATCATTTTCACTACTGTTTAACTGTTTGGAAACGTCTTTAATAATTTGTTGATAATGTCCCAATAACTTGAGTGCACGCCATCCTGCAACAAATGTTAAACGGATGCCACCTTTATTTCGCTCCCAGCCCATTATATGAATTGGTCCCACTTCACCTGTATATTTTGGATGTGTACCGCCACACCCGTTGTAATCGTAGTTTTCAATCATTACAACACGAATATTTTCTGTAATGGTTGGTTCTTTTCGGAGAGGCAACTGTTTTGCTTCCTCTAAATTCATCCATTTGATATGGATAGGATGGTTTTCGAAGACGATTTGATTTGCGATCTGGAGTGCGCTAGTAGCTGTTTCTACCGAAAGTTCAGGCGTGTCTAAATCAATTGTTATTGTTTCTTTTCCGAGATGAAAACCAATTGTAGGAATGTCAAAATGATCCCAAAAGGCAGCAGATAGGATGTGCTGTGCTGTATGTTGTTGCATATGATCAAAACGACGTTGCCAATTGATTTCACCTATCACTTCTTTTGTATGTAATTCATTTGATATAAAATGACGAATTTCGTCTTCAACTTCCTCAACATTGGTGACGGAAGCATCATTTAATGTTCCTGTGTCATGTGGTTGGCCGCCGCCAGTTGGATAAAAGGCTGACTCTGTTAAAGTAACATATAAATTTCCTGCGTTATCATAGTCCTGTTTTATAATTTGTGCTGTAAATGATTGCTGATAGGCATCGGTGTAGTATAATTTTTTATTCACTTTCGTACTCCTTTCTATTTCACTAGATTTATTGTAAAACAATCTAAATAAGTTTCCTAATATTTCAGAAGAAAAAACCTATTTTTAGAATTTTCTTGCTATAATAGGAAAAAGGAACATACGGGGGTGGATGAAATGCTGTACGAAAATGGCGTAGACAAATTGATTCGTCTCAATACAAATATTTCTGAACTATATCGTGAATTACATGCAATGACCCGGACTTTAACGGAATGTAATCGAGAAAGCGTGATGTTTGATCGGTTATATGTAAAAGAACTATTATGGAAAAAAGAAGATGTGTCCGCTATGTATGATCAGCTTCTCGTTCAGCTTTGTATCAATGAATGCTTTGATTTAAAAAGTGTCATTACTGGTGAATACAAATATACGTATGAGGAAGTAGAAACTGCGGTCCTTGAATTTAATGATAAGTATAATGTAGACATCCTAATCAAGGATGTTTGCAAAGAGTTACAGTTTACATATGGTATTGACATGGAGTTATCTAGAACAGCTAGGGTATAATTATAGGTATTAAAAGAAAAGCAGGATAGGAAAAGTTGGGAGAGAACTTTTCTTACCCTGCTTTTTATATAACGTTTTAATTTAAAAAAAGTACTTTTTTCTCATATTTATTTGCAAATTCGGTTTTGGAAATGTGTATGGAAAGAAACCCATTTTCTAAACAGGCTAGCATTTTCTTATAAATGATATTGGTAGGTAAAGAAATTGTTCGTTGTAAGGATGAATTCTTATGGAATATATGAATTGTTAGGCCTGTCTCCATCTTGTTTATAAGTACATTTTGTTCTGAAGCATTAGGGATATCAGTCTCTAAAATGTACTCTTGCTCTGTTTCACAAAGATCAATGTGGATGTGATTAGGGAAACTAAAGTTGTCGTATGAATCAGAGCAAAATTGATCCATCCATTCTTCAAAACCATCAACACGAAAAAGACAATTTTTCTTTTTCTTGCCCATGTAAGACACCCTCCGTAAAGTCTCAATTCATACTATAATATGCATTAAGAAATTAGAGGTGAAAAGTAAACTGGAAAATATGTCAATGAGTTTATTGAAAGTGGCTAAAGCAAGGAGGACAATGCATATGCATTGTCCTTCTTTTACATATCGTGATGTGCGTGATTTTTTTGTCTTGAATGATTTCGATTTTTTACTTTATGAGATCCACTTAAAGGCTCAGGTTGCCCAGAAGGCTGTCCTTTTTTGGTATTTTGACGAATGGACTTGCTATTGTTTTTTTCCATGTTGTCACCTCCCTCTTATATTTAGAATGAGAGAACTTTGTAAATTTATACGAGAATGTTTTTATGAAAAACGGTAAAGATAAGTGAGACTAACTTTAACAGAAAGGGGAAAGCATATGCCGTATCATAAAGATAAACAGCAAGCTTTTCAAGCCGCGCAACAAGGAGTCGTACAAGCGGAAAATTTATACAATAATATCGTGAGAAATGATCCGAATTATGGTCAGGATTTAAAACATTTACGACAAGAAGTACAAGAGGCATATGAACAAATCCAAAATGCATTAGAAGTAGCATCTGAAACACAACGTCCACAACTTGAACAGTTTGAAAGTAATTTACAAAATATTATGCGAGATGTGGATCAGTTAGATGATTGAACAGGTTGTTGTATGATTTCAACAACCTGTTCAATTCTGGAGTCAATATGTTGAAAAGAAAAATTTCTGTAATAATAATCATTTGTTTAATTTGTGTAGTACATATATTTCAAGTGGACAAAGTAGAAGCAAAAATGTTAATGAGAAAAGAATTAGAGCCTACAGGTTATGTGACATGGGAAGTACCAAATAACGAGAAAATAATTGCAATTACGTTTGATGATGGCCCGGATCCTATATACACACCGCAAGTATTAAAGTTATTACACCAATATAAAGCTGAGGCAACTTTTTTTATGATTGGTTTTCGAATTCAGCGGAATCCGTATTTAATTAAGCAGGTGCTGAAGGAAGGTCATGAAATTGGAAACCATACGATGAATCATTTATATGCTAGAAGCGCATCTGATGAAAAATTAAAAGATGATATTTTAGCGGGGAAAAAATATTTGCAAAAATGGGTAAAAGAGCCGATGCTTTTCCGTCCACCAGGCGGATATATTAATGATGCGGTATTTGCAACAGCAAAAGAAGCCGGGTATCAAATTGTGTTATGGTCATGGCATCAGGATCCGAGAGATTGGGCAAATCCGGGTACTGAGTCTATTGTGAAACATGTCGTAACAAATGCGAAGAGTGGAGATATAGTATTATTGCATGATGGTGGGAGTGACCGCGGTCAAACTGTAGCTGCATTGGCAAAAATTTTGCCGGCTCTTCAAAAGGAAGGGTATCGATTTGTGAAAGTTTCGGAGTTGTTACGTTACAAACATTAAAAACAGTAAAAACCCCAAAAGGTACTCCTTTTGGGGTTTTTACTACTGATTCTTTTTACGTTTTTTATTATTTTGACGCTGAGCTGGTGTTAATGGCTCATTGGCGAATTCCTCATTATAGCCAGCCCCTTGTCCTTGTGCTGATGCAGCATTCATTCCTTGAATTACATGGTTAGCTTTACGTTTACCCATTTCGTTTCACCCCTATAATATTTTCTTTATAAAAACAAATAATGGTACATGTATGAACAGTAAAGTAATGCTCAAAGAGAAAGCTTTACTTTATGGTAATAGTATTCATAAGGAGAGCGAGGACTATTCAAATTTCCAGAGATAAAGAAAACTTATGATAAACTATAAGTTTCTTATTATTTACTTATTTAGAAAGTTGTAATAAGATATTATCGTAAGGTATTGAAAAGTTTGTCTACATTTTATATTCAGACAACTCAGTCACGTTTAACAGGGGGGAAACATAATGGTCAAACATAATCCATTTCAATCTCGTGAAACATTTGAAGTAGATGGAAAAACGTATCATTATTATCAATTAAAAGCGCTTGAAAATGCAGGGGTTGGCAACGTATCGCAATTACCATATTCAATTAAAGTTTTGCTTGAATCTGTACTTCGTCAAGTTGATGGACGTGTTATTACAGAAGAGCATGTTACAAATTTAGCGAAATGGGGAACAAAAGATGTTCAAGATATCGATGTTCCATTTAAACCATCTCGTGTAATTTTACAAGACTTCACAGGTGTTCCAGCTGTCGTTGATTTGGCTTCACTTCGAAAAGCGATGGCAGATATGGGCGGAGATCCTGATAAAATTAATCCAGAAATTACTGTAGACCTTGTAATCGATCACTCTGTACAGGTTGATAGAGCGGGTACAGCTGACGCGCTTGAATTCAACATGGACTTAGAGTTTAAACGTAATGAAGAACGTTATAAATTTTTAAGCTGGGCACAAAAATCATTTGATAATTATCGTGCAGTTCCACCAGCAACAGGTATTGTACACCAAGTAAACCTTGAGTATTTAGCACCAGTTGTTCATGCTGTGAAGAATGCTGAAGGCGAATTAGTTGCATACCCGGATTCATTAGTTGGAACAGACTCTCATACTACAATGATTAATGGTATCGGCGTTCTTGGATGGGGCGTTGGTGGTATTGAAGCAGAAGCAGGGATGCTTGGACAACCTTCATACTTCCCAGTACCAGAAGTTATCGGTGTGAAGTTAACTGGTACACTTCCAAGCGGTACAACAGCAACAGACGTTGCATTAAAAGTAACGCAAGTGTTACGTAAAAAGGGTGTAGTTGGTAAATTTGTTGAGTTCTTCGGTGACGGACTAAAGAGCATGCCTTTAGCTGACCGTGCGACAATTTCAAACATGGCACCAGAATATGGTGCAACTTGCGGATTCTTCCCAATTGACGAGATTTCATTAGATTACTTACGTTTAACAGGAAGAGATGAAGAACAAATACGCGTTGTTGAAGAATATTGTAAAGCAAACGGTTTATTCTATACAGCAGACAGCAAAGATCCAATTTATACAGACCTTGTTGAAATTGATTTAAATACAATTGAATCTAATCTTTCAGGACCAAAACGTCCACAAGATTTAATCCCTCTTTCAAATATGAAAGATGAGTTCCATAAAGCAGTTGTGGCACCAGTTGGAACGCAAGGACTTGGATTCAATGAACAAGAATTCGATAAAGAAGTGAAAGTTGCATTAAAAGATCAAGAAGTAACGATGAAAACAGGTGCAATTGCAATCGCTGCGATTACAAGCTGTACAAACACATCTAACCCATATGTATTAATTGGTGCAGGTTTAGTTGCGAAAAAAGCAATTGAAAAAGGTCTTAAAGTACCTGGTTATGTAAAAACATCATTAGCTCCAGGATCTAAAGTTGTTACAGAGTACTTAGATAAATCAGGTTTAACAACATATCTAGATCAATTAGGATTCCAAACAGTTGGTTACGGCTGCACAACTTGTATTGGTAACTCTGGTCCATTAGCACTAGAATTAGAAGAAGCAATTGCAGCAAACGACTTATTAGTAACATCAGTTTTATCTGGTAACCGTAACTTTGAAGGTCGTATTCATCCGCTTGTAAAAGCGAACTACTTAGCATCACCACCACTTGTTGTGGCATATGCGCTTGCTGGTACAGTTGATATCGACTTGAAAAATGATGCAATTGGTAAAGATGTAAACGGTAATCCTATTTACTTTAACGATATTTGGCCATCAGCGAAAGAAATTGAAGAAGTGGTTCAAAGCGTCGTAACATCTGAACTGTTCAAAAAAGAATATGCGCAAGTATTTAACAGCAATGAACGCTGGAATGAAATCCAAACTTCAAATGAAGCATTATATACTTGGGACAATGACTCAACATACATTCAAAACCCACCGTTCTTTGAAGGTTTATCAAAAGAACCAGGTGAAGTAGAAACACTTTCAGGTTTACGTGTAGTTGGTAAATTTGGAGACTCTGTAACAACAGACCATATTTCACCAGCAGGTTCAATTGGTAAACATACACCAGCAGGTCGCTATTTATTAGAAAATGGCGTACAGCCAGTTGACTTCAACTCTTATGGTTCTCGTCGTGGTAACCATGAAGTTATGATGCGCGGTACATTTGCAAACATTCGCATTAAAAACCAAATCGCACCAGGAACAGAAGGTGGATATACAACTTACTGGCCAACTGGTGAAGTAACATCTATCTATGATGCTGCAATGAAATACAAAGAAGACGGTACTGGACTTCTTGTAGTTGCTGGCAAAGATTACGGTATGGGAAGCTCTCGTGACTGGGCTGCGAAAGGTACTAACCTTTTAGGTATTAAAGCAGTTATCGCAGAAAGCTTTGAGCGTATTCACCGTAGTAACCTTGTACTAATGGGTGTATTGCCATTACAATTTAAAGATGGCGAAAGTGCAGAAACACTAGGTCTTGTTGGTAACGAGTCATTTGAAATTCAAATCGACAAAACAGTTAAACCACGTGACCTTGTAAAAGTAGTTGCAATTGACCCAGAAGGAAATGAAAAACAATTTGAAGTAGTAGCACGTTTCGATAGTGAAGTTGAAATCGACTACTATCGTCACGGTGGTATTCTGCAAATGGTTCTTCGTGAGAAAATTGAAGAGTCTAGAGTGTCAAACTAATAAAGTTATTGTAGTAAAAGAGAAAAGTAAATATTTTTAATCAAAATTAGGAAGCTGACTGAGGTTAGCTTCCTAATTTTATGTGAAAATGAAAGAAAAGGGATGAAGCAAGGAGAATTAGAGACATTGGTTATTTCAGACATTCCTAATTGGGTAAGGTTGTACGAGTTTGTATTAGTGGAATACATTCATGATATATCATAATTTATTTCGCTTTATTGAGTTGATAGTCGTATGTAGAAGAATCTACCGTATTAAATTCTTTTATTGATGTCATTTTAGTTGTTTCAGGATTATAATTAAATATTTTAAGGGTATGTCTATCACCACTTGCAGGATCATTCTTCTTATAAGCAAATGCATTTTCTGCAATTTGAATCATATTACTAGTTAGTGTATCAACTGGAGAAGAATCGTGGTTTGTAGAAACTTCAACAACCTTTCCTCTGTCAAAAAATATAAGGATTATAATTAAGATGACAAAACATATGCGCATATAGCGTAGTTCTTTACTAATTAGATGCTCTCCCGTAGCATTCATCTTGCCTATCATTATTAAGAACTAGAGATTGAAGTAATTGAGTAAAAGCTAATAATGCCAAGCGTGGTGAATAAAATAAACGATACCAAAGCTGTATAAATGCAAACACGGCCGGCTTTTCTTCTTGCAGGATCTTTACTAAATAGGGAGATAATCCACGCGATAATACCAATAGGATAGAATATAAAACTAAAAACATAGAGAATAGCTTTTTCAAATGAGTGCATAAGAACCCTCCTTTTTTTAATGAAGTCATTTTTAGAAAAAAATACAAGCATCTTCTTTATTGTGGTTTTTAATTTTCTGAATATTTCTATAACATAAGAGGGAACGGAATAGAAGGTCCTATAAAGTATCCAAGCATTGAAATTGAGGGGGATTTCACGTGAATTCCATCCAGATATAATAACGAAAAATAGGTGGAATAACAAAAGAAATAACAGCAGAAGGCCATTTCAACTGAGAGAGTAAGATTCCCAAAACAATAGATAATAATGGTAAAATAACAAAAATAAAAGTCACGAGATGGGAGAGTATCACCTCATGTGTGTATACGTTTGTGAAAACGCATTTGAGTAAAAATTTTAAAAACGATTAATCCGATTATATAAAGAAAGCTTAGAATGAAAATTATGCAAGAGGTAGGCGATTTTTGCAATGTGTATAACAATTTATCAATATAGTAAATTTGATTTACATCTGTAATTGATGCCGGTGAAAAGACTAAGTATTTCTCCCAATTCTTTTCCACAGCAATCATGGTACCTATAGAATGAGTGACAAGTAATGTATAAAGAAAAATAGGAAGAACAATCATGAGTTGTAACCCAATGAATCCGGTTTTATATTTTCTATAGTATAAATAGCGAGTTATCATAATTCCTATTAAATAGATAATTGATAATACAAAAATTGTAGTAAAAACTGGACTGTACTTAAAGACATACAGTAGTTTATCAATTTCATAAGTTTGATTGGAGTCTTCTGCTGTTTTTGGAGTGAAGACGAGGTGTTCTTTCCAGTCCTCTGAAATGGTTAAATAGCTGGCAGTCCAGCTTGTGATAAATAATGAGAAAAATAAAATGGGAAGAATGAAAATGTATTGTAACCAATGTAAAACGGTTTTGTTCATAGATAATCAGACCCCCTTCCAAATTATAACTATTATCATTATATGATAAAAAGAGAGGGTTTTCGGTTTTTGATTAAGAATATTCTATTTATTTATCAGGAGAATATTTCCAAGCTTGTCCGTATAAGCTAAAATAAAGTGTAAATCCGATTATTATTTTTGAAATGAAATGATAAATGACTGAAACTATAAGGGTGATGTATATGTGGCGAAAATTTACGGTTATTATCATCTTACTTTGTTTAGCTGGTTACGCAGTATATGTGCAATTTGGAAAAAATGAAGAACAAGTAAGGGAAGAGTCGGTGAAAAGTGAAGCAACGATGAAAGAGGTCATTGCAAAGAATGGAATTGAAGTAGGAAAGAATGCACCGGATTTTGAGTTGTCAAAATTAGATGGGACAAAAGTAAAATTATCGGATTTGAAAGGAAAGAAAGTTATTTTAAATTTCTGGGCAACATGGTGTGGACCTTGTCAGCAGGAAATGCCGGATATGGAAGCTTTCTATAAGAAGCATAAAGATGGTGTGGAAATCCTTGCTGTAAATTATACGGTTTCTGAAGGTGCTAACGGAGAAGAGAAAGTGAAGCGGTTTGCAGAAGAGAAAGGAATTACTTTTCCTGTTTTACTTGATAAGGATATAACTGTTACAACAACATATAAAGTAATTACCATTCCAACTTCTTATTTTGTGGATACAAAAGGTGTGATTCAAGATAAATTTATCGGGCCGATGACACAAAAAGAAATGGAGAAACGAATTGCAAAACTAAAATAATATGAAGAAGACAGGAATGGCAAAAGGCCATTTCTGTCTTTTCTTTTTCATCAAACAGCTTGTTCATGATATGATAAAAGAAATTTGAACGATAATAATCATGAAGGAGAGTATGTTGTGGGACATTTATCTTTGCCAGCAGACTATGTTGTGATTGATTTTGAAACGACAGGATTTAATCCTTATAATGACCGAATAATTCAAGTGGCGGCGGTTCGATACCGTAATCATGAGCTGGTAGATCAATTTGTTTCTTTTGTAAATCCAGAGAGGTTTATTCCAAGTCGGATTACCAGTCTAACAGGGATTACAAATTATCGTGTTTCAGATGCTCCAACGATTCAGGAAGTGTTGCCATTATTTTTAGCGTTTTTAGGTAAAGATACGATTGTTGCTCATAATGCTTCGTTTGATATGCGTTTTTTAAAGAGTAATCTAAATAGGCTTAGATTGCCAGAACCTAAAAATAAAGTAATTGATACGGTATTTTTATCGAAAAAATATATGCAGCATGCCCCAAATCACAAGTTGGAAACTTTAAAAAGAATGCTTGGAATTCGTTTGAGTTCCCATAATGCACTTGATGACTGTATTACATGTGCGGCCGTATATCGAAAATGTGCTGCTATTCAAGAAGAAGGACAAAAGAAAATGAAAAAAGAGCTGATTGAAGAAGAGGCAGTATGCACATTAATAAAAGAAATGCTTATGAAACATAATCGCGATGTAGAGTGGATCCGTTATGTAAGTGTCGGAAATTATTTAGATATTAAAGCTTTTTATCCAATTGTGAGGATGAAAGTAAAAGGGCGAAAAAAATATGTACTAACTGAAAAAACAGAACAAGACGTGCTAGAGATATCTACTAGCTTAAAATGTGAACCGGCTTTAAAAAGTGAAATAGGTATGACGAGAATAATGATTGAAAGTTTAGATGACCTTATGAAGTTAGAGAGCTATATTTTGGCTGAATATGATTCAGTGTTACGAACATTACACGAGTATAAAGAAAATCAAGTGAATGCAGAAGAAGCGATTAAGAAATATTTGAGTATAATGAAATGAAAAATCTATTCGTTGTCCAAGGACTGCGAATGGATTTTTTTGTGCATAATAGACTTTTCTTTAACAAAACATAAAATTTTCTTACAAATCTGATTAAAGAGTTTTTCATTTGCTCATACTAATTAGTAAGAAAGAGAAGGAGAAAGGATGAACAGCATGAGAAGAAATCGTCGGCAAACGTTTGAAGAACTTGTGAAGGAAAATAAAAGGCAACTGTTAAGCGATCGTGATGCAATTGAACGGATTGAAGAACGGATTGAAAAGCGTTATGAAATGCAACTTTTTAAGCAGGCTGAATAATTCTTACCGCTAGTATGATACTAGTGGTAAGGAGGCGAATGTTATGGGAAATCCAAAAAAGAACTCAAAAGATTTTACACCAGATCACATTGGAACACAGTCAAAAAAAGCTGGTGGAAATAAAGGGAAGCAAATGCAAGATCAGACAGGGAAACAACCGATTGTGGATAACGGTTAAAGAAAAGGAGAATGTTTTCATTCTCCTTTTTTTATGTGTATACATAATCTAATTCGTTTTTGGAAAGCTAATATGTATATATATCTTAATTAGGAGGGAAACAATATGTCAGAGCAATATAAAGCAAATCCAGATGACAGAAGTGATAATGTAGAAAAATTGCAAGAGATGGTACAAAATACGATTGATAATTTTAATGAGGCAAAAGAAACTGCAGAAGTTTCAAATGAAAAAGACCGTGCTGCAATTGAAGCAAAAAACCAACGCCGTTTAGAAAGTATTGATTCATTGAAAAGTGAAATAAAAGATGAATCTGAAAATAATGGGTAAAAAGGCTGACAGTTGTCAGCCTTTTTTTATAATTGAGAAATTTTCAGTAAGTAAACGCCAGTTTTGCGGAAAAGGGAGTCCGATTTTCCAATAGCTAATTCCGCGAATGCCTTGTTCTTTTATTAAATTAAACTTGCTTTGAACAGACCTAGCATCTTCAAACCATACTTCGTGCTGCACGCCATTTTCATCAAAATAATTAAAGTGCGGTGCTTGTGCTGTGAAATCATAACGAATTGGAACATTATATTTACGAGCAAGTGCAACAGCTGCAACAGAACTAACAGCTTTTGCAGGAGGGTTTCCTGCCTTAAAGGGGAGCTTCCAGTCGAAACCATATAAATTCTGTCCCATCATAATTTTTCGCGGGGGCATTTGGGATTTTGCATATTGGATTACCTGTCTTACAGGGCCAATAGGAGAAACTGCCATAGGTGGTCCACCTTGCCATCCCCAGTCATAAGTCATAATCACAACAAAGTCAACAATCTCCCCTTGTGCTTTATAATCATGTGCTTCAAAAAACTTTCCTTTTTGTTTTGAACTCGTTTTTGGTACAAGTGTCGTACTTAATGTATATCCCTCAGGTAATCTTGTTTTTACATTTCGTAAAAAGCGGTTGTATGCTTCGCGATCTTCTGGAGCGACATTTTCGAAGTCGAAATGAATATCACGCATACCGTATTTCTCAGCTGTTTGTAGAATGTTAGTAATAAACTTATTTTGAATGGTAGCGCTTCTTAAAAGAATAGATGCTAATGCGGTGCTAAAGTTTCCATTTTCGATATTAGTAATGACGAGCATTGGGATTGTTTGTCCTTGCTTAGCGAGCTCAGCAATTTTAGCGGTTTCAGTTGGTTCTTTTAAAGTACCATCTCTTTGTGCTTCAAAGCTGAAATAAGCTAAATATGTTAAAAAAGGATTAATAGCCCGTGTAGCACTTACTAAGCTTTCTTTAATAGGTATTGTGGAAGGTTGCAAATAGGCGATAGATTCTATCTCTCGTTTGGAGCCCTTTGGGACATATAATTGTTGACCAACATGGAGAATAGATTTTAATGATAGATTATTAACTTTTGCTAGGCTGGCGAGAGGAACGTTATATGTTTGAGAAATTCGATAAAGGCTGTCTCCAGGTTGTACGTAATAATTATTTCCTTTCGTATTTACAATTAGTGCCTGACCGACAACAAGTGTTTCAGCTGGATTAAGTCCGTTGTCTTTTACAATTTCTTCGGGCGTAGTACCAAATTTTGACGCTAAGCTATATACGCTATCACCGCTACGAACGGTTACAATTTGAATCATATACTCGCTCCTTTCAGTAAAAGATCCACCGTTTCTATTTTATTTTTGATTTCACTGTATTATGATTAAATGTATGTGAGGAAACAGAAGTGAGAAGGAGATTATGATATGTTTGTAGCAGAACACGAAATTGAAATCCGCTATGCGGAAACAGATCAAATGGGTGTGGTTTACCATTCAAACTATTTAGTATGGCTAGAATTAGGGCGTACAAAATTGATACAGGAATTAGGGTTTTCATATATTGAAATGGAGAAAGAAGGAGTTATTTCTCCAGTGTTAGATTTACAAATTTCATATCGGAAAGCAATGCGTTATGGAGAAAGAGCAATTGTGAAAACATGGATTGATTCAGTTAGTCCACTTCGTGTTACATATGGATATGAAATTTATAATGGTGATGGAGACCTTTGTATTACCGCTACAACAACAAATATTTGTGCGAAAAAAGATGGTTTTCGTCCCGTATCCTTTAAGAAATTATATCCTGAGTGGTATGCGAAGTATGAAGAGATTAAGAAAAAATAAAAAAGCGCGTGGATTTCGCCACGCGCTTTTTTATTTTTCATAATTAAATTGTGGAAAGTCATCCCCAGCATTAAAGGTAACGGCTAGGTCGTGTCCATCAAAGAACCATTCATCATCACCTTCAACAAAGAAAGTAATACCCTCTTCTTGAATTTGAACAGCAGGATGCGCAGGGTCATCTTTACGGATTCCTAAAGAAAGCCCTTTTTGAACAGTACTACAACCACCATATTGTACGAAAAAGCGAATTGTATCGCCAGATTGTAAGTTTAATTCATCTTTATACCAATTTACTGCTTCATTTGTTACAGAAAGGTTCATGTATAGTTCCTCCAAGTTATGTTGCTTTTTCTATAGTATAAAAAATAACGCAAAAAGACGCTATTAATATGCTTTGCGTTTTCTTTTTGCGTTATGTGGGTTGCAACCTTACTTTTGTTTCTTTGTTAAATTTGCTTTCGGTTCAGTTTTATTTATAATTCGTCCAATATTTGCACGGTGTCTATAAATAACCATACCAGCTAATAAACACATTGCAACAATAAAGATTTTATCCCCAGTAACAATTGATGCGATAACAGCAACAACAGCTGTTACCATAGAAGAAAGTGATACGTATCTCGTTGTAAATAGAAGGGTGAAAAAGATAACGGCTAATATCGCAAAGATGACTGGCGCATAACATAAGAGTACGCCAGCAGAAGTTGCAACTGCTTTTCCTCCGCGGAATTTTGCAAAGATTGGGTATACATGTCCAAGAACTGCAGCCAATCCAAACCAAAGGGGATGGATATCTAAGGCGAAAATTAACGGCAGAGCTGTCGCTAACGTTCCCTTTAAAATATCAGCAATTGTAACGATAAAGCCTGCTTTTTTCCCTAGTGTCCGAAATGTATTCGTTCCTCCTAAATTACCGCTACCATGCTCGCGAATGTCGATTCCGTAACCAATTTTTCCAACAACAAGTGCAAATGGAATCGAGCCAAGTAAATACGCAACGATAAATAAAAGATATGTAAGCATAAGTTCAGTCTCCTTTATTCAAATGTGTTGATAAAGGGTAAAAAGAGTTTTTCCCGTATATTGTACCATACATTTGTAAAGAGCACATTTCTTTTTTGTAAATGAAAAATTCAAAGTTTCTTAAAAAAACTTTCACAGGAATGTTACATTTCTCACAGATTGATCAAGACTATATGTTGTATCATTTTGTTAGTGAATGAACAAGATGTAGTTGGAGGTTTTAGAAATGATGAAACAAAGTGAGCGTGGAGAAGAATTAGTGAAGATGTTTGAAACAATTGTCCACGGGAATGAACAGGATTTAATGCAAGAAAATGCAAATGTTGATGGACGATCCCCTATGGGAATGATGGGAACATTTGCATCTGAGAGTGCAAAATATTATGCAGTGGAACATTTGCTTTCTGAACAAGTAAAAAAAGCAATCAATCAAAATATATTATATCCACATGATATGGATTTTTATGCGACAGGTACGACAACGTGTTCGCAAATTCCTTTAGCACAACTGCTTGAAAACGGATTTCATACAGGGCATGGACATATGAGGCAACCACAAGATATTAAAAGTGCGTTGGCACTTTCTTCGATTATTCTTCAAGCCAATCAAAACATGCAGCACGGTGGTCAATCCTTTGCCATGTTTGATATGGATTTAGCACCATATGTGAGAAAAACATTTGAAAGAAATAAGAAAAGATTAGGGGCGTATCCGTTAACAAAAGAGCAAGTAGAAGAGTTTGCATGGAAAGAAACAGAGAATGATACGTATCAAGCGTGTGAAGCTTTTATTCATAATTCAAATAGCATGCATAGCCGGGGCGGTGGGCAAGTTCCGTTTATTTCAATTAACTATGGAACAGATATATCAAAAGAAGGGCGGTTGTTAGTTAGACAATTATTACGGGCGACAAAAGCTGGCTTAGGAAAAGGTGAAACACCTATTTTCCCTATTCAAATTTTCAAACTAAAAAAAGGTGTCAATTTTGAAGAAAATGATCCGAACTATGATTTATTTGAATTGGCATTAGAAACGACAGCAGAACGCTTATTCCCGAACTTTTCATTTTTAGATGCACCATTTAATGCAGTGCATTATGATGGTCGTCCAGAAAGCGAAGTATGTTATATGGGGTGTCGAACTCGTGTTATGTCTAATATTCATGGAGAAGAGACTGCGATTGGTAGAGGGAATTTATCTTTTACATCTATTAATTTGGTGAAATTAGCATTAATTAGCGGTTCACAAGAAGCGTTTTTTGAAGCTTTAAATTATTATATAGACCTTGGTATTCGTCAACTACTCGAACGGTTTGCTTATCAATGTACGAAGAAGGCAAGAGATTTTCACTTTTTATATTCACAAGGAATATGGAGAGGCGGAGAAAATCTACACCCTGAAGATTCTGTTGCTGAAATTTTAAAACAAGGAACGTTAAGTATTGGTTTTATCGGTCTTGCAGAATGTTTAGTTGCTTTAACAGGAAAACATCATGGGGAAGATACAGAATCATGGAATCTTGGAAATGAAATTGTGGCATTAATGAGACAGAAGATGGATCAAGCCACGAAAGAACATCAGCTGAATTTCTCCTTAATTGCAACACCTGCAGAAGGGTTATCAGGAAAGTTTGTTAAAAAAGATCGAGAGGAATTTGGAACCATTAGTGGTGTGACAAATCATAATTATTATACAAATTCATTCCATATTCCGGTTTATTATAACATTCAAGCAATTGATAAAATACGTTTAGAAGGACCGTTTCACACACTTTGTAATGGTGGACATATCACGTATATTGAATTAGATGGAGCGGCGGTTCATAACCAAAAGGCATTGAAACAAATCGTACAGGCGATGGCAGAGTATGGGGTCGGATATGGATCCATAAATCACCCTGTGGATCGTTGTAAATGCTGTGGCTATCATGGTGTCATCAAAAATGAATGTCCAAGTTGTGGAACCGAGGATGAGAATGAAATAGAAAGAATTCGCCGTATAACAGGATATCTTGTAGGAGATATGTCCAAATGGAATAGTGCAAAGCGCAGTGAAGAAGCAGATCGGGTGAAACATAAATGAGAGTAATGAATATTATTCATGATAGTGTAGTAGATGGAGAAGGATTGCGGACAGTCATATTTTTTGCGGGCTGTCCGCATCGTTGTTTAGGATGTCATAATCCTAAGTCATGGAATATTTGTAATGGTACTGAAATGACCGTAGAAGAAATTGTAAAAGAGATTGCCAAAAATGTGCTTACTGATGTAACATTTTCAGGTGGAGATCCATTTTTTCAAGCTGCTGAAGTGAAGAAGGTAGCAAAAGCGGTGAAGGCTTTGAAAAAAAACTTATGGATTTACACAGGTTATACATTAGAAGAGATACAGAGTTCTCAAAATAATGATATGATAGAGTTGTTACATTATGGGGATGTTCTTGTCGATGGAAGGTTTGAAATTGAAAAAAGAGACTTGACACTTCCATTTCGCGGAAGCTCCAATCAACGTATTATTCGATTGAAAGAGTAAAAAGGCGGGATAGGTTAGATGAACAAAACGGTATTGCTTGTTGAAGATGAAAGAAGATTACGAGAAATTGTTAGTGATTATTTTCGCAATGAAGGTTTTGAAGTAATAGAAGCTGAAGACGGAAAACAAGCGTTAGAATTATTTGCGGAACATACAATTGATTTAATTATGCTAGATATCATGTTGCCAGAGATAGATGGCTGGTCTGTGTGTCGTCGTATTCGAAAAGAGTCGGCGGTACCAATTATTATGCTTACAGCACGTTCTGACGAAGATGACACATTGTTAGGTTTTGAACTTGGGGCTGATGAATATGTAACAAAGCCTTTTAGCCCCAAAGTACTAGTAGCTAGGGCGAAAACTTTATTAAAGCGTGCTGATGGGGCAGTAGGGATTGCCGAAGAGAATACACTCTCTATGGCTGGAATCGATGTGAATCGTCTTTCACGTACGGTATCGGTAAATGGAGAAGAAATTATATTAACGCATAAAGAATTCGAACTTCTTGTGTATTTAATGGAGAACAAAGGAATCGTATTATCACGCCAGCATTTATTAGATCAACTTTGGGGATATGATTATTATGGTGATGATCGTACTGTAGATACACATATAAAAAAATTACGTAATAAGTTAGGTGACAAAGCAAAACATATCGGGACTGTCATTCGAGTGGGATATAAGTTTGAGGAATAACTTTTAAATATTATGTAATTCAACTTAGAGATATTTATAAATACAAATGGAAAAACGGTAGAAAAGCATTCTTTTTGAGGGAAGTTTCCTTTTGGCCCTTCGTAATAGCAACTTATATGTTGAAAAAATATATAGGTTGGGAATATAGTACATTTACACCCTTTTTTGTAAGTGGAAATGTACAAATTATAGTTTTTTTGTCTACAATATTGAATAAGGGTATTATTTTAATTGGATTTCACGATGAGTTCACAAGAAGGACACAAAATGTGACTATACTGAAACTATGAATTCAGCAGAGAGGGGATATCAATTATGGGATATTATGACGGATCAAATATGAATGAAGAGCATAGTGAAACGAGAGAAAGCAAAAAATCAGGTAGTAAAAAAGGATACTTTTTTACAGGTCTAGTTGGAGCAGTTATCGGAGCTGTATCCATTAGTTTCGTAGCACCATATATGCCATGGACAAATGGGAACGGGACGGTTTTAACTTCTAATTCAAAAGTAGAGGGAACTGTGGTTCCTGTTGTAAATAAAGCAAAAAATGAAACAGATTTACCGGGTATGATTGAAGGAGCTAAAGAGGTTGTTGTAGGTGTAATTAACATGCAACAAAATATTGATCCATTTGCAATGCAGCCAGCAGAGCAAGAAGAAACGAAAGCTGGATCAGGATCGGGTGTAATTTACAAAAAAGCAGGGAATAAGGCTTTGATTGTAACGAATAATCACGTAGTAGAGGGAGCAAACAAGCTTGCAGTAAAACTAAGTAATGGTAAAACAGTGGAGGCAAAACTAGTTGGTAAAGACCCTTGGTTAGACTTAGCTGTTGTAGAGATTGATGGATCTAATGTTAATAAAGTGGCAACGCTTGGCGATTCAAGTAAAATTCGCGCTGGTGAATCGGCAATTGCAATTGGGAATCCACTAGGTTTTGATGGTAGTGTGACAGAAGGGATTATTAGTAGTAAAGAGCGTGAAATTCCAGTTGATATTAATGGTGACAAACGTGTGGATTGGGAAGCACAGGTTATTCAAACAGACGCAGCAATTAACCCTGGGAACAGCGGAGGCGCGCTATTTAATCAAAATGGTGAAGTCATCGGAATCAACTCTAGTAAGATTGCACAGCAAGAAGTAGAGGGAATTGGTTTTGCAATTCCAATCAATATAGCAAAACCAGTGATTGACTCTCTTGAAAAAGATGGTACAGTAAAACGTCCAGCAATGGGAGTTACAGTTGCATCTCTAGAAGAGATACAACCATATGCACTAGGTCAATTAAAGTTGCCAAAAGATGTAACAAGTGGTGTTCTCTTAAGTAAAGTTTATTCAGTTTCACCAGCTGAAAAAGCGGGACTTCAGCAATATGATATTGTTGTAGCACTAGATGGACAAAAGGTTGAAAATACGCTTCAATTCCGTAAGTATTTATATGAGAAGAAAAAAGTTGGCGATAAAGTTGAAGTTACATTCTACCGAAATGGTGAAAAAATGACGAAAACAGTTACTCTTGCGGATAACTCTGCTGCTACCAATTAATAAAGAAGTCTCTTTCGTATTGAAAGAGGCTTTCTTTATCGGCTATACTAAAAGAATAGGAGGGATTTAGTATGGTAATTGAAAACCCAACTCGTACGGAAATTGGTGAAATATTGAAAAATAGTAAAACAATTGCGGTTGTTGGATTATCCGATAAACCAGAACGTACATCATACATGGTTTCAAAAGCAATGCAGGATGCAGGGTATCGTATTATTCCAGTAAACCCGTCCGTAGATGAAGTACTAGGAGAAAAAGCTGTTCCGTCATTAAAAGATATTAAGGAACATGTTGATATTGTAAATGTATTCCGCCGTTCTGAATTTTTAATGGATGTTGCAAAAGAATTTGTCGAGATTGACGCGGATGTTTTTTGGGCACAATTAGGAGTACAAGATGAAGATACATATAGGTTTTTAAAGGAAAAGGGCTATACTGTTATTATGGATCGTTGCATTAAAGTAGAACATGCGATGACGAAGTAGTCTAGATATTGAAAATGAAAGGTCAATTCAGCTCAGGATAACATTTGAAAACTGGGCAGATGAACGAGGTGTTCATCATGAGATTTTTTAAAGGCTGTTTTTGGGGATTGCTACTGGTTATCCCATTTTGGATAATTGTCATTTGGTTAATTATCAAATGGTGGAGTATGTAATTTGGAATACATATCCATTTCTCGTTGACAAACGATTATTTTTCTGAAATAGTAGCCTAGAGGAATCCTTGTGAAAAAACAAGGATTTTTCTATTGAAAATGGTATATAAAAGACATAACATAACTTGCCAAAAGTATGGTTAAGGCGTTATTCTATAATAGAAACATATGTTCTGATTTGATTAGGAAAGGGGCAAGGAGTTTGGCGAAGCATCAATTTCAATATAACGAAGATGCCATTCAAGTGCTTGAAGGTCTTGAAGCCGTGCGAAAACGCCCGGGTATGTATATCGGGAGTACAGATAGCCGTGGATTGCATCATTTAGTATACGAAATAGTAGATAACTCCGTTGATGAAGCATTAGCGGGATTTGGTGACGAAATTTCTGTCATAATACATAAAGATAATAGTATTAGTGTTATTGATAAAGGGCGTGGAATGCCTACGGGAATGCATAAGCTTGGAAAACCTACACCTGAAGTCATTTTAACTGTACTTCATGCAGGTGGTAAGTTTGGACAAGGCGGTTATAAAACGAGTGGTGGTTTACACGGTGTTGGTGCATCGGTTGTAAATGCTTTATCAGAATGGCTCGTTGTAACTATTAAACGTGATGGGAATATATACGAACAACGTTTTGAAAATGGTGGTGTTCCTGCAACAACACTAGAGAAAATCGGAAAAACGAAACAATCTGGAACAACGATGCATTTTAAACCAGATCCATCTATTTTCAGTACAACAAATTATAACTACGAAACGTTATGTGAGAGATTGCGTGAATCTGCATTTCTGTTAAAAGGCATGAAAATCACTTTAAAAGATGAACGAAATGATTTAGAAGATGTTTTTCATTATGAAACAGGAATTGAAGCTTTTGTTGCTTATTTAAACGAAGAAAAGGACTCAATCCATCCGGTTGTATACTTCGCTGGTGAACAAAATGGGATTGAAGCAGAACTTGCATTTCAATTTAACGATGGCTATTCAGAAAATATTCTTTCATTCGTAAACAATGTACGTACGAAAGATGGCGGGACACATGAAGCGGGATTTAAAACAGCGATGACACGTGTTTTTAATGAATACGCTCGTAAAGTCTCAATGTTAAAAGAGAAAGATAAAAATTTAGAAGGTACAGATATTCGCGAAGGGTTAGCGGCAATTGTTTCTGTACGTGTACCGGAGGATTTACTACAATTTGAAGGTCAAACAAAAGGGAAGCTTGGAACAAGTGAAGCCCGTTCATCTATAGATGCGATTGTGTCCGAACACTTAGCATACTTTTTAGAAGAAAATCCAGACGTAGCAACACTTCTTGTGAAAAAAGCAATTAAAGCAGCACAAGCCCGTGAAGCAGCACGAAAAGCAAGAGAAGAAGCAAGGACTGGTAAGAAGAAAAAGCGTTCAGAAGGAACATTGAGCGGGAAGTTAACACCTGCGCAATCACGAAATCCGCAGAAGAACGAACTATATTTAGTAGAGGGTGACTCTGCCGGTGGTTCTGCAAAGCAAGGACGTGATCGCCGTTTCCAAGCAGTTCTACCACTACGAGGTAAAGTAATTAACACGGAAAAAGCAAAGCTTGCTGATATTTTCAAGAATGAAGAGATTAATACCATCATTTATGCAATTGGCGGTGGTGTTGGAAACGAATTTTCTGTCGAGGATATTAACTATGATAAAGTTGTAATTATGACTGATGCCGATACAGACGGTGCCCATATTCAAGTGTTATTACTTACATTCTTCTACCGTTATATGAAGCCGTTAATTGAGGCAGGTAAAGTATTTATTGCTCTTCCACCTTTATATAAAGTAAGTAAAGGAAAAGGGAAAAGTGAAGTAATTGAATATGCATGGTCGGATGAAGAGTTAGATGGTGTGACGAAAAAAGTTGGTAAGGGATATATGTTGCAGCGCTATAAAGGTCTAGGTGAAATGAACGCGGATCAGTTATGGGAAACGACAATGAATCCAGAAACGCGGACATTAATTCGTGTGAAAATTGATGATGCTGCAAGAGCGGAACGACGCGTGACCACATTAATGGGTGATAAAGTAGAACCACGTCGTAAATGGATTGAACGCAATGTACAATTTGGTATGCAAGAAGAAGGAAATATTTTGGAAAATGAAATGATTATGGAGACGGAGGTGGAATAACATGCAAGCAGAGAAGTTTCATGACCTCCCGCTTGAAGACGTGTTAGGTGATCGTTTTGCACGTTACAGTAAATATATTATTCAAGACCGCGCGCTACCAGATGCGCGTGACGGTTTAAAGCCGGTACAACGTCGTATTTTATATTCCATGTATGTAGAAGGAAACGTACATGATAAGGCGTTTCGTAAATCGGCCAAAACAGTTGGTAATGTTATTGGTAATTACCATCCACATGGTGATTCCTCTGTATATGAGGCGATGGTCCGTCTAAGTCAAGATTGGAAAGTACGTAACGTCTTAGTTGAAATGCATGGGAATAATGGTAGTGTGGATGGTGACCCAGCGGCAGCGATGCGTTATACAGAAGCGCGGTTATCGCCGATTGCCTCTGAATTGCTTCGTGATATTGATAAAGAAACAGTAGAATTTGTAGCGAACTTTGATGATACAAGTGAAGAGCCAGTCGTACTGCCAGCGATGTTCCCAAACCTATTAGTAAATGGCTCAACAGGAATTTCTGCTGGTTACGCAACCGAGATTCCGCCGCATCATCTTGGTGAAGTAATCGATGCTACAATGATGCGTATTGACAAGCCAAATAGTTCCGTTGATGACTTATTAACAGTAATTAAAGGACCTGACTTTCCAACAGGTGGTATTATTCAAGGGATTGATGGAATTAAAAAAGCGTATGAAACAGGAAAAGGAAAAATCATCATTCGCGGAAAAGCAGAAGTTGAAACCATCCGTGGTGGTAAACAACAAATTGTTATTACAGAAATTCCATATGAAGTAAATAAGGCAAATCTAGTAAAGAAAATGGATGAATTACGTCTAGATAAAAAACTAGATGGAATTGCTGAAGTACGTGATGAGACGGATCGTACGGGTCTTCGTATTGTTGTAGAATTGAAAAAAGAAGCAAATGCAGAAGGTATTTTAAATTATTTATATAAAAATACGGATTTACAGGTGCCATATAACTTTAATATGGTAGCTATTAATAACCGTCGTCCGACGCTTATGACATTACCGAAAATTCTAGATGCGTATATTGGGCATCAAAAAGAGGTTGTTACACGTCGTTCAGAATATGAACTTAGAAAAGCAGAAACCCGCCAGCATATAGTGGCAGGCTTAATGAAAGCATTATCGATTTTAGATGAGGTAATTGAAACAATTCGAGCATCTAAAGATAAACGTAATGCAAAAGATAATTTAAGTGCAAAATTTGGATTTACAGAAGCACAAGCGGAAGCAATTGTATCACTGCAATTGTATCGTTTAACAAATACAGATATTACAGCACTAGAAAAAGAAGCGGAAGAACTAGAAAAGAAAATTACAGAATTACAAGCGATTTTACAAAGTGAGAAAAGGCTTCTTCAAGTAATAAAAACAGATTTGAAGAAAGTAAAGAAAACGTATAGTGATAATCGCCGTGCCGTTATTGAAGAGGAAATTGAAGAAATAAAAATCGATGTGGAAGTTATGATTCCACAAGAGGATGTCATCGTTACTGTAACGAAAGAAGGGTATGTGAAGCGAACGGGTTGGCGCTCACATAACGCATCGAACGGAAAAGACTTCGGTATGAAAGAGGGCGACATCTTACTTGAGCGTTTCGATACAAACACAACAGAAACGGTTCTTTTATTCACGAATAAAGGAAACTATATTTATCTTCCAGTGTACGAAATGCCAGATATTCGTTGGAAAGATTTAGGTCAGCATGTTGCGAATATTGTTTCGCTCGATAGGGATGAAACATTAATTTGGGCGACTGTTGTACCGAATTTCGAGGAAGAAAAGCGATTTATCGTATTCGTAACGCGAAATGGTATGATCAAAAAAACGGAACTAAATCAGTACAAGGTTCAGCGCTATTCAAGAGCGTTTGTTGCTGTGAACTTGAAAAAAGATGATGAAGTTGTAGATATATTCACAACAGATGGAACAAGTGATATTGTTCTTGCAACACATGGTGCATATGCACTTATTTTTGATGAAGAAGAAGTAAGTCCAGTTGGTGTAAGGGCGGCTGGTGTAAAAGCGATTAATTTAAAGGAAGATGACTATGTTGCTTCTGGTAAACCGTTAGATGGTGAAAAAGATCAACTTATTCTCATAACGCAGCGCGGTGCAGTGAAACGATTAAAAGCATCTGAAATTGAAAAATCAACAAGGGCAAAGCGAGGTCTTGTTATCTTTAAAGAGTTAAAACGTAATCCGTACCGTATTGTTGGTATTGAAATTGTTCGTGATGATGAACTTGTTTATATGAAAACAGAAAAACAGATTGTAGAAGAAATAGATCCAAAAGTATTTCGTAATAAAGACCGGTATAGCAACGGTAGTTTAGTGTTAGATGTTAGTGAGACCGGTGAAGTGGTTGAGACATGGACGAAGAAACGGATAGAATGAATAAACGATAGTAAATATTCCAATTAAATATACGCATTTTATTAGTGAAAACCATGTTCTATATTATATAGATCATGGTTTTTTTGAAATATTGGAAGCTTTAATTCTAATACATTTTAGGATTTATCCCGTATTAACGGACAGTATCACTCTTAAGTCAAATTTCAGTGAAAAGCAAAGAAGTGGGAGATGAATGCCCGATTGGTTCAACTAACCATAAGTAGGGGGAAGAAACCTGCCACTCATGGAAGTTTTACTTTATAAAATTCCTGTTGTACAAAATAAGTATCTTTACATAAATTTTCTCAATATAGAATTACATAAATTCTTGGATTGAATATTTAAAAATTCAAACTATTAATTTACAATAACTTAAGAACTATGGAACAGTAATAAATGTATGAACTATATTCTGTAATAAAGGAGTCCATAAATGAAAAAAGTATATTCCTTTTTAATGACTGTATCTACATGTATATTTATATCGGCTTGTTCCAATCAAACAAATTCTGAAAAAGAGGTAGAACCTGATACTAAAAAAGCGCCAATAGCTGAAACTAATGTGAAAACTAAGCCTTATACAGAGCCATTAACACACGTAGGACAAGAGGCAAAGCATCCACTTGGAACAGTGACTCTAAAGCAATTAAGTGAGCCTAATACAATGATAGAAGCAGGGCCTCTTCATATTCAAGTAGAAAGAATTAAGGTGATTCAGAGTACAGAAGTAAGTGAAATTGGGAAATACAACTTAAAAGAACGAGGACTAAGTACAGAGCAAATGAATGCAATACAATTTACAACCACTTTAGAAAATACTTCAGATCAAGTGCTTGATTTGGAACAAGGTCCTTTTAAAACACTTGTTTTAAGTAATGGTGAGGAAGTAGATGTATATAAAATGAATGCGGACCCAAAAAGTCGAAGTTTAAATGCGAAGGAGAAAATGAAGTTAACACTAATTTGTTTCTTACCTCAAGCTCCAAATGATGTTAAATCCGTAAAAGTAATTACTGATGTGATACGAGAGCAGCAAACAAAAAATGAGGTGAGTGGAGTAACCACTACTGATATTACTATGTAAAAAGAAAACAGCCTGATGAGGCTGTTTTCTTTTGTTTCCAATTAAAAAGCGCAGTATCCAACAACTGGTTTAGAAGAACCAGTTTTAATGAAATAGTCAGGAGCAAAGCCTTGATCTAACTCGCCACCATAGCCATTATCATCTACAAAATCCCAAACCTTACTTCCCATATAAGATTCGCCATTCACATAGCAAAACAACCAAAGATTAGTGCCATCTGGAATGTTTGATTCAGTCCTTGTACCATTTATTGTCGGGGTCGTACGAAGATCTAGCCCAGAACCTGTTTTTTGTACCGGATAAAAAGCAGCTTCCGTTACCGATTGACTTGCAAATAAAACTGAACCAGCTACTGCTACTGAAGCAATTGATAATGCAACTTTTTTAAACATACGTGTTACCTCCTAATAAATTATATTTTATTGCAGATGGGGAATCCCCCGCATACCTATCAAGTATTATCTTTTATTTAAGATTGATAAGCATGAGGGAGAGCCCCTTTCTCCCTATAAATGAATAGAATGTATGTTTAAAAATAAAGCTAATGTTTGTTTCTTTATCAATACTCTAGTTACTAGTTTGAAAAAATAGTGTTTTTGGTAAAACAAAAATTCTTATTTGTTGTTTTCAAACCATGTTTGAAACGTTTGTAAAGGTTGTTCTCCTAATATACGATTCATTTCCTTTCCATCTTTGTAAGAAATAATTGTAGGTGTTCCTTTTATCTGAAACATAGTCCAACCTTGTTTATACTCTTCTAGATTCAAAACTTGCATATCGATATTCATATTTTTTGCCATAGGAACTACAATTGGTGAAATCTTTTGGCAATGCGGACAGGTCGTTTTGTAAAAATAAACTACTTTTGTTTTGTGATTTGATAGATCTTGTTGCAATTGTTCGGGGGTAATTTGATTTTTATAATAATCTACCTTTTCAGTACTTGTGGTTTTTTCACTTTTTGTTCCTTTATTGGTTAGAATAAAAATAAGTGTAAATATTGATAAAATAGTAATCATGAAAAAAAGCATTTTTTTCATATACTGTTTCTCTCCTTGCTTACTTTAATAAGAATAAAGCCACAAATAATAATAATAAGAAAGGCTATTAGGGCGAGAAATGGGATTGTAATAAATCCGAACCAATTTAAATAATCACCTGTGCAAGGTATTCTCCCACATGATGTTCCGTTTTCAGATAAAAATGGGATTTTTTGAAGGGAATAGTGATAAGCAGCTATACATGCACCAATGATAGCGAGAACCAAACTGTAAATCCCAATCCTATAATCTTTCCGTATAATAGCCGTCCCTAGTAAAAGAACTAGTGGATACATGAGAATACGTTGGTACCAGCATAATGTACAGGGCTCATATTTCATTATTTCAGATAGATATAAACTCCCGATGGTTGCAATAAAAGAAACACACCAACTACTAAACAATATGTATTCTAGTTTTTTTGTATTGCTCATAACTTCAACCTTCCTTGTTTAAGAGATGAAAATCATGTAATAAAGGCTTTTAGA
The DNA here is from genome assembly GCF_002560575.1 of Bacillus sp. AFS023182. NCBI lineage: Bacteria > Bacillati > Bacillota > Bacilli > Caryophanales > Bacillaceae > Bacillus > Bacillus sp. AFS023182. The sequence goes on along the minus strand of NZ_NTRO01000063.1, from coordinate 7,470 downwards.
AAATAGAATATGAGTAATTGCAAAATGATTAGCTCAAGAGTTATTATAAATTATGTTTTTGTTTTGTATATTGAGAAAATTTCGTGTTTATAAAATCTTATAGAAGAATAAAGTAAATAAGATGAGATAAATGTAAAGAGTTAGTGCTTAGGGGGACAATAATGTTCATAGCTTGATGGCAATGAGGACAATTTTCCTTATCTTCTATATTTTTCTCCCGCTATGCGTGGGCAGTAAGATCACCACTTCAAAACTCAGTAAAAGCAAAGAAATTAGGTGAGACTCAACTGCTTATAAAATCCGGATCGGTAAGAGCTAATAATCAGCGGGTTATGAATAAAACCCTACTGATTAAAGTTTTCTTTCATTTGTATCAATCTAAGAATGAGCAAATGGTTATGTAAATAAAATAAAACTTGATATAATAACTATGAAATCGTTCTCAAATATGGAGGAATATATGAAAAAAATAGGAGTAGGGATTGTTGGATTTGGATTTTCTAGTACTACATTTCACATCCCTTTATTACAAACGATTGATGAATATGATATTCATGCGATTGTATCTTCAAAAGAAGATATAGTGAAACAAGCATTACCGAATGTGCAGGTTGTTAGTAACATTGATGAATTAGTGACAAGAGATGACATTGACCTTGTTGTTATTACGTCACCAAATACAACGCATTTTCCATTTGTAAAAGAAGCTATTGTGCATGGTAAACATGTCGTTGTAGAAAAACCGTTTGTTGTTTCAGTTGAAGAAGGAGAAGAGCTTATTAGATTGGCGAAAGAGCATGATGTAGTTGTTAGTGTGTATCATAATCGCCGCTTTGATAATGATTTCTTAACAATAAAGAAATTGATTGAGGAAAAACAAATTGGGAATGTGTATACATATGAAGCACATTTTGATCGTTTCCGTCCTCATGTACGTGATCGCTGGCGTGAAAAGAATTTACCAGGTTCAGGGATTTTATATGATTTAGGATCGCATTTAATTGACCAAGCATTACATTTGTTTGGAAAACCAGATGCCATTAGTGCAGATGTAGTAAAACAACGGCCTGGAGCAGAAACGGATGATTACTTCCATATTGCACTTCATTATGGAAGCATGCGTGTCATTTTACACAGTAGTAGTTATGTGAAACATGCGGGACCTCATTTCAATGTTCATGGGGATAAAGGTTCGATTGTAAAATATGGTATGGATTCACAAGAAGACCAATTAAAAGCTGGTATGAAGCCAGGTGACAATGGATATGGAGAAGATTGTGAAAGTAATTTTACTGTTCTAGAAACAGAAGAGGAAGAAAAACGCATTCCAACAGAAGTGGGATGCTATGAAATGTATTATAAAGGAATTCGAGATAGTATAGTAAATGGTGTGCAACCTCCTGTAACAGCTGAAGACGGTTTACAAGTGATTCGATTAATCGAATATGCAATTGAAAGTAGTACAACAGGCAAGGTGATTTTACTATAAATAAAAAAGACANNTGTCTTTTTTATTTATAGTATGATGTGAACCGAGTCTTTGAATTGTATGCCTAATTTTTCTAAATGTTATTTTCAGGATTAGAAAGCCCATAAAAAAACATCGTAACAATATCTTGAATATGTTTTTCGCGATCTCCTTCCAATAATTGAGGCCCGTAGTCATCACCTAATTTACTGAACATTTGAATGTATAGTAACATCATTTCTTTTGAAAGATTGGGATTAATTTCATTGTTACGTTGTGCATGTTCTAATATCTCTAAAAACCAAGGCAGGACGGTTTCATTTTGATAACGATATATAAATTCGCGAAGCTCTGAATCTCTTTGGATCACTTGCAACAACATGTCAGGATGAAATAATCCGCCGCTTTCCATTTTTCTAACAATCATTTTATGCAGTATTTCATGGAAAGGCCTGTTTTCGGATGCTAGCTCTTTATAGTATTGGAATTCAGTAGTCGCAAATTCTTGAATAAGTTCTCTAAAAAGAGCGTCTTTACTCCCAAAATGGTTATAAATCGTCACTTGGGATACTTTCGCTTTTTTTGCAATATCCTCTATTTTTACCTCGTTAAATCCACGTTCTGAAAATAATAACAATGCCGCGTCTTTAATGGCGCGTTTTTTCTTTTCTTTCACTTTTTCAAACCCGTTCAATACAATCACCTCACCTAAAATATACAAGAAAATAAAGATGAAGACAATAAATTTGAAATATAGGCTTGTAAAAATTTCAAAAAGTTATTGCTAATATAATTGGAGAGGAGTACAATGATTTTGAAATATAAACAGTTAAATATTTCAAAAAATGAGGTGGGATAATGATTTCAGTCCAAAATATCACAAAGCAATTTTCAAATGGAAAAGGGTTATTTGATATTACTTTTCAAGTAAAAGAAGGTGAAGTTTTCGGTTACCTAGGACCGAATGGTGCAGGGAAATCAACGACGATTCGTAATTTAATGGGATTTATCAAACCAACAGCTGGTCATGCAGAAATTTTTGGATTAGATTGCTGGAATGAGGCTGCGAAAATCCAAAGAGAAGTTGGTTATTTGCCAGGAGAAATTTCTTTTACAGAAGGAATGAATGGATTAGAATTTTTAAAACTAATGCAAGGTATGCGAGGATTGAAAGAAACAAAACGACGTGATGAGCTTATTGAAAGATTACAATTTGATGTGAAAACACCGATTCGAAAAATGTCTAAAGGGATGAAACAAAAGGTAGGCATTGTTGCTGCATTTATGCATGATCCAGAGGTGTTAATTCTAGATGAACCAACATCGGGATTAGACCCACTTATGCAACAAACTTTTATTGATTTAATACTAGAAGAAAAACAAAAAGGAAAGACAATCCTTATGTCGTCACATATTTTCACAGAAATCGAGCGGACATGTGACCGAGTAGCGATTATTAAAGAAGGACGTCTTGTAACAGTGGAAAATATTCATGATTTACAGGGGATGAGAAGACAGGTAATGGATGTAACAGTGTCCTCTCAAGAGGAAATGCGGTCTTTACAAAAGAAAAATTTGCAATTTGAAGCAGTGAAGGGGAATACAGCATCTGTTATTGTGCAGGGGAATTATCAGGAAGTATTACAAATACTTGCACAGTATAATGTAAAAGCACTTCAAACGAGAGCTATGGATTTGGAACATTTATTTATGCATTATTATGATGCGAAAGAGGGTGCAAACCATGAATAAACAGCTGTTTTTAGCTAGCTTTAAAGAAAATTCAAAAAGTATATGGAGTTATTCGATTGGTGCGGCTCTTTATTTATGGTTGTTAATTTGGATATTCCCATCACTCGTATCAGCAAAAGGGTTAAATGAACTGATAGGTGCTATGCCAGAGAGTGTGAAGAAAATAGTTGGTATGGAAACTCCGATTCAAAATGTAAGTGAGTTCTTAGCGGGTGAATACTATGGCATGTTGTTTATTATCATTTTGACGGTTTTTAGTGTAACAGTTGCGACGCACTTAATAGCTCATTATGTAGATAAAGGAGCGATGGCGTATTTACTAGCAACACCTGTATCTAGAGTGAAGATTGCAATAACACAAGCAGTAGTTCTTATTCTTGGATTACTGATTATTACACTTGCTACATACGGAGCTGGTGTATTAGGAGCAGAGTTGTTCTTAAAAGACAATAATCTAAATCAAGAATTATTTTTCAAGATGAATTTAGTAGGGGGACTTGTATTTTTGGTAGTCAGTGCCTATTCATTTTTATTTTCTTGTCTATGTAATGATGAAAGAAAAGCTCTTAGCTATTCAGCAAGTCTAACCATTTTATTTTATGTATTAAATATGGTGGGGAAATTAAGTGATAAGCTAGAATGGATGAGAAATATATCATTATTCTCACTGTTCCGTCCAGAAGAAATTGTGGCAGGAACATATAACATATGGCCGGTGAGTATTGGGTTAACTTGCGGTGCTATTTGTATGTTTGCAGTAGCGATTGTGTTGTTCAAGAAGAGAGATTTGCCGCTGTAGATGAATATGGTTGAAAAGATAGTTAGTTCATAAAGGAATTAACTATCTTTTTTATTTCTGGAAAATTAAGAAAAAAATGAACCTTTTATCCCACTAAACCGTCTAATAAGTGTAAAGTTTTATTGAGAGAAATAAAACAGGAGGACAAACAGTGAAAGTACTACCGTTATATAAAACTATGGTGAAAGAAGAGACGGATGTTTCTTTAGCTAAAAAAGGTAATCATGAAGCATTTGTTTCCTTAATACATACACATAAAGTTAAGCTTTATCGTATTGCAAAAGCAATGCTACATGATGAAGTTGATATAGAAGATGCGATGCAAACAACAATTTTGAAAGCGTATGAAAATATAAAAAAACTTAAAAATGAGGAGTTTTTTCAAACATGGTTAATACGAATTTTAATTAATCATTGTAATGAAATAATCCGGTCGCATAAAAAAGTAATCGCAATGGAAGAGAGTGATTATCAGATGATATCGTTTGACGATTACGAAGATCTAGACTTGCATAATGCAATTCAGTCCTTAAATGAAGAATTAAGAGCTGTAACAGTGTTGTATTATTACGAGGATATGAATCAAGAAAATATTGCAACACTATTAGAAATCCCAAAAGGTACAGTTAAATCAAGATTGTCGAGAGCGAGGGAACAACTACAGGAGCAATTAAAAATGGAATAGGGGGTGCTAATACGATGGATAGAGACAAACTGTTTGATGAAAAGCTGAAAAAGCGAATAGAAAAAGAAAAGACATTGTTACCAGAGCATTTGAATCAGAAAATTAGTGATACGTTACATAATATTCCTGTTCAAAAGAAATCTTATAGAGTTCAAGTTATGGCTGTTAGTGCGGCAATAATGGTATTATCACTCGTTTCTATGCTTGAATTTTCTGTGCAAAGTTTTGCACAAAAAGGTGGGGTATTTGAATATGTAACGAAAAAAGCATTTTCAGATTATGAAAATGAAGAAGAAACAAAATCTAACGTGAATTATCCTGAAAAAGAAAAGATTCATCAAAGAATGCTAGATTCAATTGATTATTTTAAAAATGTAACAGGCCAATTTGAAGAATATACGAGATCATCTCATCTTATTACTACTTACAAATATGCAATTGATACAGAGAATAAGAGGGGAATTTCTTCTAAAGAGGATCGGCAAGCAAAGAAAATGACGATTTTATATAACAATGGAAAAAGACAGGAATTTAATGATAAAGATGCTACTTATAAAGAAGTGGATTGGAAGCCTGAACCAAAAAACAAAGAATTACTAAAATTAACTCCTACCGAAAGGGTCTTTAATAAAGTAGGAGAGAAGAAACGATATGACGGTGAATATGTCGGATTCGCTACATACAGTATTCAATCTGAGTTTGCAGATTTGTTAATTAGATATAAAGATTGGAATTTCAAAGAAATAAAGTATCTTGGATTAGATTGTTACAAAATAGAGGGTGTTATAAATATAGAGATGCCTGTTAGTACATCAGAAGATTTACAGGGGGAATTTGAAATGATTGTTGAAAAAAATACGGGAATCATGTTAAATTTTCTTAGTTTCGATAAAGGGATGATTCAGTATTCTATTACTACAGAAAAGATACAAATAAATAAAAGAATAAATGAAAACGTATATCAAAAAGATGTATCTTCATACGAAAAATTGAAAATGTATTGAGTAAATAAGGAATTTGTCATTTTGTCAGTTTTTAATTTGTATAGAATAATAAGAATCGGGGGAAATAATGTGGAGAAGAGTGTACTTTCACGTGAAAAAAAGAATAAGAAAAAATCTAAAAAAAGAAGAGTCATAGGCATATTTTTAGGGATCTTGTTAGCTAGTGGCGTTGGATACGGTGCGTACCTATACAATAAAGCTTCAAATGCGGTGCAAAAAGCATCTCTCAGCCTAGCGCGTGGTGAGAAATCTGACTTACGTGAGGAAGTTGTAAAGCCAATAACCAATAATGTTTCTCTCTTAATTATGGGTATTGATGAAAATAAGGAGCGTCAAAAAGAATACAATGGTTCGTTTCATACAGATGCATTATTACTAGCGACTTTTAATAAAGATGATAAAACAGTCAAATTAATTAGTATACCACGTGATACATATACATATGTTCCAATTGAAAAGAAAAAGGATAAAATAACTCATGCATATGGAAGAGGTCTTGTAAAGAATGGAAAGGATGGAGGGCCACAAGCTTCTGTTGAAGCAGTAGAAAAATTATTACATGTACCGGTTGATTATTTTGTGAAATTCAATTTCAATTCGTTTATAAAAATTGTTGATGATTTAGGTGGCATTGAAATAGATGTTCCGATTGAGTTTTCTGAACAAAATAGTAAAGATGAGCCTGATGCTATCCATTTGAAAAAAGGAATACAAACATTAACTGGTGAACAAGCACTCGCTCTTGCAAGAACGCGGCATATTGATAGTGATGCTATGAGAGGACTGCGTCAGCAACTCGTCATTGAAGCAATCTTAAAAAAATTAAAAAGCGTAGGGTCTGTTACAAAAATAGGAAAAATGATTGATGCTGTAGACGGTGATTTTAAGACAAACTTAGCTTTGGCTGATATGCTGTCGTTTTACAAATATGGTTTAAATGCTTCAATTGAGAAAATACAATTAACCGGAGATGATCTATATTTACCAAATGGTCCGAATGGTGAACGAGTATATTATTATAATCCAGACATAAAGAGTTTAAGAGAACTTAGTAATAAACTTCAAAGCCATCTTGAATTAAGTGAACAGCAAATTAAAAAAGAAGGTGAAGAGGGTTAAGAAGTATAGCACACACAATATAAAAATTTTTTAGTAAAGCAGATAATTATAAATGTCTGCTTTTATATTTTGTTAAGAAAGGATTTACTAGAATTATACATTATTTATTAACAATAATTCAGAAGAGTTTTCTTTACAATTGGAATAAATAGAAGAAAAATCAAATGCATGTAGGAATACAAAAAAATGCTATATCAACGTAGTGGCATGTTTATGAATATTAGTGCAATAAAATAATTTTTATAAAATTTTTAATAATAATACTTTACAAAAAACAAAAAATTAGTAGAATAATAGTTAATAGAAATCTTTTGATAAGAATATAAAGAAAAACAGAATTATCAGAAATTTCTTAATCTAGAAACGTACAAGAAATTAGGGAGGGTACAAAAGTGAAAAAGAAAAAGATGAAAAAACTAACAGCAGTCGTAGCACCAGTTTTAGCAATGAGTATGGCATTAACGGCATGTTCTACAGGTGGAGACAAAAAAACAAGTACGAATTCAAGCGGAAGTGATAGTAAATCTGATGCTAAATTAGCAGCAAAACAAGTACTGAATCGTACAGAAACAAACGAAATTCCAACGATGGATACTTCCAAAAGTACAGATACTCTTGGATCACAAATCTTAGGGAATACAAT
>NZ_NTRO01000062.1:0-536 GCF_002560575.1 Bacillus sp. AFS023182 | reverse complement strand
CGAATTAAGTGGAGGTGTTTTTCATTTGAAGAAAAGAGTTCATTATCCAGAAGAAATAAAATGGAAAGTCGTTGAAATGAAAAAGGAAGGTTATTCTAACCGAACAATTATGGAAACATTGGGGGTTAAAAATGTAAGTCAAATTAAAAGATGGATGAACTGGTATCATACAGATCAGACTCATCGTTTCCAACAACCTGTAGGTAAACAGTATTCTTACGGAAAAGGACCCGGGGAGTTAAGTGAAATAGAACAGTTACGTTTGGAAAATAAACATTTAAAAGCTCAATTACTTGTATGGGGAAAGTACCTGGAAATCGAAAGGAGTTGAACCCAGTTATCGTAGCTCAGCTATGGAATGAAGTGAAAGATAACATGACTGTAAAAGAACTGTGTAAAGTGCTAGGCTTACCACGTTCAACATTCTATCGTTGGATAAACACAGCTCAAGCTTCTACAAGTGAAATAGAGAAGACTATTAAAAAGATTTGTTTGCGTCATAAACTCCGTTATGGATACCGAAGAATTACAGCTAC